>JBGQAL010000117.1:0-8862 GCA_041494285.1 Methanotrichaceae archaeon
TAGACCCGCGGAGCGGGCCTATAGTTCTCGTTTCGTTTTTTTTTCCTCGTTTTTTCCCCCCCGTTCATCACATATGGTCCAATAGTTCGAGCAAAAAAAACACCGCAGAAAAGTTGTTGAGCCAGCTCTATGTCTGGCTCAAGGAATAGGCTTAAGCGGTGATCTTGGTCTTGGCAATGTATTTGATCAGATCAGTACTGAGCTTTGATTTCCTCCGGATCTGATTTGCAACATCGTCGGCAGTCGCTCCGGTAGCTGCCAGAGTACGAATCTCCTCAATGGTATCGTCCTCGACGGTGTAGTACTCATCCAGGTCCTTTCTGTGGCCCCACACGTCTCCTTCCAGCAGTTCAATGCCCTCCATATCCAGGAATACCTGGATGGCGTTGGACATTGTCTTGTGGTAGGAGTGAGGTATCTGAACCGTTCTCAGCCTGGGGCATCTCTGCATCAGATTGATGAAGTCAACGTTCGATGCTCTGAAGGCCATATGGACCATCTTCTCGTTGGGATTCAGATTGGGAATCTCAGTTCTTTGACTAACTACTCTAAGTTTCATATTCTTTTATCAACCTTCGCGCTTTTATATATTTATAGAGACTTCTATTTGTACACTTCTGCTCAAATCGATTCCAGTATTGAATTTTCTTCGACCTGTCTCATCATCATGACATTTGATAGATCTTAAGATACTTATATAGCCGAACGAAAAAAGAGTTCTAATCGCTGACTAGAATTGACAAACAGAATTTATAGGTAGAATCAATCATGTTGTATCTTAGATACGAGTTATTCTTAATCGCAGAATTTGCAGTGCTCGATTGAAGAATATTATTATCTCATATTGGATTCTATGGGCAGTTACTCCAAAACAGTTTCTATTCCCGGTAGAAGAATCCCAAGTATCCGCTTCATTGCAATGTATTTCCTGTCCTTCATGCAAAACCCGCTGAAAAATGTGCCATTTCGAATAGGTTCAGCAAAAGATATTCACTAAAAGTCTTTGCATATGCGTACAGTGAGTCCGTCGCCCCATCAAGCCGCTCTTCAGACGGCTATGACAATGAATATGTTATTATCCCGCCTCGCATCCTCCCAATCGCGTGAGCGCGTGATGCGAAGCATTATGCGGTAGTAGATCCTGAGCCCCCAGCCAGAACCGACCTCCCTTGCTTCATTTCGACATCAAATCCATTTTAGTCTAACAGAATCCTATCACACCAATCCCGGCGGCCGTTGATACGGTGGGAGGGGGAATGGTCCGGTGGGGGACGCCGTCCCCCTATCCGGCAGCGGCACAGCCACAGAAACGGTGCCACTCGGGGTTCCGCTGCGTCTAAGTGGCGAGGCAGATAGGCCACAGCGACAGGACAGTGGCCTGTTGTGTGTGACGGGGGTGCAGGGGGTGTGGTCACCCGCTGCTATCTTTACCAGTACCTCTTCTGAATCAGCCTTGCCCCAGTAGTAACACGGATGTATAGGAGGGTTCAAACCAGTAGGCACAACGTCAATGGGAATATGCACCAACAGAAACCGACATCTACGACGCCTGAGTCTTTGGTGAGATGATAGAACCAGTATCCACAACGAAAGCAACCTCTCGATATGTAGAATCAATCCCCAAAATTTTCCGTTCTATATCTGGGTCAAGTATGCCAAATCGAGTAGCACTTGGTTTGCGCTGCATGCTGGATTTCCTAAAATAGCCAGCCTTTGACATAGGTAGATTTTCCGAACAATTGTAGTCCAAAAAGCTTATGCGTACAGTGAGTCCTTCGTAGTAGATCCCGAGCCCTCGGCAAGATCGACCTCCCTTATTGCGACACGATGAGTCCAAGAGATAGTTGGGTGATTGGATATTCATTCATGGCCAACCAGGCAAAATAGGGGTTTACAGAAAGAATCTCGGGTCTGAGCATGTTGGATGTCACCTAAGCAGAGATCTATCCTCCTAGGGCCTGTAGAAGCTCTGTGGTGGGCAAAGATGGGTATCCGGACACCCCACCTTCATCCTCTGTCTCGATCTCCTTCAACTCAGCTATCTCAAGCCTTGTTGGCAAGGATATATTCAACCGCTGCCATCGCTTTTCCGCTTGCCTTCATCAGTATGGTCCTATCGTCTTTCAGAGCCTTGAGCCAATGCTGGATGTAGGCCGAGGAGTTCTCCAGAGTGTTATCAATTCCATTCCTGGCGCAAAGGTATGCGGATGTCAATTCCGCAACCAGCTCCTCGAAGCTATATAGCTCACCACCAAAGGAAGCAACTTCCATGATCCCAGGCCGATTTAGCCTCGACTCGTGACCTGTTGCATGGCCGTACTCGTGGAATTTGGTCGCAGCATATCCTTCGGTCGTCTTGAATGTCCCAATAGGCGGTAGATTCACAAGATCTTCCTTGGGCATATAATAGGCCGAACTTCCGCTTTCCCGATACGCTGGCGGGTTTGGCATCTTGGACAGGATGGAGTTGCAGACTTCGATCAGATCTCGATCCGGGTCTAAGGCTGACCCTGCCTCTTTTCGCGGGACGCCTTCGGTCTGTTCCCAATTGAAGACCGGGAAGGACCGAACAAAATGGAATCCTTTTTCCTCCTTCGTCCCTCCTCCTTCTGTATCTCCTTGACTTTCCTCTCCGAGAATACTATGTATGTGGCTTTCTCGCCCTTTCTGATATGACCGCCATGCTTTTGCGATTGGCGAAATGTTAGCCAAAACGGCGAAGAGTAGCCATGAATCATCTCAGCTATCCCAAGAGTAAGAATGTTGACGCCCCTATATGTTCTGCCAGTGTCATAGTTTGTCGGTAATCGTCCATTCCAGGGGCGCTTCCATGGAATAATTCCTTGTTCCAGGGCCGCTAGGATGCTGTCGTTTACATCAGAATAAATATCGGAGGACATCCCTATCAGGCCACCTTTCTCTGCTCAACCGAATCCTTTGCACTCCTCTTCTCAGCTTCTTTAAGCAATGCAAGTTTAGCCAAATTGACGTTCCTGAGACCATTCAGAACGCTCAAAACCAGGTCGATCTCTGCGACATCCTCAGTGATAGCCGCCTTAAAATCTACAGGGGTCATGTTTCAAGCCTCCTGGCCTTTCCTGGGCTTCGGATTTTGAACGATCACTGTTGTGGTCTTATCCCGATCGTCTGTCTCGGAAGGCTCATCATCAGGGTGAACCGGCCTGAATCCGCTATGATTAATGAGGCTATCAGGATCACGATCTGCTTCAGCCATCTCTCGGGCAATCCTGACCATGCGGCGGTAGCTAGCGGGCATTCTGTGGAGGTTCCTATCATGCTCCTCCAGGGTTTGGGCTATGGTCTGTCCACGATGCTCTGAAGGTGAACCAGTTAGCGTTTTCATGTGCTTGCAGTTATGGCGGTAAAAGAAGCCTGGACAGGAGCACCCTTTTGGCGATGTATGATAATAGCAATCGCCTTTGCTGCTCTTGGTTAGCTGGCCACCGTCTGCCAACTTCACAACCTCAGGGAGGGGATTGAAGGACCTGCCAGAGAATTTCAACAACTCGACTACTGCGTCAACGCTCTGCGTTTCAGGATCTACGTATTCCAACAACATTGTCATCTCCTCATTTATTAATTCACTTTGTTAAAATAGAAACAGTTGATTCTACAATCTCTATCAATAGCTAACCCCTATTCTCACTTCATCACAAAAAAATAAAAACAAAAATTACATATTCATTTCCTCCCCTATTATAGAAAGGAGCTTTTTTAGTTAGCATTGGATAGTACTACTATGTGCCGATGTTGAAGCAATCAAAATCGAGTGCAGTTGAAGCATTTCTCATTGCGTACCAATAAATATCAAGACTAAAACACTATGCTTTGACACAAAACTTTACAAATTCGATAACATCAAACGATTTTTCTAATTCCTGCCGAAGTTGACCCTTTTTAAATTCGATAGCGTTTGAAATAATCTATGTACAGGTTAAAAATATCTCATAATTGGCACTCGTCATCCTTAATCCCAGTGGGTAATAAAACCAGCAAGCATAGCATGTTTCATGCAATAGACCTCACTTAATCGTTATGTACCGAAGTTGACCCTTTCAATTCGATAGCATTTGACAAAATCTATATAATGCTGTGGCACATATTATTTAGAAATCAGTAACAGGAACAGCACTAAAATAGATCGAAACTAAAACGCTATGCTTTGACATAAAACTTTACAAATTCGATAACAGCAACGATTATTCCAATTCCTTTTGTTGATAGCGATTTGCTTAGTGATTATTTCATTTCAAGCATACGAGTCGAAAGCAACTTATTTCTGAGTTTTTATGACTAAAAACATCCTCGGAAAAGGCGAAATTCATTTGTTGCCAATCGATTTTAGAGATACTTGAATGAGGAGCAATATGTTATTGGAGGATAATGTCTACATAGCGAGCACCATCAACAAATCAATTTAGAATTGAACCGTTATGTTGCAATGAAAATTTTCTGAAGACCAACTTTCGTTCGATTACAAGACGAGAACTACATATCGCATTTTTCTCGTCTTTAGGATGAGAAACGAAGACGAGAAAATCAACGTCATGCTCGCCAGTTCACGTCTCTTGCGGCGAGTCTTTTATCACGTGTCAATTTGACGTCCATTTGTTTAGCTATCTTTTTGATCCCTGGATTGAATCTTCGCTATTGGTTCATAGTTGGACAGGTGCTTTTATGTTACCAATACAGGTAGATAGCTCGGAGGACAAATGTGATTTTAACAGCTATAGGAAAAATTGTCATCCGCGGTTGGTTTCTACTCAAATAAAGGAACGTGATCGCTTGTTAAGGTTAGAATCGCTAGCGAGCTACCCAGAGAAAAGAGTGACACAAATCGCAGCGAAGAAGGCTTAGTAGTTGAAATCAGGATCGTTGACTCTATCGATATCGGATGACTCGTAACGTGGCGGTCATAAAACAATAGCTGAAGGCATTATCCGTGTCACCGGCTTCTTCGTTTGCTGAATTCAAACCAAAATGTTATCGTCAGCTGTTGGATGAATTTGCCGATATGTTCTCTCTGGACTAGTAAACAGGCAGTATAATCAATAGCGATCGAAAGTTGGCAGAGTCTTCTGTATCTGGTTTTTGCAGGAATCTCAACAAAGCAATTAGGGCATTGAGCCACTTCACTATCGGTAGGCCTATAGAGCGGATGACTGAAAACAGTGGTTAGCGGCCTTTTTAGTGCCGGGTGTTGCACTTTTCTTGTGTGATTCCTAGCAAAAACGATATCTCAGGGCGTTGGATGTATCTACTGATACGGGCCGCTCCGTTATCGGTCTATTTTTAATCCTAAGATTTGACAGATATGCTTCGATCCGATTTTTAAATTCGATAGCGACCGTAATATTCACTCATTCTAACGTCTGATAGCGATTCTTCCTTTGATGGTGCGGCACATGCAACTAATTCGGATATTATCGATGCTAAAGTCGCTGGCTATACCTAAAATGGCTCTTGAATCGAAATTTAACCGCTATGCGCCGACAATGGATCTTTTAAATTCAATAACGGCTGTAATATTTTCTCAGTCTAACGTCTGATAGTGATTTCTTCATCGATCGTTTGCAGATTATGCAGATATTCAACAATATCCTGAATGATAATGCTACCAAACCAATAAGCGGAACAGAAAGCCAACTCTTGTGCCCCGCAGATAATGGTAGGAATCGCTAGTGTGCGGCCCAGTGAGCGGAGTTGCACAATCAGTAGCGTTGAAGATCTCAGCGTCTCTTGTAGCTGTTTCATAAGAATGTGGGAAATGGCATCAAGAGCATTGATTCTTCGCTATTGCTGGACCTCTTCAGTGTCAATAGTTACGCTTTTTTTTATGAGACAAATTAACGCTATGCCGTGAAAGCAGGTCTATCCTCGTCCGTAGTTGTTTGGTCATTGTTGTGCAACTGACTCTTGTTCCCAGTTGGAGGCAAAACCCATTTACCATCTCTTTCCACATAGCCTATGGCTCGGAGCATGCCGGCCAGAAGCTCCTTCTTTGGTGGTCTGCTGCCACGTCCTGCCACGTCCTCGTAGATCTCGGATATCGTTGGCCCCACCAGACCATTATTTTTCTCGGTTAGGTTCTTTACGGAGGCACGGACCATTGCTAATGGCCGAGCACAAGATACACAATATTGCACATCCTCAAAGGATTGACTGCTGTGACTTGGGCCGATATCATCCCCACAAATTGGGCAGTTTGCCTTTTTCTTACTATCGGGCGTATGAAAGTGTTCTTCTCTCTCTTTCTCTCTCTCATCGGCCAGTTGGAGCTCAGCCTTTATTCCTCTCTCCGTATTTTGCTCTAGTGACAGTGCGCCGCTATCTGGAGCTCCAATGTGCGCAAAGTGCGTATCGATGCGGCTGGTAGTGCGCCCTGTCACTAAGCCTATAGCCATCGGTTTACTATAAGAGTGCGGATTTTTCTCATTCTCGCGAGAGAGAAGATTTTTCTCATCAGGACTTTGCCCGAAAGATTTAGAATGCGCTCTCTCTTTCTCCGCACTATCCGCACTATCTATATCTATCTCTTTCTTCTCTCTCTCACTGTTATTGATTTTCGCACTGACCTTGGGGTGCGACTCAAGGCGCACACCGTCCGCACCATCCGCACTGTCAAGGAGCTTGACCACAGCATCGAATCCCGCCAGCGGGTTGTAGCCTTCTAGTTTGTAGAGGGTTTTCCTGACCGCACGCTTATTCCCATATTTATCCTCGTAATCTGTGATTTCTTGTACGCAGAACCCAGGAAGCTTCTGCGAAAGCCCGCCGCTTCCTTTCTCCCCATTGGCCAGATGGCTGATCCTTGTGGGGGAGAGTTTCATAGCCTTTGCTACATCTTCCCGGACAAGGCCCTCTTTGTGTTGCATTAGAAGCTCGGCGAACTCTCGCTCCCTCTTAGCTAACCTGTGTACGAGTTCCTCTGCATCACGTTCAACGAAAAGATCCTTAGCACCATGGAAGTCCTCCTCCGTGGCCAAATAGCAGCCATCTTGGTCTTTCTCCCTTTGGTACCTGTTCATCGCGGTGTGTGCAATCAACATGTCCATGAAGATTGAAGGGTTTCTTCTATTGCTGGTATCTATCCAATCTATTCGATAATGGAAAGGCACCTTTGCGTTGATATAGCCCTCTTCTCGAAGTATACGGAAAATCTCGTGGCACACTTGTACGGTCTCATCTACGGGAAACTGTTGCTCGCCCTTTCCATATCTCTCGATGGTGTGCCGGTTTACCCTTTTGGTCAACTCCTCGCTATCATCTACATTGATCGGTATCTGGCGATTTAGGACTTGAATATCTTGGCTGCTATCCACTGATGTGATTGCCCATGTTTGCTCTGACCCTATCTGCAATGTCAGAGCTTTGCTATTTGCAACTGTTCGATGCGTGTAGGGCTCGTGAAAAGCGCTGGATGTTTGTTTTATTACCTTGTCTAGGTCCTCATTGCCAGACTGGTAATCATCAAGTATTCTAAAGATACGATTACCATCTCTGTGGTAATAACCCGCCTTGGCCGACATGGACCCTACTTTGACAGCTTCCTCGGGGAGATGGTGGGCAAAGGTAAGCACCGCCCACGTCTTGCCACCTCCGCTCTCACCGCTGAGCTTAGGGTGCAAGCCGGCCGACTGTAGAACATTCTGGACTGAAACACAACATATCAGCTTTCTAAAAGCCTTCTCTGCCCCCAACACCATCCTGCCGCAGCTATCAGCTATGTACTGCATTGGATCGCCACTCTTCAGGATCTCCATTGCGTTTGCTTTGATTTGCGGGGAAGCCTCTTGCTTCTGATCGTCAACCAAGATCTTGCTTATCTCTGTCTCCAGTGATTTCTTCACCTCACCGGTTATTTTCAGATCCTTCAGCAATAAGGTGAACTCCAGTTGCTTGGACTGCTTCAGGTCGGCGAGGGCATGTAACACCTCTGGGTTCTTCAGTCTATTGCGATCATCCTCAATATGTTTCTTCAGTTCCTCTGTTGACCACCAGTTATGCCCACCAGGCCATTTGCAGCCTTTACAGCGCCCATCTGGTTCACAATATCCCAGTCCTCCAAGTCCAACCTCTGGGTAACCGGCAGCGGTCTCTTGTATTTTGGAACAACTCGGGCAGATCATCTTGCCGAACCACTGCTCGAATATCCTGGCCTCAATACCACATCTATCCGCCATGGGATTCCAAATCTTCCTAGCCTCCTCGTCGGACCAGCCCATCTGATACAGATAGGCGGCGAGAACTGCACATGCTCTGTGAGGTCCCTTACTAGGCTCAGCCTTCTCCAGTATGTTCCTCATACACGGAGGCCAGGATTCGATAGATAACGGCTCGGATAGCCTGCTAATATCGTAGCTGCCGGTCCGTTCTTTTCTCTGCTGCAGATCTTCCTGTGCAAGTTGAACATAGGGGGCTAGAATAGTCTTCAGAGCCTCCTTTTCTCCAAAATCAAAACCCTTGTAACACTTCTCACCTTGCTCAAGAACCTCATCGGAGAGAGGCAGCCGGGCTCTTTCAAAATCAATATTGATATTTTCGGGATCGAGCGGAATTACTGCCAGATCATGTTTCTTGTGTATGGAAAAAATGCACTTGAATTTCCGTTTCTGGTTGTTGATCTTGTCGATCTTTACCTTGCCTTTGTGTTCCGGGTGCAGTTTGAAGAAATCGTTCTCCAAATCCGCGAGCCACATATTGTAGGCCCCGGTCAAGCTCCTGAAAGCTTGTTCTATTTCTTCGGGACTCCACTCAGACTTCGCTCGGAAGAGTTCATGATGGATCAGTACATAGATTCCGCCGCCAGAATAGAGGCAATGGACACTCTTCCAGACCCCA
>JBGQAL010000238.1:0-2718 GCA_041494285.1 Methanotrichaceae archaeon
CGCAAAACTCGAACTATTAGTGTTGTTGTCTACCATTTTTGTGTAATTTGTAGCTACACCAAGACAATCCTCATAACTTGATTCCGTTGGCATAACGGTGATGTTTTGCCCTCCGAAATCCAGGGAGATGTTATGGCTGCTGAGAGGTATGACTTGAGGACTGCATGAAGCCGTAATTACAAAGGCCATAACCACAAATATTGAGGCAAATATTAGCAGACGCATATCCATTTTCCACCTGATTGCATGACAGCAATTAGAGGGTAATGTTATTCCCTACGGATGGCTAACATGAATCAGGACAATCATCAGCCGCAGAGATAAATAGATCTCGGTCTTATGTTCCCTCAGATCTCATAGCTTAGACCTGGTGTATAGAACTCCGAGGTCTCACGAGTTTGACCTTTCCATGCGGCTGAGAGTGATATTTATCTCATGCAGTTTGAAGCCCTAGAAATAATAATGTTGCCAAGCTGGACAGCTGACTGTCGGGCTTACCGACCTGTACCACCACGACATAAGTGGATCTTCTTCGTGGTCAGCTCTCAGCTTGATGTCTATCTGGCCTTGTTTGCTCTCTAGACTACATGACCCGCGTATTATAAGACTACTAGGTAAACTCGTGCATCGGGTCTCATCCCCTGCAGCCAAAAACTGATGCGTGAGAAGCTTCAAGAAGATGTCTATGATTCTGCAGAAGTTACAATACATGCATCAAAAGATATTTAATTGATAATAGCAGTTATTACATAGTCAAATGAGAATATACGAACCAAGGAGTCTTCTGAGATGGAAAAATTTCTGGGTGTAGTGCAGGGAGGAAGGTTCTCAATCTTAATGCCCCGCCCTCAATGTTGCACAGTCAAGCTGACCCGCATAGCCAAGCCGGCATCCATAGCTGAAGAGCTGGTGGCCTCCCACGAGATAAGTTTGGCTGAGTACGAGGGCAAAGCCATCATGGTTAACGGAGTTCTCCCCGAGCATAAGGGATGGCTCTATGAGGCCAATGTCATCGACCAGGCCAGTCCCATACTAACGGAAGTGGTGAAAGAACTCTTCAGATAGAGCGGAATGTTCTGGATATGCAACACGATTTGGCTGAGGCCAAATCAAGATTTTGATCCAGCGAAAATCGAACTAAGATTTTGATTTTTCATCCTTTACACATGAGCCATCGATTTTGTGATTTTTATCCTATATCACATTAGGTTTTAGAATATGGCATCAGCGGCCCAACTTGAATCATTGGCAAGGATGAAAGCGACAAAGGCTTGAGCATTGAAGAAGCTTTAAAAACTTTGAGAGCCGAGATTGAATAAATGCTGCCGGGTATTATTGTTAAGCCTCTGAAACGGTTCACAGATGAAAGGGGATTCTTTACAGAGATCATGAGAAACGATTGGACAGACGTGTTCCAGGATGAGGTATGCCAGGCAAACATGTCTATTAGCTATCCAGGCATAGTAAGGGCTTGGCACAAGCACGAAAGGGGCCAGATTGATCGCTTCCTGGTAATTAAGGGAGCATTGAAGATCTGCGCTTACGATGATGCGACCCGGGAGCTTGACGAAGTGGTTTCGGCTGGTGAGAACCCTCAGATCGTCAAGGTTCCTGGCCATTACTGGCACGGTTTCAAGGTATTAGGGAACGAGCCTGCTGCGCTGGTCTACTTCGCGAACAAGCTTTATGATTACAAGGACTCTGACGAGATCAGAAGACCGTGGAACGATCCGTCGGTAGTTCCTATGTCGATAAACGGCAATACCCAAGATGAGCGCTGTAGCAGGCAATGGGATTGGTTCTACCCTGCTTTCAAGTGATGACCTTTGCAGACCCACAAAGGTGCGGCATAATCTCCCGATTTTCACTGTTTTTACGGACTGGAGGGGGTTCTAACGCGCTGTATTAGCAAGGCAATGAAAAAGCCTCGCTAGAGTACTTTAGAAATGTTCCTGATTGCCAAGCTAGTCCTCGTTTTAGCGACGTTTGCTGTATCGCAACAGTAATAAACCTCAGTGCCTACCCTGCTACGATCAGTAAAGTAGTTTACATAATATTCCTATTAGTGATTATCTGGGCATCTAAGTGCTATAGAATGATCAGCCAAAAATAAGTATTTTTCATAAAAGCGGAATATCTTTAATTACCTGGCATCAGCTAATCGAATTCAAAAAAAGAAAAAGGTTGGTAAGCCTTGCGGCCTACACTGCGGGCATGACCAATGCCCTGTCGCCTGCAGCGCGGAACTCGCGTGCACCGCCCTTGCCGTAGCAGGCGCGGATGTCGGCAAAGTCGAAGACCAAGCCGGGGTTGGCGAAAGTGACCTTGATCAACGGGTTGCATGCGAAGGCATCCATGCGGCCTGCGTGAGCAGCGCTGGATATGCCTGCGTATTCGCCCTGGTGACCAACGTTCATGGCGTAGTTCGGATAGTTCGCGCCCCTCAGCTCAGTGGGGTTGCCCTCATCTGACTGGTAGGAGAACACGTTGGTTGGACCGCACTGATCCTGCAGGTCGTATCCGAAGAAGCCCAATCTGCCCCAGGCTTCCTTATGCAGGAGCATGGACAGGTACCAGCCTGCGAGGCCGATCTGGCTGTGGCCTGATGCGATGGCTGCGCCGATACCGGATGCAGCTGCCATGACGGATGCCCTCTGAGACCCGCCGAAGTGGTCCTCGAGCAGGGTCGGGAAGGACTCGTACTGTTCCGCGCTGTAC
>JBGQAL010000224.1:0-3223 GCA_041494285.1 Methanotrichaceae archaeon
ACTTTAGACTTTTTTAATGATGATCAATGACAAATTAGTAGATAAATACTTTTCAAAATAGACTCAGTATTCAGAAAAACAACGGGTAAACGTATTTTTTTATACGTAAATTACTTATACGATAAGTACTTTTACTATGTATAAAAGTGAAGGCTAAAAAGGCAGAATCAATATGCATAGACTATATATGTTATTTATATGTTATTTAAGGTACTACGTGTAACTGGTGTATTGGTAGTCCTATTAGTACATCCCTGATGTAGCCTACAGATGAGGTTCTGAATATGGTATTTCGTGCGAGGGATGAGATTTCAGCACGCTTTTTATCCAACATTAGCAATGGGCAACGTGAAGCATATCGTGCATCCCTGCCTTAGCTCCGACTCTATCCATATGCGTCCACCATGGACCTCGATGATTCTCTTGACTATAGTCAAGCCTGCACCTGTTCCTTCGCTCTTCTTCTCCACTTTATAGAACAATCCGAAAACTTTATTATGCTGACTGGGATCGATTCCAATTCCATTGTCGCGGACGAAGAAAACGGTCTGGTCTTCTTCCAGGCGAGAGCCTATCTCTATGCATGGCCGAGTCTGGTCACCCATGTATTTTGCGCAGTTTTCGATAAGGTTGACTAAGACCTCCGAGATCCTCATCTTGTCTACATGAACTACAGGCAAATCCTGAGCGACAGATACCTTTACCTCCTTGGACTTGATCTTATTCCCAGTCAGGCGGAGAGCATCCTCGACGATCTCCCCAAATGATACATTTTCCAGTGGGTTGACTACTCGGCCGATGCGGCTAAGTTCCAATGTTTCCAGGAGAAGCCGGTCCATCTTGGTGACAGCTTCATTTGCTATCCGAAGATCGACGTTCATCCGTTCCAGGTCACCCTTTTCAGCGTCTTGCTTAAGGAATCCTAGTAAACCGCTCATACTGATCAAAGGAGTTCTCAGGTCATGAGAGACGGTGTAGATGAACCGCTCCATCTCTGTGTTCTTCTTGGTCAGCTCCTCCGTCCTTTCCTTTACCCGCATTTCTAGTTCGTCATGGGCTTTCCTCAGTGCCTCTTCCGCCTGCTTGCGCTCAGTGATGTCACGGGCAATAGATTCAACTGCCACCAAAATACCGAAATCGTCGTAGACTGGCATGCTGAGGTGTTCAGCCCATATATACGTCCCATTCTTGCTCAGCCAGCGCACAGTAAAGAATGTATCTGACGGAATCTCTCCATTAATAAGGGAGTTCAATTGAGGCAAGTCGTCGGGATGGACCAGCTTGAAGCCAAGTTCTGGATTAGCATAGAAATCCTCTGGAGTATAGTCGACGTAGCGTGTTACTGCCGGGCTAATGTAGGATAGATTAGGTTCCGGAAGGATTTCAATGCGGAATACAACATCTGGGGCATTCTCAGCTAGCCGTCGGAATCTCTCTTCGCTCTCCTGCAAAGCCTTCTCCGCCAGTTTACGCTCCGTTATATCCTGGACTATAACCAAGTCTGCAGGCGTTCCCTGAAATGTAATCAAGCCTGCATTTAGCTCAACAAAGATCTTAGTGCCGTTTCTGCGGCGGAGTATTGTTTCATATGTTGGCGTAACGGACTCGTTCGCCATGCGGCGCCGGTAACGTTCGACCACTTCTGGAATTTTGTCGGGATAGATAAAATCAGTAAACGGTCTTCCAACGACCTCCTCAACGCTCTCGCCCCATAATCTCGTTAAAGCTGGATTGGCATATCGAACTGTTCCATCTTGTATTATGGTGATGCCAGCATTTGCCCGCTCCACCAAATTGCGGTATTTCTCCTCGCTTTCCTTAAGTGCCTCTTCGGCCCGCCTACGATCCGTTATATCATTGAATATGCCAACTGCTCCAATGATCTCCCCACGACCATCTATTATCGGTGCAGAGTTCCCAAGATGGTGGCACTTTTGACCGTCAGGCAAGGTAAAAATCAACTCTTCGTTAACACATACCTCCCCAGTCAGTGCCGATTTTGTTAGAGGCAAGTCACGACTGTTGTAAGGAGTCCCATCTAGATGGCTAAATCTTTCGGGTCGCTCTATAGTCTTCCCAATCGGAATGTCACGAGCACATGTCTCTTTTGCAGCCTGATTTACTAGTAGTATTTTGGCGTCTTTGTCTGCGACTATGATCCCCAGCGGAGCATTATCAATAATAGCCTTCAGTCTAGATCTTTCGGCATCAAGCTGGTTCTCGGCCTGTCTGCGATCGGTAATATCTTCTCCTGAGCTGAGTGTACCGATGATTCGGCCTTTATCGTCTTCTAAAACAGTTGTGTGCCAAACAATAAAGCGCTCTTCCCTTTTTTTAGTCAGGACGTAGTTTTCGTAGTACTCAAAAGGCTCCATTTCACCCGCGACGATTTTATCATTAGTAGTTAATACGCGCTCGTGGTCTTCAGGACTGAGACAGGTCTTGATCCAGTTTTTGCCTATAAGTTCGCCTTCCTCGTATCCGAGTATCTGATAACCTTTCCGGTTGAGTAGAGTTATTCTGGCGTTAGTGTCAAGGGCGACTAGGATGACTTCGGCAATATTCAGGTACTTTTCTGCCTTGTCCCTTTCAGTCTTAAGGGTCGTCTCAATCATCTTTTGCTCAGTCAGATCGGTAATGATCGATATCGAACCTATGACTTTATCCCCGAGCCTGCGGGGAGCACCGGTAGCATGTACGTAAACAACCTCTCCGTCGGATCTTCTCAGGCGTAAGTCATAACTGTTGGTCTCTCCAGCTAACCGCTTAGATCTCATCTGAGCAAGGGTAGGCAGATCTTCGGGAGTTACGATATCGTCCATCGACTTGCCTATGAGATCTTCAATAGGTTTGCCAACCAATCGAGCAAAGGCCGGGTTAACATATTCAAAACGCCACCCTTTGCCGGTCACCAATACTCCCTGGCCAACTGTATTCAGAATATAGGCAAAATCCGGTTCGGACCCTGCATTCATCAAGAAGTGTGCTTCCCGATCTGGTTTATCATTGTTCTGTTTGATCTTATCCGGCTCTTGTCTCATTACCTTTTACCTCTGACCCAAACATAAAACTGAAGGAGGCCTGCCCTTCGGATTGCCACTATAATCAATGATGTTAGTTAAGAACTTTTTGAAGAGAAAGATGAGGATTCCTATAAACCTACCCCGAAGTCTTAGTATAGATAAATTTATATACTAACAATACTATTACATAATATGGATTC
>JBGQAL010000172.1:0-5364 GCA_041494285.1 Methanotrichaceae archaeon
GTTGGTTCCCCTCCTCATTCGTTATATCCCTTACATAGATGCACATACTCTTTGCCCCTTCAAATCCCTTTATTGAACAAAGAGTATGTTAAATAATATAAAGTTTATTTTCAAGAAAATTTAGGTTGAAAGGGCACTAGGTTTAATTGCAGGGGCAATTCTGTTTGCTCTGCTAATAACTAGCATAAGCTCAGATGCAAAACCATATGCAATGGGTCTAATTGTTACTCCTGCTGAGATGAACGCTACCGCCAAAGACATAGCGGTAGCAGAAAGCAAGTTAACCGCTTCTGCTTATACTTACCCGGCATCATGGGATTGGCGATCAGTTAGCGGCAAGAATTGGGTCACTCCGATGGAGGATCAAAAAGATTGCGGATCGTGTGTTGCATTTGCTACAGTGGGAGTAGGCGAAGCTACCTTGAAGATCAACGGTGGAGATTCGACTCAAAACCCCGATCTTTCAGAACGATTCCTGTTCGAACATGGCGGTGGAAACTGTAATTCTGGCGCACAGTTCGAGAGGATGCTACAAGCTTTTGAGAATCCGGGTACAGTAAGTGCAAAATGCGCTCCTTATTACCCTGACACATCGACTGGTCCCAACTGGCAGTCCGATCTAACTAAACTGACTTCTTATACAACTATCAAGACAGCCGCTGACGCAAAACAGTGGATAGCTACCAAAGGTCCAGTAATGGCCGGAATGGTAGTATATACAGACTTCTTTGATTACACTGGCGGAGAATATTCTTATGAGTATGGAGATGTAGCGGGGAACCACGCAATAACTTTGATAGGCTACAACGATGCCGATGGCTACTGGATTGGTAAGAACTCCTGGTCAACAGCATGGGGAGACTATGGTTACTTCAAGATAGCTTACGGTCAATGTGGAATAGGTTCTAGTTTCTACTTCTACGGAGAGACTTTTGGTGTCACGCCTCCACCTGTGACTCAGACAGGCGCAGAGATAGATACTACAGGCTCATTGAAAGCAGAGATCTACGACAACACAGGCAAAGATCTAGGCCAGACAGATAAGTTCCTTGATCTTACAGCAGGGGCTTATAACGTCAACATAAAGAAATCCGGCTACGTAGATTATCCGCTATCGTTCACGGTCACGCAGAATCAGACTTATAAGACCACTGTGACGCTATCAATTGTTCCACCGACTCCGCAGAGCAATATTACCATGCCGGTTACGGGCAAACTCTACTCTCAGATCACCTACACGACTTCAGGATATAACTCAAGTGCGGTTCTGTGGGTCAACAACAAGAGAATAGGGACTGTAGCTCAGATGAAGAAATACAGGTCTATATACTTGACCGGATCGTTCGCAAAAGGAACAGTAGTAAACTTTGTCCTTGTAGGTGAGCCAAACACGACCTACATCAAGCAAGTAGGCTACAGTTCTTGGAGCGTGAACATGGGGAACAACCATGAGCAATTCTTCATAACGCGGCGTTGAATTATGAAGAGGGAACAAACTCTTTGCGAGGCATTAATAAAGATCATGCAGGGTCGCAAAGAGATTATCTTTCCTCTTTCTTCGGAGAAAATCATGCTGCTCCGCTCCATCTTGCCGCCATTGTTGGCCAGGATCCACAGGATACGATCACGCGAAGACTGTGAAAGGCTTGTCATTTCCAGAACTGCCACCAGCCTTTCTTTTTGGTCTTTTCCTCTGTAGGTGGTAAGGCTTTGGGCAACTTCTCTTCATATAACTTCGATATCGATAAAAATATTAATACAATTATCAAAACCATCAGCCATTCCCCTAATGAAAGATTAATAATTATAAATTTTTCATATGCTGGAACACTAGGTCTATCAAGTGGCCTTTCCCATATCGTTGGAATATATTTAATAGCATATCCTATTATAGAGCCCAATAATCCTCCTATCGCGAAAACAAGCGATAATCTTTGTTTCCTTGTTAAATTTATCATGATCAGGCTTAAAATGGTTGTAACAATAAAGAAAATTGACAATAAATCCATCTTACCTCACCTCCGGAATTGCCACCAGCCTTCTTTGGGGACTCTTCGTTGTGTCTTACTCCCTCTTGTCCTGCTTGAGCATGATGACATGGCGTTCGCCTGGCATGACGTATCTCTGCAGTTCTGTATTAAATGTTGCTTCTTCCTTGGGTGCGTGCGTACGCTGGATTTTAGGACGACCCCTGGTATGATGATCTGTTTTGTAAGTACCAGTCATATATCTCCTCTGCACTACTGTACATTCTTAGCTGCTTGTTCTAAATACTTCATGGTACAAAGTGGGCGTTCCAAGCGAAGGGTTCCTGGGTGATGAAGCAAATGAAAGAGAAGCGTTGGAGCGTATAAGAAAAGTAACAACTGTTTCACACCTGAAACAACATTGCAAGACCTTTTGGATAGGACCGAAAGAGAGAAAGTGCAGCGTGTATAAGCAGACTGTGACCGAATACAGCCCGACCCCATCTGCTGGAAATGTTATTACGAGATGGCAGGTGATCTAAAATGATAAAATCAGTGTCAAATCAGGAGATCATTACGCAGTGCCTTCATGCTATGCAGCACAGACGCGAAAGTATAGTGACCGATCTCCAGGCTATGGACAGCCGACTTACAGCATTAAAAGCCGATTTGGCAGCCGCGGGGAAGACTGAGCGGAGGTTCTGAACTTGACTCTTGAAGGCGAGATATCAAAAGGCAGATGTCCGAGGGGTTGGGGTGAGCTTTGTATTTATCCCGATGGGACAAAGCCCACGGCAAAAGATTGCGCCCAATGTTTCAAGGATCAAGGCGACCATTCCGATGATTAACAACGAACTTAAGCCGCTTCAAAGTCGTAGAAAGAGACTTATCGAAAATCATTCTAATATTGCCGACGATATTGCCGAGATAGACAAGGAGCTGGCTATCCATCGCAGGGTTAGCAGGCTGAACTATTCCCGGAGATGCGCTGAGGCCTCGGCTGTGCAGGTTCACATGAAGCAAGGGATTCCATTGGCCCCAGGGATGGAGATAGGCTACGTGATTAGGGATGCCCGCAAGTGGGAGGTGGATCCAGAGAGAACTGCATCTAAGTTCGATGCTGCATACTATCGAGGACTGCTGGGGAAGGCTTGGGGAGAGGTAGCGTTTGTGTTCAGGTAGTCTGCAATTGGTCCATCGTGCATTCTTCAGGCAATTTATCAGTTCTTTTCCGGAGGAATACAGGTGCCCTGAGATGTTTCCTCTTGGACACCTCTAAGGCTTCGACCTCGACTACCAATTCGGGTTTCAGCCATTTAACATCTCGAATAAAAGGAGTATGAAAGAACGGGGACTCATCTGATGGAGTAAATTCACTAGAGATCTCCTCCAGACCCTGCATCGAGAACCCGGAGCCAACCTTCCCGGTATAAATCAACTTGCCCGAGTCGTAGGCTCCCAACAACAACCCTCCAAAGAATGGTTCCCGTTGGCCGTGACCAGGAATATAACTACCTACCACTAGATCGATAGTTAGCTGCTTCTTGATTTTGATCCAGTCTCGACTTCTGATGCCTGGTTGGTAAGAAGAAGCCAGCCTCTTGGCCATTATGCCTTCCAGGCCTTTCTCCAGCGCTGCCTTGAAGTATGCTTCTCCATTCTCCGGCAAATAATCGATGATGGTCACGACATCGCTTTCTCGCAGCTCCGCCTTCAATATGGATTTCCTATCGAGCAAAGGACGATCCATCAAGCTTTCCTGGCCCAGGTAAAGTATGTCGAAAACAATGTAGCTGGCAGGCAGATCCTTAGAAAGGAAATCGATGCGAGTTCTCTGGATTTGTTGCTCTCGCACCGCCAGAGAGGAAAAACTTGGCACACCCTTGGAGAATACAGCCATTTCTCCGTCCAGTATGCAATCGCCAGCAGATTGTTTCAATGCTCGAATGATCTCGGGGTAACGATAAGTGATCGATCTCATCCTTCTGTTCTTTAGCTCCACGGTATTATTGGAGATGTACGCTATGCACCTGGCCCCGTCAATTTTCGGTTCGAATATCCATCCTTTGCTGGAGAACGCCTTTCCTGAAACGGCCAGCATCGGTTTGATCGGAATCATGCACCTGATGGAGCAAGAAGATTGGCAGGATCGACAGCATGAGGTCTAATCATTGATATATACCGCTCGGCCTATGTAATCTACGTGTCATGCGCATGAGGTCATTTGGCTACAACATTCGCCAGTTTCTTTCCGGCCTCGGTGCACTTTTCCAAGACCTCGGGTGACGGTGCCCTCTCAGCAGACACGCCTTCAACGACTTTTTTGAATTTAAATGAGCCGCATATGCGATCAAGCACCCCAAGAGCAGTTTCTCCTCCTCTACCACCGGTAGCGAATGCCGCGTATGGTTTTCCCGCAACCTTACCCTGGGAAGGATAGTAGGTCCGATCGAAGAAATCCTTGAGTGCTCCTGCGATGTAGCTGAAATAATCGGCAGACCCGAGAGCTATTGCATCGCACCCTAGAAGGTCTTCAAGGGTCGCGTCAAATGCTTTTTTGAGAACGACATCTGTTCCTTGAACGCTCTTTGCGCCCTCTGCACAAGCCTTAGCCATCTTTTCTGTGTTCCCCGACAAGGTATGATACACGATCAAAACTCTGACCATCTTTCAACACATCCTTCTTCTGGTTCAATTACATGACACTGATCGTTCTTATAGATGTCATAAACTCAATTTAGTTCTGCCAGATTACTTTTTTCATTTCGGTTTAGATCCTGGTTAATCCTCCAAGCCCCAAACCACATTATGGACTCTGATCTGGTCCCTCCTGTCTCCAGGTGTTTCCACGTTCTTTGTAGTTCTCCGTGGAGCTCTTTATTTCAGGCCCTCAACCCAACCTCAACCTGCAACACTACTATGTCCTCTAAATCTGCGGGAACTACTCCTCCATCCTCAGCCGGCTTGATCGCAGGTTCCATAACCTAGATATCCGCCGAGCCTTCACAGTCTTTCAGCTCATGACCGTTCTTGAAGAGTCCCGCCACTCCTTGATTGTCATCTAGCATGAACCCCTGCTTTACTCACCTGGAACCGATACTATCCTGGAGGATATGACCAGAAATGCCGACCGAGTATTCTACTTCGACGAAGGGCGGAGAGCTACGACGAAGCTTATTTCGAAGGCTTGTCCGAAAAAGCAGAAGGGCCAGACCACCCTGGAGGCATGGACATGATCAATTTGCCGTGGAAGCATGAGGCCAGAACATTTGGGCTCAAATCGACGGTAAATCCCAGGATCCTTGAGCTGAGACGGCCAAGCAGATCCTCGAGGAGATCTTCCATGCCAGGCCCTCGGAAGTTGAGGAGATGATCCAGATGAGGCTAGAAGAGAATA
>JBGQAL010000086.1:0-11539 GCA_041494285.1 Methanotrichaceae archaeon
AATTGGATAGAAGTATTTCTTGACAATGAATTAAGTATAATCAGTTAGGTTATTGACTATATATTGACTATAATATGATTAGAAATAGAATAACAAAGGTGATTTGTTACAACGGTAAAATTTTAATTTAAGGCCCTTAGTTTACGAGGAAGTAGGGTCCCCTTTTGACTTTACAGATACCTCTTGATTATAAGTCAGATAAGGGCATGTAGTTCCAATTTAAGGACGAGTCTGTGAGTACGGGTCTGTCCAAGCATCCGGGTTCAAGCAGTCTTTAGCCTGTTCAGAAGCTGGCACGCCTTGCACAAGTCCTCTACGCAAGGCTCGCCGCAAATCCTACAGGACGATAATTTCATAGGCGGGTAGCGCATAGCCAGCAGACCCGAGATGCAGTCAAACCCTCTCATGCAGGACTGTTTGGTGCCTGGAAACATCATCTCCAGGTTGTTGAGCATATCCCTCACATCCGAACGAAGAGATAAGCTTGCATAAGGGCACTCTGCCATCTTCACATAGAATCCGTTGACCATGCAGTACAGAGCAGTCTCTCGTTCAGGAATGTTCTTCAGCGGCTTGATCCTGGGAACCAATCCCGGCTGTATCCGTCGAGGCGCAAACCTGCCCAGGCGTTCTATGTCTCCTTTCATGTAGTTCATCAATATCGACTGGGCTTCATCGTCAAGGTCGTGGCCAGTTGCCACCTTCGTTGCCCCGTATTTCTTGGCCGTCCGATTCAAAAGGCTCTTTCTCAAGACCCCGCAGAAAGTGCAAGGTGCCTCTCTCTTTCCTTCGACTATCTCGTCTAGGCAGAAGTCGAACTCCTCCCTGAAGGAGACTATGACGTGCTCGACTCCGAGTTCCTCGGTAATCTTTCGGGCCGATTTTATTGTGTCTTCTCTGTATCCTTCAATACCCTCGTCGACAGTGACGGCAAACATCGTTATGTCCTTTCTGTCTGATAGAATCTTTTTCAGGATATTAAGAAGGGCAGTGCTGTCCTTGCCACCGCTCAGAGCAACAGCGATTCGGTCTCCGCCTTGCAGCATCCGGCCTTTTGCAACCGTCTCTTTTACCCTGTCCTCGAAATCCTCAACGAAATGCCTTTCGCAAAGGTGGGTGCACGAATACCTTTGAGACACAATGGCGATATCATCGCATTTGGAGCACTTCATATAATACCTCGAAGATGGGACCTACGGAGAGGAGCTTCTTCGAATAGTACTCGACTGGTACATCACTCTTTCCCAGGACGATTGTAATGATCTGTCACAATTGTTACCTCGATAGCCCATGCCTCTCTAGTTTCAGTAGTAAATGCTATGCAAAGATGGAACTGGTCTAGAAGAACCCATCTCAAAACTCACCGGGATACTTCTTCAATAAATGAGAAATCGAGCCAGATTAAGTTAATCCTGTGCAGCATGTATTCAGTCGTTCGTATCTTGTTGTCAGCTTCTAAAGCGCGATTTAAGCAACCAAAGATCCTTAGTTAAGGCCGAGAATTCATGCTACCTATTCAAGAAGCGGCAGTTAAATGTAGTATTATAGTGTTTAACCCAAAATATGAAACTTATGACCGCAATGCTTAGCTTAATCGAACAACTTTCTACTTATAAACCCATTAGGTTAAACACTATAATAGTTTTGAATAAGTTCAGAGTTAAAGGTCGTGTATTACCTTTACTCTCAGCTTGGAAAAGTCCTCTTTTATCTCCACCATAAAGCCCATTCCCTTGAAGATCTCTTCTAGCTCGGTCTTGACGAACTTTTTGGGGAGATCCGAGCCAAAGATCAAGGTAAACTCCTCCTTGGACCTCTTCGACAACTGGAACAGATTGCACATCTCCAGCCGTCTAAGGATGCTCTCGGCGTTGTAGAGTTTGTGCTTGAACTGCTCGGCATGGGCCTGGCATACCTCTTTGTGCAGCTCCCAGAACTTCTCCTTCTCCGGGTGGGTTTCGATGAAGGTCAGAAACAGTATCCAGTGATCTATGTCCAGAATTATGTGCTCGCCGGCCGACAGCATCTCGGCATGAGTGTAGACCTGCTTGTCCTCGGCAAACTCAAACAAGGACTTGTGCTTGCTGTAGAACTTCAGCGATTCACGCATGAGCTCGCTCTGCGAAATTCCCAGGTCATCCTTCATTTTCTTGAACAGGCCAGCCGTCTCTTCATCCAGCGCGATGGTTATCCTTTCCGGTGATTTCATCTGATCCTCATCGGTATTTCTTCCTCTATCCTTCCCACTCTACATATATTACCTTTTTCCGCATTACCTTTTGGGACATTGCCTTTTAGGAAATATTACTTTTCTTGGACATATTTCCTTTCTTGGATCTACTGGATACACAGATGACCATGCTTCTGGACGCAAAACTAGAAAAAAGGTATGACTAACTGCGATGAGACCGACATGGTTATATTTTTGAATAGATTTACCTGTGAGCCATGACATGGATGAAGGAAAAGAAGCAGGGCGGAAAAGATGTGTACAGTGAGAAGGAGAAAAAGAAGCTAGAGAAGGGGTCAGGGGACGTCAAGGCCGTAACAGTCTTCTGCAACTGGCTCTACAGGGTTGTGTCCTGGTGATTATTCGCCGGTCGACTTAAACAAACTTTAGCTCTGGAATTTTACTGCCGTTCGCAGCATGGCGGTCCGCTCCATCAACAGGTCCAGGACCTCTGCCCGATCGCTTCCTGTGGCCAAGACGGACGCGACCGGATCGTTCTTCTTTATATCCGATCCCGGCCTGGGAACATCTGTAATCCAATCCTTCCCCGTAATCCAGCGAGTCATGGGTTCGCCGATCTTGACGCCCTCATCGGCAAAGAGGATGGCCCTCCCTGCGACCATCTTAGGCACCGGCTTCTCAGGCAAAATTCCTTTAAAAGCATCCACATGGGCCTGAAAGACGTTTTTTCCAGTTGACATCTCCACGGCGTCCAGGCTGCCCTGAAATCGCGGGTTCACCTCAACAACCACGGGCCCTCTTTCGGTCAGAAGGAAATCTACACCGTTGCTTCCCACCAGCCCAAGCTCCGAGACGATCTCCTCCGCCATCCTGGCCATTTCAGGTTGTGGCGGTTCCAAGGGAGATATATTGCCGCTGTACCTGAATCCATCGGCTCCTGCCCAAGGTGCACCTATCAGCTGCTCGTTTACGGCTATTGCCCTCGAATCGCGACCGTTTCCGATGATAGATACGCTTACTGGTTTTCCAGAAAGCCAGTCCTGGATTATCACCCCATCTTCAAGTTCCATATACCCGTCAAGCTGAAGATCCGCCGCCCTTTCCACAAGCTTGCAGCCCACTCCCCCAGCTCCCTTTCGAGGCTTGATAACAGCCGGAAAGCTGGCCTTTTCCGGAGACTCGGCGGTGGGTATGAAAGGGAATCCTCTTCCCTCCAGCCAGCCGGCCAGCCAGAACTTGTCAGAGACAAGAGCAGCCTTCTCCGGTGGGTTGTTCAGGACGCTGACCCCTTTCACTCTGGCCTCCTCCAGTCCCGGACCGAGGACCACCGCGTCAGGAGAGAACTTTTCAATGTAGGTTTGGATCAGGCATTCAGCTTGCGGGGCATCCAGCGGCTGTGGAAGGAGTGTGATGCTGTTTGAGCAGGCCTCCAGATCCAGGTCGCAGAAGCTATCGACGGCGAAGACCTTATGGCCGGCCCTGGCCGCAGAACAGGCTATGTGCCTTACGCTGTAGCCAACGATTAGAATCTTCATAAATCGTTAATCCTATTGAAAAGATCCGGAATGTCTTGCCTGTTTCAGTCCTTTGTATCCGGAAAATCCTGCTTCCGATGGCCGACCACCTGTTTTCCCCTCGGAGACGGAATTATCTTAAGCTCACCACCATCGAAATCTTTGGCAAGCTCCCTACCTTCCATGAGATGATCGAGGAATACAGCCAGGGCTGCTACCTCGGAGTGGGGCTGGCTGCCGACGGCCACGTTCCAGTCAGCCAGATCGTACATCTCTGCTGGCACCTTTTCAGCTCCTACTACAACTAAAATATTGTCGTGCATCCGGATTTCATCTATGACGTTCTGCATTCTGGATCCGTACATGGTCAGGTGGACAACCTTGCCCCCGCCTTCTTTCCAGCGGACGACCTCACCCATCCAACTCACGTCAGTCCGAAGGCGAAAATCCCCACCCCATCTCTCCACCACGTCGGTCAGGCTCTCCTCTACGCTAGGGTCGCGCCCGACCAGAAGCATCTCTTCGGCTCCGAAGGCCCTGGATACCAAGCCTACGTGGGTAGTGATCCTCTTGTCCCGCTCAGGCCTGTGGCCCAGACGCAGAACTGCAACTCGCATGGCTGCTTTGAGAATTGGCCTGCTATTTATTCCCTTCCAAAATAGATAAATTCCTGGGGCACTTCTCACCTAAAGATGAACCTGTGCGAGGAATGCAAAGGGAAGGGGTACCTCCAAGTTGGGGAGAAGCCCTGCCCAAACTGCAACGGCAGCGGAAAGACCGAGTCCATCAGCCTTGGTGAAGCTTCAGATAGCGACATGAAGGAGCTGATCGAGCGTGGCTCAGCCAAATGCACCGTCTGTCATGGATCTGGAAGCATCCCGGTCACCGAGTCCTGTGAGGCTTGCCACGGCCTTGGGCGAGAATACCTCTGCCTTGTGTGCGGCGCCAGGCTTACCACCAAGAAGGAGCTCTGCGAAAAGTGCTCCAAGAAGCCCTTGGTGCACATCCTCGATCAAGCCTGCGATACGGAAGATGTGGTTGTCGGCGACATTTACCAAGGAAAAGTCAATGGATTGGCCAACTTCGGCGCTTTCGTGGATCTGAACGACCACGTCAGAGGCCTTGCCCACAACAAATACCTGAAATCTAAGCCCGAGGTGGGAGAGACAATCCTGGTCTGTGTTAGGAACGTGGCTCCCAACGGCAACATCGAGCTCGAGCCCGTTGAGCTGAATGAGTACAACACAGTCGAGGTGGATAAGGACCTGCCGGTGTCTAAAGCGGGAGGGCTGGATAAGCAGGTCGGCAAGCTGGTCAGCATAAAGGGCGAGGTGATTCAGGTCAAGCAGACAGGCGGCCCGACCATCTTCACAGTCGCCGACGACAGCGGCCTGGTCTTCGGGGCGGCCTTCGAGCGCGCGGGTGTGCGGGCTTACGCTGAGATCGACAGCGAGATGATGGTCCGGATGGTCGGAGAGGTAACCCTGCGTAACGGCCAGGTTCAGATCGAGATCAGATCCTTAAAGCAGCTGTGGGGCGGAGAGGCATCCAGGGTAAAGGAGCAGATAGAGCAGGCCATCGACAAACGGGCTGAACCATCGGACCCAGGTTTCCTGGTAGAGAGCGATGTCCTGACTAAGCTCAAGCCCGCTATGCTGGCCGTTGCTAAGGAGATCCGCCGAGCAGTCCTCAAGTCTCGGCCCATCGTCATACGGCATCACGCCGATGCCGACGGCATTACCGCTGCCGTGGCCATCGAGACGGCCATATTGCCTTTAATAAAGGAGGCTGGAGGGCCGGATTCCGAGTACTACAACTACCGCCGCGCTCCTTCCAAGGCCCCGTTCTACGAGCTGGAAGACGTGACTAAGGACCTCAGCTATGCGCTGGAAGACCAGACCAGGCACGGCCAGAAGATGCCCCTCATCGTCTTGATGGACAACGGCTCCACAGAGGAGGACGTACCGGCCATGAAGCAGGCTCAGGTCTACGGCCTAGAGATGCTGGTTGTGGACCACCATCACCCAAACGAGGTGGTTGACCAGTATCTCATAGGTCACGTGAATCCGGCTCATGCTGGTGGCGATTTTGGGGTCACCACGGGCATGCTGGCCACTGAGATTGCCAGAATGATCTACCCAGAAGTCGAGAGCAAGATCAAGCACTTTCCTGCTGTCTCAGCCGTGGGCGACAGAAGCGAGGCTCCGGAGGCTACCAGGTACATCAAACTGGTGGAGGACAAGTTCGGGCTGGTGGACCTTAAGAAAATGGCTCTTGCTCTGGACTACGAGGCATTCTGGTTGCGATTCAATGAGGGGCGAGGCCTTATCAACGATATCCTCTGCCTGGGCAGACTCGACCGTCACCAGAAGCTCGTCGATCTTCTGTGTGACCAGGCCAATGGCATGATCGACGAGCAGCTAAGGGCAACCATGGGCAACGTCAAGAGCACAAAGCTCCCCAACGGCGTGATCATGAACGTGCTGGACGTAGAGAACTTCGCCCACAAGTTCACTTTTCCACCGCCCGGAAAAACCTCCGGCGAGGTTCACGACAGACTGTGCCAGAAGTTCGCCGGAAAGCCGGTTGTCACAATCGGTTACGGCCCGGACTTTGCAGTGCTTCGATCTCGGGGTGTTCGCATGAACATCCCCCAAATGGTTCGCGAGCTTATGGTTGAGATCCCCAACGGCGGTGTCAGCGGCGGCGGCCACCTTGTAGTCGGCTCGATCAAGTTCGTTGGCGGAATGAGAAAAGATGTGCTAGCAAAGCTAGCGGAGAAGATCGCAGCCTGCGCAGTGGATGAGGTTATTCCAATCAAGCAAGTTGAGATTGCAGGTCATTCCTAATCGGATTTCTTGCTCTGTGCGCGCCGACCCAAATTTGTAATCCGGCTGCACATATGCCTTTTTGGAAAGACTGTCCCTCCGCGTGCGCCTCGCTTTGAGTCTTGACGTACCCCTGCCTAGATCGTATTCAAGATGGACACAACCACTTCGACGGCTCTTCGCGATCTCCCGAGAAAGAGCTTTTAGCCCAAAGGTAAATCCTGCCAGTATGAAAGTTCTCGCCGTCACGGGCAGGCTGGCCCAGGATCTGGTCAGGGCCTGTGCCAAAGAAGCGGACGTGCTGGTGCTTGACGTAGACATTGCAGCCTTCATTACCCCAGAGATGCTGCAGCAGGCTGCGCCCAAAGGATACGACCTGATCCTCATTCCTGGTGCCATAACCGCTGATTTTGGCACTATCGAGGCGGCCTTGGGCACGAAGATCCGCCTAGGGCCCAAGCATGCTGCAGACCTGGGATTTGTTCTGAACCACCTGGGCGACGTCGAGCTCTCCACATCCATTCCGGCGTGTGTTCTTCTTGAGAGCCGGATGAGAAAAGATGCCCTGTCCAATATAGAAACACTGGAGGCTGAGGCTGAACCGGCTATGATCATCAAGAGCGTCAAAATCGGCGGTAATTCGAGGACGAAGGTGCTGGCTGAAGTGGTGGACGCCACCTGGATGGACGAAGCAACTCTGATCAGGAAGATATCGTACTACAAGGCCCAGGGGGCAGATATGATTGACTTGGGAATCTCCCTTGACGCCAGGCCGGAACAGGTCTCATTTGCGGTTAAGACTGCCAAAAAGGTCACCGACCTTCCGGTTAGCATCGACACGATCCAGCCGGAGCTGATAATGAGCGGGATTAGGGCTGGTGCCGATCTGGTTCTCAGCCTTAATGGAGACAATATTCCCCTCGTAGGGGAAGCAGTTGCCCGATCAAGAGTGCCGGCAGTGGTAATCCCGGGACCCGGACAGACAAGCCTTGAGGAGAACGTCGAGGCCGCAAAATCCTTTGGCATCCGGGTCATAGCGGATCCGGTGCTTAGCCCGCCTCTTCAGGGCCTTGCCGCTTCAATAAAAGGCTATATCGATTTTAGGAGAGCAAACCCGAACTTGCCTCTCTTCTTCGGCGTCGGCAACGTGACGGAACTTCTGGACGCAGATTCGCTAGGATCCAACGCCCTTCTGGCTGTCCTCGGATCAGAGCTAGAGGCCAGCATCCTCTTCACACCGGAGTACAGCCCCAAGTCCAAAGGAAGCGTCGGTGAGCTCCGGGCCGCGTCTGAGATGATGATTCTGGCACGTCACAGGCATAGCCCGCCCAAGGACCTGGGCATAGACTTGCTGGTTCTGAAGGAGAAGAGGCACCGACCTGAAGAGAACATCTCGGAGCGGTGCATTACCGCCGATGTCAACCACAAATATGAGATGGACTATGCGGGCAGCTTCAAAATATACATCGCCGATGAGAAGATTGTCGCCAGTCAACCAAAGATGGAGGTCGCGGGCACCAGCGCCAAAGACATCCTCAACACACTGATAGACTTTGGCCTTGTCACCCGCCTGGACCACGCCGGCTACCTTGGCCGGGAGCTGGAGAAGGCGGAGATTGCCCTACGCGTAAACAGGAGCTACAGCCAGGATGAGCCCCTCCTCCCTGATAAGGGTTAAATAAGATAATCTCGTTTCTTTTGCGGATGAATCAGAAGAAAGGACTCACAGCACTAGCGATCTTCATTGGGGTAATGATGATCCTATCGGCTTTCCCGAGCTTCATAATGCGTGGCGGCGATGAAGCAAGTAGTGTATCTACGGCGCAGGTTTCTGTCGATACCTTCGGAGTCCAAGGAAAGCTCGTCGACACAAGCTTCAACAGCCTTGATGACGTGCTCCGTATGTCCCCGGAGAGCACAACCCTGGCTTATTGGATGGACCTCGGAAAATCCCAGAATCTCACAGATGCGGCCCGAGAAGCCCTTCCGGCGGCCATCGGCCTGAGCTACGGGGACAGGATCTACCAGAACAAGATCGAGCGCCTGGGAGCAGTCTACTTCAACGACAGCTCGGCCGAGTTCCACTGGATTAAGCCTTACAGAGTGGCGTACAACAGCTTAGTGGTTCCATACGACGGATACATGATGATACCTCAGAATTCGGATTACTCAATGGTCCTCGGCAGGCCGGTCCTCTTCGGGCCGCAGAAATCCCTAGAGGGCATCTTGGACGTAGTCTCCGGCGGAATTCCCACAGATAAGTTCACCTTGCCCTCAGGCGAGCAGGCTGACCTGCAGGTGGCTAGCCTAGATGGGAACAAGACAAGTCCCTCCGGAACGTACCAGGAGTTCTACCTCGGAGTCACCCAATCGGGCAACGGCTACGCTCTATCCGTTAAATACCTCAAACCGGACAGCGCCACATCCCAGAAGGCCAAGGGAGTCTCTGACCAGTACGGACTGGCCACGTCTTCGAAAGGAGGAGTAACCGAAATCTCTGGAACGGTAGTTTCGAGCAAACTAAAGGATGTACTTACGGCTTTTCTCAAGCCGTAGCGCAACCTTTTTACACAATGAGAATCTGCCTGATCTAATCCGAAAGGCACTTTTGCGATGAATGATGATGGGCAGGAGCTGCCCTGAAGGAGAATTAACAATGGCTAGACCAATATACGTACGATTTGATGTTCCAGCAGAGCTGGCTGCCAAGTCTCTGGAGGCCCTTGAGCTGGCCCGAGACACCGGCAGGGTAAAGAAAGGAACCAATGAGGCCACCAAGGCCATAGAGCGCGGAGTTGCGCGCCTGGTCATCGTTGGAGAGGACGTTCAGCCTCCGGAGATAGTAGCCCACATACCTCCGCTCTGTGAAGAGAAGAAGACGCCTTACATTTACGTCAAGAAGCAGAATGATATAGGCGCTGCAGTTGGATTGGGCGTGAAGAGCGCTGCTGCTGCCATAGTCGAGCCGGGCAAAGGCAAAGAGCTGGTCGACGAGATCATTCAGAAAGTACAGGCTCTGAAGTAGGTGATCTCGAAATGGTGGATGAGAACGGAGTTCCAGCAGAGGTCATCGAGGTCATCGGCACCACTGGGATGCATGGAGAGGCCACCCAGATCAAATGCAGGATCCTGGATGGCAGTAACAAAGGCCGCATCATAACCAGGAACTGCATGGGTCCCATAAGGATGGGCGATGTCCTGATGTTGCTGGAGACGGCCAGAGAGGCAAAGAAGCTGACCAGCAGGTGATTGAGATGGAAGACAGAAAGTGTTCGTTCTGCAACGGGACGATTCCGCCTGGGACAGGCAAACTCTATGCCAAGAAGGACGGCACGGTGTTTTATTTCTGCTCGTCTAAGTGCCAGAACAACCATGCCCTGGGCAGGGTGACGAGACATATCAAGTGGGCCAGGAAGGGGGCCTGAACCTGGAAAGGACCTTCGTCATGGTCAAGCCTGACGGCGTTCAGCGAGGCCTGGTGGGGGAGATAATCCGGCGAATTGAGCAGAAAGGGTTCAAGATCGTAGCCATGAAACTGGTCGTCATGCCTCTGGAGAAAGCCAAAGCTCACTACGCTGAGCACGAAGGCAAGAAGTTCTTCGCCGATCTAGTCTGTTTCATCACTTCAGGGCCTTCTGTTTCCATGGTGGTGGAAGGCAAAGGAGCAATAGCGACCATGAGGAAACTGAATGGCTCGACCAACCCCGCTGATGCGTCGCCCGGAACCATTCGGGGCGATTTGGGGATAGAGACCGGTCGAAACGTGGTGCATGGATCGGACTCGCCCGCATCGGCTGCCAGAGAGATCGCCCTTCACTTTGCCGAGTCCGAAATCTCGGATTACAGACGAATTGACGAAGCATGGCTTTACGAGTAAGCGACGGAATTCCTTCCGCCGCCTTACACCGAAATTGTACAGCAGAAAAATTTAAATTCTTCAAAATTAAAATACATTTTTAGAATATCTTCTGAGGGCTATGGGTATGCAACAGAAGTCGAAGAAGGGCTCCAAGGCCAAGGTGAAGCCGGACTCAAACATGAGAACACCGATCGTCGTGGTCATGGGCCATGTAGATCACGGCAAGACCTCGCTCCTTGACAAAATCCGGGGAACTGCAGTGGTGGATCTAGAGGCCGGGGCCATAACTCAGCACATAGGAGCCACCGAGGTTCCCCTGGACGTAATCCAGGACTTCTGCGGATCGCACTTTGGAGAGGATATCCAGGTTCCAGGGCTGCTCTTCATAGACACACCCGGCCACCATGCCTTTACATCCCTCCGGAGCCGGGGCGGTTCTCTTGCTGATCTCGCGGTCCTCATCGTGGACATGAACGAGGGTTTTCAGCCCCAGACAATAGAGTCTCTCACAATTCTAAAGCGATACAAAACGCCCTTTGTTGTCGCTGCAAACAAGATGGACAGGATCGCCGGTTGGCGCCCTTCGAAGAACTCCTCTTTTGCCAAGACCTTCAAGGCCCAGAACGAGAGAGTGGTCGAGGAGCTAGACACCAAAATCTACGAAATTGTGGGGGAGCTTTACAAGTACGGGTTTGATGCCGACAGATACGACAGGATCCGCGATTTCACAAAGACCGTTGGGATTGTGCCCATCAGCGCCTTGACTGGGGAAGGGGTTCCCGACCTCCTGATGGTCCTAGTTGGCCTGACACAGAGGTTCCTGAAGGACAACCTGAAGATAACTACATCAGGACCTGGTGTTGGGACCATCCTTGAGGTTAAAGAGGAGAGGGGCCTAGGGACCACCCTGGACGTCATACTGTACGATGGAGTGATCAAGGCCGGCGACACCGTCTTAGTCGGCACAGCCAACGAGCCGATATTGACAAAGATAAGGGCTCTTCTCAAGCCCAAGCCCCTTGCGGAGATCAGGAGCGAGGAGAGGTTTCTCCCCGTTAAGCAAGTGGTGGCAGCAAGCGGGGTCAAGGTGGCAGGCCCTAAGCTAGAAGGTGCTTTGGCAGGCTCCACCATAAGGGTTATAGAATCC
>JBGQAL010000161.1:0-6035 GCA_041494285.1 Methanotrichaceae archaeon
CAAGACCATGCATGGGGAAAATTAATCCAGTTTACTCAGAGCAAAGCTGCAAAGGCTGGCAAGATTGTAGAACTGGTAGATGCAAGATACACATCTCAGAAATGCTCCCAATGCGGCAATCTTGCATGACGTCAAATAAAGCGCAGGTTATGATATGAGTCCCAACAACAAGAATATACTGATAACTGGCATAAGCGGTTTCGTCGGCTCCCATATGGCTAAATGCCTTCTCGATCAAGGGGCAGAAGTCTATGGCCTATTGAGACGGAGGGCAGACGGAATCGTCCCGCATAATCTCAAGAAGCTTGGCATTGAGGCTGAAGTAAATCTTATAGATGGCGATCTAGAGAACATATCCAGTATAGGCAACGCACTATCTGTAAGCGATGCTGATATTATATTCCACCTTGGCGCGCAATCCTTCGTCCCTAGGTCCTTTGTTGACCCTCTGGAGACCATGAGCTGGAACTGCTGTGGAACTGCCAACCTCTTGGAAGCCATTCGAATCAAAAATCTAGATCCAGTGGTCGTGTTTGCGGGAAGCAGCGAAGAATACGGCCTGGTTATCTCATCCGAGGCTCATTACAAAGAAGCATTGGCCAAGTACGGAACTGTCTTTCCAGAACCTCAGAAGATACCAGAGGTCCCCATCGCAGAAACTAACCCCCTCAGACCTATGTCGCCCTATGCGGTCAGTAAGCTGTATGGCGACTACCTGATGAGAAACTACTGGCATTCTTACGGCATCAAGACCGTCGTATCAAGGGCGTTCAACCACGAGGGAGCAGGCAGAGGAATCATGTTCGTCACTTCTGTTGCCACCAGCCAGGTGATGAAGCTGAAGTTCGGTGAGTCGGATTCTATAACCATAGGGAACGTCAACGCCTTCAGAGACTGGAGCCATGTCGATGATGTGATCAAAGGATATCTGCTCCTGGCTGAAAAAGGCAAGTACGGAGATGTTTACAACCAGGGGTCCATGAGGACCAACTCGGTCATAAGCTACTTACTCATGAGCCTTGTAGAGGCCGGCTACCCCGTGGAAAGAATTGAGACATTTAACGGCGACAAAGTAATAGATAATCCGGTTGAGCCTGAGCGCTCAGAAATCTTCGGCATCCGTTTTGAAAAGACACGCCTGGACGACATGATGCTTCGCGGAGAGATTGAGTTTACTCCAGAAGATGGGGGAGTTAAGGCCTTTACAGGTTCTACTGAGATTAAGATCTACTTCGATCCTGAGAGGTTCAGACCGGCAGAGGTGCCCGTTCTTCTATCCGACACCAAGAAGATCGAATCGCTAGGGTTCAAGGCAGAGCATTCAGTCGGAGATATCATAAGAGACCAACTGAACTACTACCTGTCGGAAAGAGATCGCAAGGGGTCGTATTGAGGACCTCATATTCTTCGATTGCATAAAGGCATTATCAGAAGCGCTATCCGGATGCTAGTCCTACACTCATTTAACATCATAAAATAAGCGACGAGAGGCTAGACGACGGCGTGCTCAACAGCAAAGCCACGGGTGTTATGATAAATGATAGTCTAGGCGGTGATACCGAATTATTGTCTATCGATTGATAAAGCGCACAAAATAGATGAGGACGGATGTTAAACCAATTAAGGAGTCCTATCCAAGGAAGAAGCAATGAAAAGGAAGAAACGGTCATTTCTATTGAAATAGATTGCACTCCCGAGCACAACGATCTTAATGGACTCTCGGCGGGGAAATGAGAATACTTCATACACCGGTCAGGCTCTTCTCGACAGGCGGAGTAGAAAACTACGTCTGCAACCTATCGAAGGAACTTGTTCGCATGGGCCATGAAGTCAAAGTGATCTGTGCCGGTACTCCTGAGCAGCGGGAGATAGATGATCGCATAGATGTTCATACTTTAAGATCAATATGGAAGATAGCCAACACCAACATCACGCCTTACCTGCCAGTTGCCCTTCTCAAAGAGGATTTTGACTTGATACATACTCAGCTACCCACGCCCTGGAGCGCCGACTGTAGCGCGATGGCATCAATCATAAAGGGCAAACCGCTTGTGCTTTCTTACCAGAACGACATAGTGGGCGAAGGGATTGCGAATTATCTAGCAAAACTATACAACAGGACGGCACTGGAGTTCCTTCTAAGAGCTGCAGATAGAATAATCGTGGCCAGACGGGACTACTTATCCCCCCATCTAAGAAAGTACAGTAACAAGGTCGTAGTAGTTCCTATTGGAGTCGATACTGATGCTTTCCGGCCTTTTAATGCAAATAAATTGGGCGATATTTTCTTTTTAAGTATACTTGACGAGTTCCACGGGTACAAGGGCCTCGATGACCTGCTTGAGGCTTTGAAGATAATAAAGCTTCAAATTCCCGATGTGAAACTCGTCGTGGGGGGCAGTGGAAGTCTTTTGGGCTACTATTCACACCGGGTCAAGTCGCTGGGAATCGAAAATAACGTAATATTTGCAGGGTTCATCCCCAGTGAGCAGTTAGCCGAGTATTACAACGGTTGCAAGCTATTCATACTGCCTTCCACCAATCCCGCTCAGGAAGGCTTTGGGATTGTGCTGCTGGAAGCAATGGCTTGCGGCAAACCCGTCATTACTACGGAAATAGCTGGAGCGGCGGAAGATATAATAAAGAATAGGGCAGGCATAGTTGTCGGGCGCGGGAACCCTGCAGGTCTGGCGGAGGCACTGATTCTTCTTCTAAAAAATGAAGAAATGTGCAGCCAGATGGGTCGCTCGGGGAGAAGTCTTGTCGAAGAACGCTACAGCTGGAATAAAGTCGCAGAACGGACAGAAGAGATTTATAAAAAGCTGGTTCTTGACGTCAGATAAGCACTAGGATCGTTTTGAGGAGATGGCTTTTGATCAGCGTCGTGGTTCTGAACTTCAACGGCAAACGATTCCTTGAGGATTGCCTTACATCTCTCTCGGCTCAGACCTATGGCGACTTTGAAGTTATTGTTGTGGATAATGGATCTTCAGATGGCAGCGTCAGCTATCTCGAGGATAGGTTTCCAGATATCAGAGTGATAGCCTCTAAAGTAAATCTGGGATTTGCCGGAGGAACCAATGCAGGAATTGTCCACTCCAAGGGAGAACACATACTTACTTTGAACAACGATACTCGGGCTGATAAAGGCTTGCTAGAGAGCCTCGCCAATGCTATGGAGTCAGACGAGACTGTGGGCATGTGCGCATCGAAGATGCTCTTTCCTGATGGCAGGATAAACTCAACGGGAATATGTACATCCAGAAGCGGCGCCGCGTGGGACCGGGGAATGTTCGAAGCCGACCACGAGCAGTATGATCGGGCAGAGCAAGTCTTCGGGCCGTGCGCAGGTGCGGCCCTCTACAGAAAAAAGATGCTGGACGAAATCGGCCTCTTCGATGAAGATTTTTTTTTGTACATGGAGGATGTGGATCTTGCCTTCCGAGCCAGGCTAGCTGGCTGGATGTGTAAATATGTTCCAGAAGCAATGATATATCACCTCCACGGTGGAACTGCGGGCGTTGGGTCTGACCTTGCAGTTTATTACGGAAATAGAAATATTCTCTGGTATGCGCTCAAGGACTTTCCGCTGAAATTGCTGATTACCTCACTCCCCTGGATCGTTGGCAGGAACCTCGCTGTTATACCCTATTACGCACTTAAGGGCCAGGGGAGGGTTATCCTTAAATCGAAGCTGGATGCTGTGTTGGGCTTGCCTTTGATGCTGAAGAAGCGGAGCACTGTTGTGCGCAAGGATGAGCGGGAGATTCGCAGGCATATGCGAACATGGGCAACCATAAACAGACCGAACGAGCAGCATAGATGATGACGGCAATTACAGGCAGAGCAAGAGGGCCCTAATGTGGGTCGTCGAGTACAGAGAATTGATTAAGATCCTCACGATCAGCGATCTGAGGGTCAAATATCAAAGTTCTGTATTGGGGTTTGCCTGGTCGATGCTCAACCCTCTTTTGATGATGCTGGTTCTATACCTCGTTTTCAACAACCTCTTCAGGGCGAACCAGGAGCACTTTGCGCTATACCTGCTTATTGGGATAGTTAGCTGGAGGTTCATGGCCAACGGCACGTCTTCATCCATGGCGGCCATCGTGGGCAAGCCCAGCCTGGTGACCAAGATCTACATACCAAGACAAGTGCTGGTGTTCAGCACGGTTTTGTCCGCCTTTATAAGCTCCCTGCTGGAGTTCCTCGTCCTAGTCCCGCTGCTCCTGCTGCTCGGAGCTGGCATATCCGCGACCATTCTGCTCTTCCCAGTGATTCACGTGATGTACTTCTTCATAGTTTATGGGATGGGACTGGTCCTTGCCTCTCTGTATGTCTACTTCAGGGATCTGACCCAGATTTGGGAGGTACTCATACAGATAGGCTTCTTCCTGACCCCCATTGTGTACCCTCTGTCCACAGTGCCCAAAGGCTATCTGCCCTATTATATGCTCAATCCTATAACCGTACTGATCCAGATGCAACGGGATGTGCTGCTGTACCATCAGATTCCGTCTGCAGAAAGCTTTGCCTTTACTCTAGCCGCAGCAGGACTGCTAATGATCATAGGCTCGGTGGTATTCAAGCGACTTGAGCGCAGGTTTGCGGAGGAGATCTGAATGAAGCTCAATGGCTTGCATCTGACCGGCTTTTCGAATGATAGAGGGCCCGACTCCGTAGCGATAGTAGCGGAAAACCTGTCTAAGAAGTTCCGCATACCGCATGAGCGCAAGCTGACTGTTTTTGAGAACCTAGTTGGGCTGATCAAGGGTGGCACCTACTCCTACGAGGAGTATAATGTGCTCAATGGCATCAGCTTTGAGGTCAGGCAAGGAGAGACCTTTGGAGTGATCGGGCCGAACGGCAGCGGCAAAAGCACTCTTCTGAAGATCCTAGCGGGTGTTCTATATCCAGATAGCGGACGAGTTAAGATCAAAGGGAGGATAGCTCCCTTCCTTGAGCTTGGCGTAGGCTTCCAGTCGGAATTGACAGCCAAGCAGAACATCTACCTTTACGGCGCGATAATGGGGCTCACCTCCAAGGATATAGATGGTCGTTACGAAGAAATATTAGAGTTTGCGGATCTCAAGCGCTTCGAGAATATGAAGCTTAGGAGCTTCTCATCTGGCATGTATGTCCGCCTGGCCTTCGCCACTGCCATACAGACCAACCCTGACGTGATGCTGGTTGACGAGGTTCTCTCCGTTGGGGACGAGGCCTTCCAGAAGAAGTGCGGAAGCAAGATCGATGAGATCAGGCAGGCAGGGAAGACCATACTGCTGGTGTCACATTCACTGGGGACGATAAAGTCCTTGTGCAGCCGATGCTTGCTGCTAAACGGCGGCAAGGTTGCGTCTATTGGTCCGACCGAACAAGTACTTGCGGATTATGCGAAGCTGGTTAATGGCAGCGCTGCGAGATAGCCGCCACACTTGTTAACGATAAAAAAATTGACGATAGGAGCTAATGAGTGCAAAGCGGTGTATTCATTTTAGTGGTAATTAGGTATTTCTCGCCCCTAACTTTAAGTTAGGGAGAACTAAATGAATAGCATGAATTTAATAGAACTTGGAAGGATCACGTTTTGATGAGAGAGATTCTTCCGGTATATTTGTAATAAATTAAAGATCTATCATGCCCGAGTTGTTAGCTGCAAGTATACTACTTTATATCGAGACAGAGGCTTCGATGCAAAGATCTACGGCAAGGATTTTAGTCCTTTGAAATTTGCAAATTCTCGGAGATCAAGATATTCTTTCAAGTGGCTTATATTGATCCAGCCTTGGGCTATCCGTTTCTGCCAGAAAAGATTCTGTCGTGATGAATATGTGCCATAAAACCACTCTCAAGGATTTTGATCACCTGCAAAAAGCCATAGCTGAAGAACTCTCGAAATGCGATGATATCTTGAAGAGCGAAATAGAATCAGATGAAGCCTATTTTGGCGGGAAACGAAGGGGAACGAAAACATTTTAAGGGACCATGTCAGTCAGATATCTGAGGTAACCGACCAGCTCAGGAAGCGTTAAATC
>JBGQAL010000234.1:0-2916 GCA_041494285.1 Methanotrichaceae archaeon
ACCTTCGTGCCAGCACCAGAATGCTGATGCATCTAGATCCGATTGCGTAACTACTCCCCCATGAGGGGGAATCAAACTCAAGATATATAAATCCTATCAATTATAGACATACACGACCAAGAATCTCTCTGATCTTCAAAAGAGTTTTTTCTTTAAACCGCGCTCTTTTTGGTCAATCGGTTGAAGTTCTTATCATAAAGAGGCAATGCTGTACATACGCCATGATCTACAATTTTTCTAGGTACGTTATGAATTCATCGGCATCCTTGAATCGCTTTACTTAACCCGTCCTGAGCTCAGTCTCTCCCTTCAAGGTTCCAGCAACTATCGGCGCATCCTCTTCAAGCGCACCTGCTTTTTTTGGGGCTTCTCAGCAATTATGCTTTCATCCATGTATGCTTTAGATTTAAATACGTTAAGCATTTTTTTTGGCGATAGTGGGATTTTAATCCCAGCACGTGAGAACGACACATAACCCAATCCGCTTTCAATTTTGTAAAGATCTATAGTTCAAGTTACAGGTAATGCTATTACATTGTGACATTACATGGCAGAGATCGTATTGAGTGAGGCTATATCAACAGCCTCCGACCAGCATGTGGAAGACGTTCGACATGTATATATGATAATGATTAATTGGAGAGGCATGAACTGAAAAGAGTGAGCCGAGCGAAAACGTTCCTTCCTTTGCTAAATTCCATATTTTGTATCTTATTCATACTTTCTTTTATGTAAAAATGGTTTTCCGAAATTAATTTCCAGCAAAAGTACTTATTCCTACACGTAGTAATAGCTAATTATGGCAGGAGTTCTTGAGAGAATAAGATGGCCGCAAAAAAGGCGGGTAATTGGACATAGCTCGTTGGCTCCCAGAGTGGATCTGAGGATCCTGGAATTCCAGGCCGCTAAGGAAATCCTGGCCGAAGTCTTTAGGGTCAGGATCTCGGACGTAGAGGAGATGATCCAGAATCGATATGATGAGATCTGCTACGTAAAAACTGGTTATGAGGAAACTGAGCAATGGCCACGAGAGTTCATGTTGAAAGAATAGAGGGCCACATAGTATCAAGCAGCCCCTTTCTTCTAACTTTATGTGTACTTAGGAAAGCCTGCCTTTCACCGCCGTCCTCAGGAGCCGCTCCACACTATATTTCAGACCCAGCGATAAATCCATCAAGAGACATTGACTATCTTAAGTAACTCTCTCATGTTATTTTTTCTCTTCCTTTCCTGCTGGCTTGTAGGAAAGAACAACGACGCTGACCTGAACGTCCTTGTATCTACAAGCCTCAGAACCTTCTTATCGCTCCCGTCTTTAAAGAGACGCTTTTCGCCACCCAGAACAACGATCGATTTGAGCCCGCAAAATGCCGCCAGCGTTTGGTATCAGATGGCTGTGGCCCTGAAGACCCTGTGCTGCCACTTCCGAGGCGGATGCTGCTTATGAAAAAGCCAAGAAGCTGGGTATGAAGTTAACTCCCAGTATTATCTTTTTAACATCTCAACGTTGCTCACATGGATTAGGTTAAGTGGAATTTTAATTTGCGGAATTCTGATTCCGAAAGAAGCTTGTACTCCCTGTTCTTTCCTGATCTCATGCGCACTTTCATCGTAGTAGGACATAAGGCCACTACCACTCCCGATTTCTCTCTTGAGGACATCCCCGGAACCTCCGGTCGTCTCGACATCCTCTGCCGCTGCATCAACGCGGCTTTCGTCTTATCTCACGGAATCAGGCACGACGTTCGCATTCTCCTTGTCCTGTGCGGCGGCGAACCCCACAAGACCGTATGCCTCAGAGGCGAAGACCTGCGCCACCTGAACCCAGACGAAAGGACCACGGCTGCGCTTCTCAAGAAGGCTTTGGCAATTGCGGCAGGGCCGGAGTGGTCAATGTCCACTTCCGGCATCTTTGTGCGTACAGGCGAGCTGGACGAGATCCTGTCTGATATAAAGGCAAAAGGCATTAAATCCGTGTATCTGAGGGAGGATGGCATGGATGTTCACAAGGCCAATTGCAATCTTTCGGGCGACGCTGTCTTCATCCTAGGAGACCACCTGGGGATGACACCGGAGGAAGAAACTCAGATTCTGCAAGCTGGGGCGGAAGTGGTCTCCATAGGCCCAGCCAGCCTGCATGCTGACCACTGCATTGTCCTTGTAAACTGGATGATGGATACTGGTATGATTGGAGATCAAACCATAGTTCGATCGATTAACTAGAGACAAACTGACACCAAACCGGCATCAATCAGCCGTCCGTTGCATCTGTTTGTTAGGCCTTTTACTGGCCTGTTTTGACATCTCCATCACTTTCATGATAAAGTCTGTCTTGCTTTTTGTATAGGCCACGCGGTCATTTGGGTATTCGGCTGCCAGACGCATCTTCAATCTCTGGTATTCCCGAGCCTCGTCAGGATGCGTAGTTAGATAGTCCCGAAAGAGGAGGCACTCCCAGTGTTCAAAATGGCTTTCGACCATGTGGATGTGATTAGTCCGTTTGCCGCTGGAATCACGCTTGATAGACCAAGCATAGAAGGGCGGCGTGTCATCGCCCCACGTCGGCCTCCAGAAGTAGTCGTACCCCTGTGACTCCAGAATGGGGACGATCCTGCCTCTTGCTTCATCAAGAGATGTGACTTCCACCAGCATGTCGACGATCGGCTTTGCCGCTAGTCCAGGCACAGCGGTGCTGCCGAAATGCTCAATTCGCCCGATGAGTTCGCGGGGCAGACATGCCAAAAGGTGCTCTTTTCTCTTCGAGGAACTGCCATTGGTACTAGTTCAATTTAAATACTGGAACGTACAATCATAGCATATGCCTCGTCCAGAACAAATTCAGTTCTCGATATATCCACCATCCAAAGAGCTAATCGAAGAATGGAGGGCAGCATCAATAGATATGGGGACTTCTCT
>JBGQAL010000104.1:0-9887 GCA_041494285.1 Methanotrichaceae archaeon
CTGGTCAAAACGGTTTTAGGCAAATTTGAATTAATTCACGAGGGAGCTAAACACATACCGTATAGTTATTAATTGCCCCGGAGTTTAGGCTCGAAGGGCGCGTGCTGGAGATAATGCAACCTCATACCTTATCTTCCAAATAAGAAATTATTTGGCTAAATTATATAACAAAAATAGTTTAAGCAGCCTGCTCCTTGGTCCTGTTCTGGAACTCCTGCTGCACATCGCAGCCGAGGCGTCCGATGGCATCAGAGCGGCACTGCCTGCAGTGCTTCATCTGCTTGATGATCTTGCCCAACTCCTCCTGGATCTTCCTCTTCTCCTCCGGCGACGGAGGCTTGATGTTAGCGAACTTGTACTGGGGAATCAGGGGCATGACGTTGTGGATGAAGACTCCCATATCCTTGATCTTGCGGGCGACGTCGAAGACATGCTTGTCGTTTATGCCTGGGATCAGGACGGTGTTCACCTTGACGATCTTCTTTAGCTTCAGGGCTTCCTCTATGCCCTTGAGCTGGTGGTCCAATAAAAGTGTAGCTGCCTCCAGGCCTTCGTATCTCTTCCCGTTGTAGGTGACGTAGTCGTAGATCTCCTTACCGATCTCAGGGTCCACAGCGTTCATAGTCACGGTTATGTTGCAGACGCCCAAGCGATCCAGCTCCTGGATCTTGTCGGGCAGAAGCAATCCATTGGTGCTTATGCATAGAATCAAGTGGGGGTACTTTTCTCCGACCAGGCGTAAGGTTTCAAAGGTCTCCTCATTAGCCAGCGGCTCTCCCGGTCCTGCCACCGCGACTACTTTGATGTAATGGTACTTTGCCAGGACCTCATCAACCCTTTCCAGGGCCTCCTGAGGCTTGAGAACCTGGCTTGTTACTCCCGGCCTGGACTCATTGACGCAGTCGAAGCTGCGCACGCAGTACTTGCACTGGATATTGCACTTGGGTGCAACAGCCAGGTGCATTCTGCCGAAGGCGTGACATGCCTTCTCTGAAAAGCAGGGGTGCTGCTGAATCCTTCTCAATTGATCGGCATCAAAGGGAACATCCCTTTCGCCAACGTTTGCAACAGGAAACGACTCTTCGCTCATACTTCTAAACTCCACAGCTTGAGTTGTATATTGCTCAAGATGCCTAAAAGATTTGCGTCTCAGGCCGGAGTAATAGAATAAAAACAATAAAATAAAAAGTATATAGGTCAAAAATGGTGTGAAGGAAAATCTTACGATACGGTCGAGGCTGGTTCTGAGCTTTGAGGGCAACAGCGGTACTCCTGTGACTTCTCCAATAATTCTATCTGTTTTTTCAATAACTCGTTTTCGAGCCTCTTGTGCTCCAGGTTGAGTGCAATCTCTTGTTGCTTTGTCTTTTCACAGACATTGCAATCATCCAGGCAACCTTTAACGATTACGCCTGCGGTCGGCAGCGAAGATTGGTGATCGAAACTGTAGTTGCTTTTTGCTTGATCAGAGACCTGCCCACCCACTTTGTCCAGCAGCCCTTCTGCTACTAGCTGTGCGTCGACCTCCTTCAGCACCTGCTCGCGTAGTACTCTGTTTAAGGGCTGCTGGTCTCCAAGCTCTAGGGCAAATAGTTTTTGACCCGTTGCAGAATCAGACGGCGCCACCTTAACATTCTGAATCACGCTTTGGCGAGCAGTCGATTCCACCTCTAACCTGTTCTTGCGGGTAGCAGTTATAGCCTGAGAGATCACCGATATCTGGTTGCGCGACTTGAAAGGATTGCTGACTATTTGCGATGGTGCCACTGGATCTAAAACACGACGTTCGATTGCTTCAAGAGAGAATTTCATGGTCTGGGTCTTATTGATCCTGTAGAACAGGAAGGTTATGGCATGACAGCTGTTGGGATTGGAAAACTCGCGGGATGAAGACTCGAAATGGTCCTCTGATTGTCCTTCCGTATGAGTACGGGTGGAGACCTCTCCGATTGACATGGAGTGTGCCATTCGAGTCGCGTCTACCGCCTGGTTATCCGAGGATGAAGCATGCTGTTTGTGCTCGTCCAGATAATCCCTGGTAGACTGGGCGTTGTGAGAGCCGCGGGCGCTAGCGTTTGCGCTTGCCGAGAAGAACCCGAGAGAACCGTCTGCGTCGCCGTGAAAGTCCCAAGAACCCTGTTCTGCATCACGTGCAGAACCCTGGTCGGTCGCAGAAGCATCGAACATGAAAGATCGAATGGCCCTCATGTGATACTGTTCTTCGGATATCTGTTCGGTGTGCCAGCTCAGATTTGTTTCGCTGTCGAAGCTGAAACGGCTCCGTCTATCAGTTGTAGCAAGCCTGACCTTCTCCCCGGGCAGCAATGTGGTGCTGTAAACTAGATCTCCTAGAGATAGCGGTCCTGAACATCGTGTCATTCGAGTGTGTAAGATCACTTCAACGTTGATTTGGGCACCGGCCTCTGTCCTGACTGATGAGGGGAACCTAAGCCGGTTACGAAAATCGATAATATCACAGACGTTGTCCGGCGCTAATGGCGGACAACAGGGGACCGCAGATTTTTCCTCTTTTTCGATCCCTTTCACGTCAGCTTTGCTAACTATGTCCATCTAGATCCATCCTTTAATATTGCGAGATGATTTCAAAAGGCGAGACTATCTACCAGTCAATTCATCTGAATATCATTCGCAGAATTCCTTATGTGTTTTGACTTAATAAACACATACTTGATTTTTTACCTGATCTGATCTCCTGACCGATCTTAAGTATAATCAAAGAGCATGAAGCTGCAGTCCAAGTAGGTTTAGTCCTTTGCCCAAAAATACTTATCAAACGTTGGAGCACCTTACGTCGATGCCTGAAAAGAGAGATACAATCGTGATCTGGCCGATCTATTTCGATTCCAACAAAACCCGTAGCGAAGGAAGGATGGTCTCATCCGAAGATTCGGTGCCAAGCCCGAGCGTAGACGATGTAATAGCAGCCACCTTGAAGATAGGTATCGAGCCAGAGATAGAGCGGGAGAAGAAGCACCCAAGTACATGGCAAGCGAGTTCGGGAAGGATACTGGTGCCCAAGAGTGAGCACAAGACGGCCATATTGAAGAAAATTGCCAAATCTCTAAAAGCAAAGGGCAGGAGCTAGAGTTCAAGATAATTCTGTACCTCAAAAGATTCAATGGCTATATCGCTTCCTGTTGGATGCAAGTTGAATCTTGACCAACTATTCGAAATGCCATTGTGGCTTCTCCTCGGGTCGATGCACAAAGTCAAGTCCGCCGGTCAAACTCATATAGGCTCAGTTCAACTAGTCGGTTATGATTGACCTACACACCCACACCATCTTTAGCGACGGCGAGCTAATACCCAGCGAACTGGTGCGAAGGGCAGAAGTGAAAGGCTACACGGCCATAGGCCTGACCGATCACGTTGACTTCACCAACATTGAGCATGTTCTCTCCAGCCTCTCCAAAGCCAAATATTTAGAAGATTTACTAAACATGAAAATCTTTGCCGGGGTGGAGCTGACTCATGTCCCCCCTGAGAAGATCGAGTTGATGACGACCCTGGCCAGAAGGCTCGGAGCCGAGCTTGTTGTCGTTCATGGCGAAACGCCGGTAGAGCCCGTCCGTCCCGGAACCAACCTGGCAGCTATTGAGGCGGGCGTGGACATCCTGGCCCATCCGGGCTTTCTAACTACAAAAGAAGCTGAACTAGCCAGAGACAATAACGTTTGTCTGGAGATCACCTCTCGGTCCGGGCACAACATAACCAACGGGCATGTGGTCCGACTGGCGAAAGAGGCTGGAGCGAGGATGGTAGTAGATACCGATACTCACAGCCCGAGGGACCTCATAGACACCGAACGCGCTATCCAGATCGCTATCGGCGCAGGCCTGACCCCGGGAGAGGCCAGGAGGATTGTGACCGAACATCCGATAGTTAGAGATAGTTAGATAGACTAGGCAAGTTAATTACATCAATATTCAGCGATATTATCGGGACGCAGGAGTTGAATGAATAGATATCGTAGCAGTTGATATATCCGGTAGGCACGAATTCAAGGGCCGCTATCACATGGTTTGTGCGGCTGTCTCCGCTAGAATCTCCCCAGAGTACATAGAGGAGATCTACCAGGTGAGGCTGAAGCCCTGCGTTGCTGAAACCCTCGACTTAAACATAGTTGTGAATCTTGTAAGTGTGACTTCCCAATGCCTCCATGGAACTGTCATCGCTGAGAAAGGAGACATGTACAACCTAGATGTCTGGAAGGTCAACAGCATTCTGGGAAGGGATTTCAAGTATCCTGAGTCTTTGGGGGAGAGAAACGCCATTGAGCTGGCTCATCACATCTCTTTTGCGGGAAGAAACCTGATCATACACCAGGAAGACGACAAAGTTGGAGTGGACACCAATAATGAATGATAAAATAGACGAAGCTAAAACGGCTGTTTTGCTCACAAGAGAGAATCCTAATCAGGCCCCAGATCCGTACAGGGTGGAGGAACTGAAGGGCCTGGCTGAGGCCGCTGGTTACAGGGTTCTGGCAGAGATCGTCCAACGGCGGGGCAGAGATCACAGGTTCCAGCTTGGCCGAGGCAGAATTCAGGAGGCAATGACCTATAGCCCGGGCAAACTGATATTCTACAACGCTCTCAGCCCCAGCCAGGTTTACAACATTCGGAGCGAGTTCTCCACTTTACCTATTGACAGGTTCAACCTCATCCTGGAGATCTTCGCCTCCCGGGCATCCACCCGCGAAGCCAAGCTGCAGATAGAGCTGGCCAAGCTCACTTACGATGCTCCCTACGTGAGGAACGTCCTTTCTCAGAGGAAGAAGAGCGAGCAGCCCGGCTTCGGAGGGTCGGGAGCCTACGACGAATCGATGTACAACGACATCAAGTCGAGGATTGCCAAGATCAAGGATGCTCTAAAGGAAGTGGAATCGATAGGCGAGGACCGCCGGCTTAGACGTCGCGAGCTAGGATTCGACTTAGTAGCCCTGGCCGGTTACACCAATGCAGGCAAAAGCACTCTCTTGAATGCCCTCACGAGTGCAGGAGTAGAGGTCAGAGACCAGCCCTTCACCACCCTTTCCCCAACTACCAGGGCGCTTGATATACGTGGACGTAGGATCTTGCTCACCGACACAGTGGGCTTCATCGACGACCTCCCCCACTTCCTTATAAAGGCCTTCAGGTCCACCCTTTCAGAGATTTCCGAGGCGGATCTGGTCTTGCTGGTAGCGGACATGAGCGATTCACAGGAGACCTTGAGGCGGAAGCTGGTCGCATCTCACAAAGCCTTGTGGGATTGCGGTTCTCGAGCACCAATCATCACCGTCCTCAACAAGGCTGACCGGCTAACCGGAAGCGAATCGCTGGAACGTCTTGCGATGGTTAGAGACCTGGCCCCAAATCCTGTCTTTCTTTCGGCCTCAACAAGACTTGGATTTGTTGATCTCATGCAGCTAATCCATCAAAAGCTCCAGCCTCTAAAAGAAGTCCAGATCAAGCTGCCATACACTTTGGAAGGGATGACCGAGCTATCTCGGCTTTATGATAGAGCGGAGGTGCTCGACGTCAGCTACCAGGAGCAGATGGTGATAAGGTTGCGGGGCAAAGAAGAAGTTGTTACCAGGGCCTTGAGCTCCAGTGCTCGTGAGCTTTGACCCGGGATTCGATGCCCAAAAAGATATACTTGCTCCGCACAGTTAGACCAATAGATCAATCATGCCAGCACCTATCCGAGAGCATTATCAGCTCCGCGAGACTATCGCAACCATCTTCGCCTACGAGCAGGGTCACATTGAGGCGGCTAAGGAATCGATTAGGGAGCAGCGAAACCTTCTAGAGAAGTTCATCCAGGCGGACCCCTTTTTCATGCTGACCCTGGAACCCTACGACATCAAGGCAAATGATGCCCCTGACATAGTTCAGCAGATGATCAAAACCAGTGCAGTCTTCGGCATCGGCCCCATGAGTGCGGTTGCTGGCGTGATCGCCAAGCTGGCTGTGGAGGCCATGATTGAAGCTGGCGCGCTCTACGCTATTGTGGACAATGGCGGGGACATTTCCATTCTCAATGACCAGACCGTTCTCGTTGGAATCTATGCAGGAACTTCGCCCATAAAGGATCTGGCTTTGGAGGTTCCGCCCAGAACGAAGCCGCTTGGGATATGCACCAGCTCGGGGACAGTCGGGCCTTCGATCAGCTTCGGATGCGCCGATGCAGCCCTGATAGTATCCAAAGATCCGGCCCTTGCGGATGCCGCTGCCACAGCCCTGGGCAACGCCGTTCAGCCCGATGGCTCGCTAGAGGATTGCTTCAAGGCTATTGACAAGCCAGGGATAGATGGAGCGCTTGTGATCAGGGGCGAGAAGATGGCGATCTGGGGAGAGCTGCCGCCGATACGCAGAGCGCGGGTAGGAGAAGAGAGGATAACGAAGGCATGAAACATCGATGTTTACTTTCCGGTCGAAAGATTGAACTGTAGATATGCTATTTTAAAAAGTCGTCAGGTGACCCCTATTGCAATTGCTCCTAATCCACTCTGATTACATTGAGTTCGAGGCCAAGCGGCCCACCAAGTTCGCCGAAGAGATAGAAGAGGCTGCCAAAAAAGGCAGGCTAGAAGAAGCCCTGTGCGCCTTCGTGGCCGTGGAGAAGTTCGACGAAGACGACCCCGAGGCCGTGATAGCCGAAGGTGCAAAGCAGATCGTAGACGTAGCAAGCCAGGTCCACGCCGACCGCATCATGCTTTACCCGTATGCTCACCTCAGCGCTAACCTTTCGTCTCCAGCCGCTGCAGTCGAGATCCTAAAGGGCATGCAGGAAACGCTGTCCCAAAATTACGAAGTCGTGCGCGCACCCTTCGGCTGGTACAAGGCATTCACGTTGAGCTGCAAAGGCCATCCGCTGTCCGAGCTGTCCAGGTCCATCAAGCTTGGCGAGGGCGAGGTGGTCTCCCAGGCCCTCAAGTCTGAAGCCAAGGCCGTCTCCTACTGGAAAGTCATGGACACCGACGGAACTCTGGTTGACGCTGACAAGTTCGACTTCACCGGCCACGAGAACCTTGGCAAGTTCGTTCACTACGAGATAGCCAAGAGCAGGGTCGTGGACAAGGTCCCGCCCCACGTGGAGCTGATGAGGCGGCTTGAGCTTGTGGATTACGAGCCGGGCTCCGATCCAGGAAACATGCGGTTCTACCCAAAGGGCAGGCTGATCAAATCCTTGTTGGAGAATTATGTTCTCGACAGGGCCGCGGACATGGGCGCAATGGAGGTAGAGACGCCCATCATGTACGATATGGATCACCCGACCCTCAAGAAGTACCTCGATAGGTTCCCGGCCAGGCAGTACCAGATCGAGGCAGACAAGAAGAGGCTGTTCCTGCGTTTCGCCGCCTGCTTCGGGCAGTTCCTCATGGGCCACGACATGACAATCTCCTACAAGTCCATGCCCCTGAAGATGTTCGAGATCACAAGGTATAGCTTCAGGCGCGAGCAGCGTGGCGAGCTTGTGGGCATCCGCAGACTGCGGGCCTTCACCATGCCAGACATGCACACCCTGACGAGGGATATGAGCTCTGCGGTAGAGGAGTTCAGGAAGCAGTACGAGGCCAGCATATCCGTCCTCAAGGAGGTTGGCATCGACCTGAGCGACTACGAGGTCGCCATCAGGTTCACCAAGGACTTCTACGCCGAGAACAAGCCGTTCATTGAAAGCCTGGTGGACATCGTCAAGAAGCCCGTCCTGATTGAGATGTGGGATGAGAGGTTCTTCTACTTCGTGCTGAAGTTCGAGTTCAACTTCGTGGACAACCTGGACAAAGCCAGCGCCCTCTCCACAGTGCAGATCGACGTGGAGAACTCCGAGCGCTACGATATCAACTACGTGGACGAGAACGGCGAGAAGAAGAAGCCAATCCTGCTCCACTGCTCTCCTTCAGGAGCCATAGAGCGGGTGATGTATGCCCTGTTGGAGAAGGCAGCCCACGAGGCAGAGTCCGGCAAGCTGCCGATGCTCAAGACCTGGCTTTCTCCCACCCAGATCAGAGTGATACCTGTAGCAGAACGCCATCAGGTCAGAGCTTTAGAGGTCGAAAAAGAGCTGGGATTCCGCACGGACGTCGACGATCGGGACGAGACTGTTGGCAAGAAGATCAGGGATGCGGGCAGAGAGTGGATACCCTACGTGGTGGTCATCGGCGACGAAGAGCTAACTTCCGGCAGCCTTACTGTCACAGTTCGCGCAGATTCTACCCCCAAGTCACCCGCCAAGGCCAAGATGAGCATCGACGATCTCAGGAAGCGGGTTGCAGCTGAGACCGTTGGCAAGCCCTGGAGAAGATTGCCTCTAGCGGTCAGGCTGTCGGAGCGGCCAAAGTTCATTTGAAGGCACCTTTGAGTGCCTTATCCTCTCCCTTTGAAGTCCTAAATCTTCCTTTTCCGAACATTTCAGTTCTTCTCATTTTCATACATTGAGCCTCCATCACCAGGACAGTCTGTTAAGGTAAAAATGAGTGTAACTATTATTATAGTATTTAACCCAAAATTTGAAACTAATGATCGCTATGCATCGTTTGGTCCAATTACGTGTTACGTGTAAATTATTGGGTTAAGCACTATAATATGAATATCATGTCCGATTTTTGGAGGTTATAATGGACGTCCCCCTTTGAGAGCCAACTTATCGCCGTAGTTATCTTCGGACTGATAGTGTCCACACTGCCACGACTCATAAACAGATGGGCCGACAGCAGAAGCCAGCCAAGATGAATCTTATTTTTGGGATTCTTATTTACCCAGGTAACAGGTGACTATAGACTTTCCGGATTTTTCAATACTTACGCTGGGATTAGATGCTTATTCGCTTCTTAAATCTGTTCTCCTCGAATTTTGCCTATCCTTTCATAGCTAACGCTGTCCTAACATTGGCCAGGCAGTCCCGACGATGTAAATAGTTCCTCACCTTCAGAATCGACCGTATATCTTATGCGCTTGCTCAATGGTTGTGATATCCAGTATCTTAACTATCTTCTCATCTTTATATATCTTGTAAAAAGCTGTATAAGATCTTGAAATATGCAAGCGATAAATATCTTTATGGCCCCTTCGCTGAATTATCTCTTTGTCACCCTGGCCGGGGAATGGATCGTCTGCAAGTGTTTTACATTTTTCAATTACTATCCTCTGGCTTTTTGAGGGCAGTGCGTTGAAGAACTCCAAAGACTTTTTCTTGATGACTAGCTGGTAGACTACCAAGGGAACTCCACAAACTCGCCTTCTTCCTCAATCTTTTCCATATCTCGGAAAAATCGGGCCTTTTTTCTATCTTCGATCATCTCTTCTAGGAGCTGGGAATAGGTCTGTCCTGCCGTCTTGAGATCAGATAGCTCAACCCACACGGCCTCAGTCACAGGAATGCGCTTAGTTGCAAGCATGAATAATATTGTAAGGATTGTAAGTAGATAGATGTTTCCCTTCAAGGAGTCATATGGCATTTTGACAGAACTTCTAGTTATACGCATTAATTATACAACATTCGAAATTAAAGCTTATCGCCAGGGCCTCGGCCTTCAATTGGCCAGAATTTAATAGGTAGAATCTACTTCTACGCACTTTATGCAGGAGACAGGCCCCCAGAAAATTGACATTGATGAAGTCGAGAAACAGATGCGACTATGGGTAGATGATGTCATTGGCATGCAGAAAATGGTCCATTTCGGGCTATCTGCACCAATTAGGGCTTCGTGCAGTTCTGCACTAGGCCTAAGCAGATTGTTTTTTGCATTGATTGCCTATCTATAGTTCTTAACTAAACTATTTATACTATAAATCGAATCAATCTATTGTGTCCAAGCCAGAAAAAATCCCTATTCAAAGATTAATGAGCGTCGAAGAATTAAATCGCAAGATTAAAAC
>JBGQAL010000174.1:0-5222 GCA_041494285.1 Methanotrichaceae archaeon
CTATTCCCACGATTTCTCCGCTTACGATCTCGACCTCGTTTACTGCATCAGCCTGTCCATCCTTGTCAGCTCCGCCTTTAATCGTCAAAGTCAAGGGTTTCATGATCTAACTCCACTCTCCAAAAACTCTACAGCTTCCTCCCATCGGGAGACCACTGCGTCCGGCTGGAGCGCATTCAGGGAAAAGTCCTCTTTAACTCTGGAAACCCCTCCGCCGGTGATGTTGAGAAGTATGATATCTTGTTGATTTACAGCACCCGATTGCACTGCCCCGGCCAAAGCCGCCACAGCCACGCTCGGGGCGTTCAGGATATCGATGCCTTCGGTCTTCTCGAACAGAGACTTTGCCTCTGCAGCCTCACGGTCAGTTATTCCATAGACCTGGCCTCCGGTGGCTTCAAGGGCATCCTTGACTCCTCCGCGAATGTCGTAAGGCGGCCTTCTGTTGAAGAGCACGTCGTCGAACATTTCAGCACAGACTGCAGCCGGCTTTTGGCAGTTATAGGCATAGTATATCGGCGCGTTGGGAACGTTCTGGGCAAGGTGGAGCCTGGGAAGATTCGACCCGAAACGGCCATCCACGATCAGCCGCATGGCTGCTTCCCAGGCGGATATGCCGCCAGTGCCGCTACCCACCGCCTGGAAGTAGTGATCGGGAATCCGGCCTATCTTCAGGACAGCATCCAGCATGACAGTGCCCATCCCGTCCCTTCGGGCGATGTTTCTCGCTCCACCTTCGGGGAGGAAGCCGGGCTGGGACTGGACCTTCTCGGCTATTGATATCGCGTCGTAGTAATCCCCTTTGACGGAAAACAGGGTGACAGGGCCTTTGTCCACAGTTATCCACATTCTTGGCATCGCCTTCTTTGGGACAAACAGAGCTAGTGGCTGCCCGGTCATCGAAGCCACTTCAGCAAAAGCTCGGGCCGTATTTCCGGCCGAGGCAACCACCAGAGTGGAACCATCACCGCGCTCTCTTTGTCTCTGCATCGTCGGAAGCGCCTCAAGATCCTTGAAGCTGCAAGTCCTCATCCTTGCCCCTTTCTCTGGCCAATAGCCGTTGAAGCTGATGTAGAGTTGTTTTAGGCCGACGGCAGCGGCCAGTCCGCTGCTCCTGTAGGTTACACTGCCTTCCCACGCCTCGGACATTATCCCTTTCACAGGAAGCCAATCGTAGAACCTCCAAATTCCAGGGAAGGGCTTTAGCTCTAGCCGTTTGGCAGCATAATCCGCTCGCAAAAGAGAGTTATCGGAATGGCAGCTCAGGGCGTAGGGTGGCTGCACCGATCCATCGCTCACGCACCTGACCAGATATTCGCCCATAATGACATTTTCCGGCAGTGTAGGATATAACTTTTTCTATTTCGGGCTATATTTTGTCCTATTTGTACAAAAGCAGCTTTTAAAAAATACGATTGGCCCGAATAAACCGCAGAACGGATATTAATGCTTCGCCTCGTTGAAGCCAATTGAACCCAAAAGTAGAAATATCTTGCACTAATCAACCCAATAGTATGCCAAATGCGGATAGGGTAATGAGGGCGGCGTTTGAGTCGGATGAGAGAATGAGAGAAGCTTTAAAAGAAGTCTTCTCCGATCTCGGCCTGAGTGCCAGGGAGTTTTCCAAGGCGTCGGAGATACCTCAGTCGACCCTTTACAAGATCCTATCCGGTCATCGAGAGCCCAATATCACTACTCTGAGGCAAATCGTTAAGACTATAAAACTGCTGGAAGGCTCCGATGGCAATTTCATAGCCATTATCGCCGCCCGGCCCGTCCTGGACAAGATCAGCGAAAAAAAGATGCGCATTGGGGACAAGATGCTCACCCTCCGGGAGTACTCAGCCACCACCATAGAAGAGGCCATCATCGCCGCCGTCAGGGCTGAGCGAGACGGAGCTTCCGCTCTTGTGTGTGCTCCAATCGTCAGCCCAACGGTGGAGAAGCTGCTCTCCATCCCAGTGGCCACCATAATCCCGAAGGACAGCGTGATTAGGGCAATTGAGGTAGCAGCAAGGAAAATCTAGTGAGCTGACATGGACTGAAGCTCGTTAAGCAGATAATTGAAAATGCGAACGAATTTCTCAAGAAAAACGGTTGCTGAGGAAGCCGATGGCAGGATAGGGGGCGATGAAATTGTGAATCCTGGCCAGCGAGCGAGATGTCGGCCGCCGAAGAACCTGCCCCAATTTCTTGGTCAATTTTCTCAAAATGGTCCTCTAACGGCATAGTTTACGGTGGGTAGAAGAGCATCTACCCCAGCATCTTCTCTATCCGCGTCAGTGCTTCTTTCAGCCGCTCCTGGGATGCAGCATAAGAGATGCGCACATAATCTGCTCCCCCAGGCCCAAAGGCAGATCCGGGAGTGGCAGCAATCAGGGCATCCTTGAGCAGCTTGTCAGCAAAAACATCCCCTCCACCAAGCTCAGACACGTTCGGGAAGACGTAGAATGCTCCACCTGGCAAGTTACAAATAATCCCCATCCGCTGCAGCCCTGAAACAAAGAGACCTCTTCTGTCACAAAACTCAGCCACCATGGCCTTGACCGCATCCTGAGGTCCCCTCAATGCCTCTACCCCGGCTCTCTGCACAAAGGTTGTGGCCTGGGAGACAGAATGGGATAACAGCCTGGTTACCCACTTCAGAGTCTCCTTAGGGCCTGTTAAATAGCCAAGACGCCAGCCGGTCATGGCGTAGCACTTGGAAAATCCATTGATGGTCACCGTTCGGTCCTCCATGCCAGGAAGCGATCCTATGCTGATGTGCTCACGACCGTAAATTATCTTCTCGTAGATCTCGTCAGAAACGACAAAGAGGTCGTGGTCCACGGCCAGGTCTCTGATCTCTTTTAAGATTTTGCGATCGAAGACGGCACCTGTCGGATTGCAGGGGGAGTTCATTAGGATAAGTTTAGTCTTTTTTGTAATTGTTTCGGCAAGATCGACCGGCATGAAGTCCTCGTCAACCTGACCCCAGACGACGTGCCCACCGGAAAAGGCCACGCACGGCTCGTAGCTCACCCAGGATGGACCGATGAGGACGCACTCGTCGCCCTCCTGCATGAGCGCCTGGACTGCAGCGAATACTGCCATCTTAGCTCCCGGAGTGACTACGACATCGTCTGCAGTGACCTTAAGCATGTTCTCATCGCAGAGTTTTTCGGCAATGGCTTGCCTCAGCTCCGCAATTCCGCTGGTGGGAGCATAGTGGGTCTCGCCATTTCTGATGGAGTTGCACCCGGCCTCACAGATGTTTTGCGGGGTTGCGAAATCGGGTTCACCCACGCCAAGGTCGATAACATCTAGGCCACTCTTGTTCAGCTTCTTGGCCATGGCCGAGATCTTCAGGGTGGTGGACTCCTGAATGTTAGCCATCCTTTTCGATACCAACTCAATCCCCCTCCAGCCTGGTTACCAGCTTGACTGCAGCCTCCACTGCCCTTTTGGAATAATCAACGCGCCTGTGAGCATCGGCTCTGGACATCCTCGGGCCGGATATTCCTAAGGTAACAGGCTTATCGAACTCCAGTGAGAGATCCATCAGTTTTCTGGCCGCGTGTTGCGCCACGATCTCGTCGTGGCCTGTGTCTCCCTGGATTACCGTCCCTATAGTTACAACCGCATCGATATCGTCGCGACGAAGCAGCTTCCTGACAGCCAGCGGCATGTCATACACACCTGGAACATAAAGAACGGATGCCACTTCTGCTTTTAGGAACTGGGCATGTTCTTTTCCCAGCAGCTCCATCTGATATGTGATATCCCTGTTGAACTCCGAGACCACAAAACCAAGTCTTGCCATAGCTCTAAACCCCACAAAGAGTAGCCTTCAAGCTTTTCTCCTTTAGTAATAAACCCATCGATTCTCATTGATCGATTCTTACACGATCAAAATGCATTTATTCTTGTCAATTGTTCGAGAGGACGATGCCCATGAATCTTATTTATATAAATGGTAAGTTTGTCCCAGCGGAGGAAGCCTCCGTCTCGGTCTTCGATCACGGTTTCCTCTACGGCGACGGTGTCTTCGAAGGTATCAGAGCTTATGGAGGGCGGGTTTTCAGGCTTGAGGATCATGTTGAGCGGCTCTTCGACTCAGCCCAGGCCATTGCGCTATGCATACCCATGTCCCGCCAGGAGATGGCCGAGGCCATTCTAGGAACCCTGCGCAAGAACAAGCTCCAGGATGCTTATATTCGCCCCATAGTCACTCGCGGAATAGGTGATCTTGGCCTGGATCCGAACAAATGCAGTGCCGCTACTGTCATCATCATGGCGACGGAGTGGGGCGCTATGTACGGAGACCTCTATGAGATCGGCCTCACGGCCATCACGGTTTCGATCAGGAGAAACTCGCCCGCGGCCCTTCCGCCCAATGTCAAATCGCTCAACTACCTCAACAACATCCTTGCCAAGATAGAGGCTAATATCAAGGGTGGGAACGAAGCCATCATCCTGGACGATTTGGGAAGGCTGTCTGAGGGAAGCGGGGATAACATATTCATAGTCAAGGATGGGAAGGTTTACACTCCCTTCACAATAAACAATCTCAAGGGCATAACCAGAGCGGCGGTTATGGAAATCGCTACTGCTAGAGGATATGAGGTCCTTGAGCGCGACCTGGGACTGTTCGACCTGTACACCGGGGACGAGGTCTTTGTCACAGGCACAGCGGCTGAGGTCGCTCCTGTTACCAAAGTGGATGGCAGGGTCATAGGCAATGGCAAGCCTGGTCCCATAACCAAAGAGCTCACAGCGGCCTTCCGAGAGCTTACCCAGACAACTGGTACCCCAATCTGTTAGAAGTTCGATAGAAAAGCCTGGTGGAAAAAGCTACCAGGCGCTGAAGCATCGGAAGCATTCGTTCTCCGCATTTGCTTCTTTTTGCTTCTTCTATTCTTTAATGAGCTTGACGCAAACCCTGCGATGCCTGGGGCCGTCCAGCTCGACGAATAGGATCTTCTGCCAAGTTCCCAGGATCAATCTTTTGCCCTCTACTGGAATCACCGCACTATTTCCTAGAAGCATCGCCTGGAGATGAGCATGTGCATTGCCGCCATTTCGATCGTGGAGGTATCCGACACCATGCGGGACCAGGGAGGCCATAAGCTTTGTAATATCCTGGATTATAGTCATCAGCAAAACAATTTGTAATCTCTGTTTGGCAAAAATCTTGCTATCCACGTCTTTCCATAACTGATCGAAGTGGAGAACTTGTCCCA
>JBGQAL010000026.1:0-22494 GCA_041494285.1 Methanotrichaceae archaeon
TATTAACGTGCGGGAATTAGAACCCCCGCACGATCAGAATAAGATGGCCTAACTGAACTTAGGCCGGAGGCTTGTAGGCCAGGTAATAGTATACCGCTGCCAATAATGGCAAGAAACTAGCTAGGAGAAAAGCCTCGGAAATCATTAGCCTAAGATGCTTTACGGTGACTATATCCTCAAAGGTCTCTTTGGACGAGCGGGTGGAGTTTATGTTAATTTCATGGGCTTCTGGCAAAAGAGTCCACATAGCAAAGAAGAGGCTTGTTAGCCATAACACAATAGGAGCAATGTAAACAAAGATCAACCAACCGCTCAATGAGCCCCTTAGATCGGAAAAGGTTATGGCGTGGAAATACAACCCTTCCAGCAGGCTGGTCACTACGATCAGCTGTTTGGCCACGTCTTCGATGGTGGAGACGGACTCGCCGACCAGCCTTTTGGCATTCTCTTTCCAGAACGGGTTGGGCTTCGGTGGGATGACAGGAGGCTCATCTATCACTTTATCAGCCATTCGAACTCCTCGCTGCAGTTGGGACATGTCAGGTCGACGTAGATATCTTGACTCGGTTTGGAAACACTATTTTGTTTAGGCCCTCTAACAATTGTAGTCTTCCCGTCCGCCAACACTTTTTCCGCGTCCGTCCGATACACATAGCCGCAATAAGGACATTTGACGGCTTCCAGGTTCATTCAGATCCCCCACGATTATTAAGAGCTTTATTGAAGCTACCTTCTCCCATTATCGCTCTTAATCTTGCGATGCTCTCCTTAGCTATCTCCTTGTTCGGATCGTGAAGCTCTTCAAGAATTGACAGAGCTATCACGTAATATCCAAGAGCCCCTTCATAATCCTTATATTCTTCTTTTATCATGCCCAGCTGGTGAAGGGATATAGCTATGCCTGATTTGTCCCCCAGCTCCTTCATTATATCCAGGCCCTGCTGGTAGAGTCTGACCGCCTCAGGATAGTTGCCCTGTTGAAAGTGGACATTGCCCAGCTGGCCCAGGGATTTAGATAAGCCTGATTTGTTACCCAGCTCCTTCATTAAATCCAGGCTCTGCTGGTAGAGTTCGACCGCCTTGGGATAGTTGCCTTGTAGGTAGTGGACATTGCCCAGCTGGTGCAGGGTTATAGATATGCCCGATTTGTCCCCCAGCTCCTTCTTGATATCCAGGCTCTGCTGGTAGAGTCTGACCGCCTCGGGATAGTTGCCCTGATTCTGGTGGATCATGCCCAGCTGGTGCAGGGTTTTAGCTATACCTGATTTGTCCCCCAGCTCTTTCTCTAAATCCAGGCTCTGCTGGAAGAGTCTGACCGCCTCGGGATAGTTGCCCTGATCCTGGTGGATCACGCCCAGCTGGTGCAGGGTTTTAGATATGCTTGATTTGTCCCCCAGCTCCTTGGCTAAATCCAGGCTCTGCTGGTAGAGTTCGACCGCCTCGGGATAGTTGCCCTGATTCTGGTGGATCATGCCCAGCTGGTGCAGGGAAGCAGCAACATTTCTCTTGTCCCCTTCTTTCTCGAATATCTCTTTGACCTCCGTAAACGACTTTAAAGCCGTCTTCCAGTCGCCTACGCTCTGATACAGAATAGCCAGATTTCCCGTAGCAGCAGCCTTAGTTCTGCCTGAGGTCGTATCTGCAGACTGCTTCAGCAAGTTCATAGCCAGCTCGACGTAGCCCCAGCGGTCAAGATATTTCCAGGCAGCTGTCATGATATCCGCGGCCTTATTCCATTCTTCAGCCCGATAGTAGTAGTCTCTGGCGCGTAAGAGGTCCCAGAGATCATTGCTTTCTTTGACCCTTCGCTCGTAATGCTGGGCGGCCCTCATCAGTAGGCTTCGGCGATCCACTCCAATCTTTTCCGCCTCCTGTCCTGTGAACTGCCGGACTAGGGTGTGCACGGAGTACAGAGATTGATCCCCCTCCGCCTGCCTGGACATCAAACCCCAGCTCACGAGCACATCCAGTTGCTTATCCACAGGCGGGCTTGGATTCTTCGCATCTCCAACCATCCATCGCAATGCCTCGACGGGAAAGGCCTCCTCGAAGATCGAAGCCCGGATGAGAACTTCTTTGGAAGATTTATCAAGCTCCGAGTAAGACTTGTCGAACAGCGTGAAATCCTTCAGTTCCCGCTTCAGCGGCTCCAGTTCCAGCAGCAGGTTATCCACATCTGATGCGGAGACATGCCGGGCAAACATGCCTACAGTCCAGGGATGACCGCCGATGTTTTTATAAATTTTCTTCTTCTTCTCTAGGTCTAGGCCAGCTAGCTCAGAGTGGTTGTTCATCAGCCACACCGCCTGGTATAAGGGCATCTCGGGAACGGACAGATGCTCAATCGCAGCTATTAGCCGTCCCTCCAGGGGATCGAAATCATAGCGGGTGGTAATGATATACTTGGTGTTGGAGACGGTAGCGTTGAGCAGATGCTCCACAAACCGCCGTAGCTCCGGGTTGGCTATCCGGGTTCTGCTCTCATCCAGGCATGACTCGAAGTTGTCCAGAATTATCAAGAACCTCTTCTGGTTGAGGATGCTCACCAGAGCTGCGGTCTTGACCTGTAGAGGTGAGGGACTATAGAGGATCTGGTTTAGAGCCTGAATCCCAGCCATGATCAGAAAAGCATTGAGCCCGTTGAGGATATCTTCAGGCCTGGTCTGAGGGTTGCACTTATGCCCGAAGAAGCCCTCGAATTGGCGAGTCATACGGAGGGCCAGGCGGGTGGCCAGAACTGTCTTGCCAATGCCGCCCCAGCCGTGCACAATGGCGGCCCTCTTTACGCCTGAACTGAAAGCCTTCTGCAGGCGACGCAGCTCCTTCTGCCTCCCTACGAAACCGTCCCTCATTACCTGGACCTCCCCCAGCATAACTGGCTTCTGGAAGATTTCAGTTACTTCAGGTTTTATTTGGTCTATGTGCAGGCATTCGGGGTCCAGAAGGTACAGTACAGGTGTGGCAAAGTCCACTTTATTACTTCCTCTGGCGTTCCTCATGGCTAGTCGAGCCTCAGTTAAAGACAGATCCACGGCTCTGCCGCTCGCTAAGGCCCGGTAGAAGGCGAAGGCAAATCCGGTGGCTGAAGGGTCCAAAATGGAATACTGCATTGCTACAGCGGCGGGAACTCCCTTTCTAACCAGTTTATTTGCCAGGTCTGCAGATTCACAGGCACTGAGGACTACCAGCCTGATCCCACGATTGGCAAAGAGATCAGAGATGGTCTGATTGTCCACCAGTTGGCCCTTGCCGTCTTCAGACTCCAGAACCAAGTATCCCTGGCCATCGATCTCTCTCCCGTGGCCGGTGAAATGCACTATATGATAGTCCTTATCGTTCAGGTAGTTCTGAATAGTCTCGAAGGTGGCATCGTCGGTAAAGTCCACATCCACCTTGTGCTGCACATAGAGCTTATCGACGGCCTGAAGAATTCGATCACGCTCTTTCTCAGAATCTAATGGACCACAAATGGGATCGGCAGGAGAGGAGATTATGACCAGCATGCGCAGAATCGACTCCAGGGGAGGAGACTGAACTTTGTTCAGCTTGGCTGGCAGGCGTGAGATAAGCGTCTTCCGCCGTGCGACCAAGAAGTCTCCTCCATCGTGCAAGAACTCCCATGGCAGGGTGGCCAGATCGGAGGCGTTATCATCAAACTGCAGGCTGATCCGCAGACCCTCGCTGTTAGCCTCCAATTGTCTCTGGAAGTAATCCCCAAGCTCCCCTGCCAGAACCTTACTGTATAGCTCTTGGCCGAAGTCTATATTGAAGGTCTCCTTGGAGTCGGGGTTAACTGCCTCTTTTTCCAGATCTCGCAGGCGTTCCAATATCCTGAGTTCGTCGAGTCTCAGCTCGAAAGTATTTGATGCCGCAGGTTTGCCGTTCACCAGAGCAGAAGCGACAAAATGATGAGGAGCATCCTGAAACAGTTGAATGATCAGATCCTTGTAGGCCAATAGGTATCCCTCTTTGCGGATCGGTTTGCTCGCTTTCTTTATAGTGATTCCGACCTTCGGAAAAATATTGGCCATACCTAAGTGTATGCGATCCAGCTTTCTTATGTAAAACAGCTATAAGAACAGCCCTAATCAGGTTAGATAAGAAACATGCGGCGTTTTGAGAAGCGACCTTTTCGCTAGTAAATGAACTAGTTCTAATATTCTTTCCTCTCCAGGGGATATGGTGATTCCCTGCGCCCTCAGCTCCTGGTAGCGGCTCTCCAGGGCCTCGATCATTTCCATGTATGCATGAGGGTCCTTGAGGTAGAGGTAGAAGAACTGGGGATAAGCGATGCTCTCTTGGTAGAGGCCTCTCTTCCTTGCCCACAGCTCCACGCTGCCCTTGTAGTAGGAGTCGAAGATCCACATGATGATCTCTCCTTCAAAGCTCGCTTCCCCTTTGATGAGCCAGGCAGAGCAAAGATAAAAGGGTCCGGGGTGGGCGGGGTGAATGTAACCGGAATTCAAAAGAGATTAAGTAGGTAATAGATATTAGTCTCCCAGGACCTCTAAATCTCTCAGCTTCGAAAATAGCCATCGTAGGTTGTGATTTTCGTTATCCCACTCATGATGCCTGCAGGCGGCTACGATAAGGGCACTGCTGGGCTTCCTTCCTTGCCTTCTATCTTAGAAAAAATTTAAATTCATTCAAGAGGCATAATATCTTGATGAGAGGCCGATTTGAGTTCACGATCTTGTTCATTTCCACCTGCTGGCGTTCTGATCTGGAGTATCGATGGCAATGAGTCAAACTTTTCGAGGTTTATAAGAGGGGGGTTATATGAAGCTACATGTTCTCGCAGTAATCCTGCTAATGGTGGGAGCTGCTGAGGCAACAACTCTTAAGGTCTGTCCAAGCGGATGCGACTACACCAGTATACAGACAGCGATAGAGTATGCAAATCCAGGCGATACAATCAATGTGTCGGAGGGAATTTATAAAGAAAACATCAAGACTACCAAATCGCTGGCAATAGAAGGAGCTGGCATCGGCCGTACTATATTCGATGGCTTATATTCCGGTCCGGTGTTCACGATCGGCCCTGGACCGTCCTCGATGGGTGCGCTGATCGTATCGTTATCAGGCATGACCATTGAACATGGCAAGGCAGATTTTGGTGGAGGGATTCTCAACCAAGGCAGTGGTTGGAATGAAGGCGATAGTGTAACTACGTTGATTGACTGCAATGTCACGCACAATGAGGCAAACGAGGGCGGCGGTGGCATTTGGAATGGTAGAGGTCTCATAAGGTTAAATAGCAGCACCATAACCAACAATATGGCGACACATCCAGGAGAACAAGGTGGTAGCGGGGGCGGCATTTACGACGATTCTTTGGCAACGCTGGACATTAATGCCAATAGCTCCATAACAAATAATACGGCAGTCTATAGCGGCGGCGGAATTTCTAGTCAGGGAAGGGTGAACCTGAATAGTGGCATCATAACTGGAAACAGGGCAGCGATCGGAGGGGGTATTTACACCAATCTAGTGATAAACATGACGGGCGGTTCTATTTCCAATAACACCGCAAATGTGGGAGGTGGCGTTTACAACGACCAGTCAGGAGGATTTGTAACACTCCAACTAAACCTGACCGGCGGATCGATTGACCATAACTATGCAGAAACCTATGGCGGAGGTATTTATAATAACCAGGGTTTGGTGAATCTGAGTGGGACCTCGATTGACCATAACCGTGCCAGAATGTTCGGAGGTGGAGGCATTTATAATAACCTCGGCTGGGTGAATCTGAACGGCAGCTCGATAAGCAACAACCATGCTGGAAGCTATGGTGGGGGCATTTATGATAACGTCGATACCAGCTCAGGGCTCTACAGCACTGTGAACCTTATCAGTGGCTCTATAGATCATAACATAGCAAAGGCAAAGCTTTCAGGTGGTGGCATTTACAACGTATACGGCACAGTGATAACAGGCAACAGAAGCTTGGTGCACGAAAATACTCCGGATCAAATCAGAACCGTAGGATCGTAATTGAGCCTAAGTAGTGGAGAGCTCGACAGCTCTCAACTCGGCTAAAGCTTTTCTTTGAACATGAATATAGATATTCACGTTCTATCTCCAGCATAATGCGATGGAGGAAAGACAGATCCGAGATATTTTGGAGTCGTTTCGGAATCTAGGCATCTGTTTGATAAGGAATTGGAATAATTTGAGAGAACTCTGGCAAAAACTAACTCTTGATCTCGAAAGCATGCGTTTTATTTTCTTGATCCAATATGTCGCCTGAGGGTAATTTCAACTGAACGCTCTCATTGTACCAGCCGTCCGGAGCTCTACGAGTCCCGTTTTGTCCTACTAAATCTAAAGCTGTCGAGGTCGAACCATCCCATCTTGAAGTTCCAACATCAGGAAGCGTAAAATGTTCATCTTCTCTTGGTTTATACACCCTTCCATCTGGCCCGGTGAATCTTACAATTAACCAAGCTTCTTGAGAGATAAAGCCGTTATTGGAGATATTTACGTCGGTATTAATTGGGTTATAAATACCGTATGTCCCATTTGGCCATTTAACCTCTTTCATACACGCGCTAACATCACAGTGACCATCGGCGGCAGCTCCCTTCAACGTCAGAGTGAGAAGCACCAAAACAACTAACAACAAAGCTCGGTTCATAATATCTCCTTGGACGATTCTAATTTATTATGGGTCTTTTACTATTATAAATTTTAGTTTCTACAGTTGACTGAATCTGGACCAGCAGCTCGGCTTGGAGAATTCTCATCTGAGTTGTATCTCGACACTCCTGATTTTGGCATGGAGAAGTTCAAGACTTTATCATCACTAATAGCATTTTGAACTTGCTCAACGCTTTGAGGGCATGAGGCTCATTGGCAGGTAAGATCACGACCTCCCCTTGATTCAGGTGGTAAGCTTTGCCAGAGATAATAAACTCGACCTCTCCGTCCACAACATACACAAGCGCATCAAATGGAGCGGTGTGCTCGCTTAGCCCCTGACCTACATCAAAAGCGAATAGTGTTACCGTACCAGTGCTCTTGCGAATTATCTCTCGGCTCACAACCGAACCATCCTGATAGTTCACCAAATCCTTCAGCGGCTCTACTTTCGGCTGGCTGTTAATATTCTCTTTTTCTGTCATTACTGCCCCTCTTTGTGGCTTTAATGATGAACTTATTCCGGTTGTTCATCGGGCCAAAACACAACCGTCTTGATTTAGTAGAGCCGCGAAACTATTAAAATCTTAGTCTAAAAGCAGCTTTCTCCAAACTATTTCAACCAGGCAGAAACCACTCTAGCCAGATTCTCACTTTCAGTCCAACTTCTCCAACTCCAGCTCCGAGAGCTTGGGACTGATCGCCAGCAGTGCCTCACGTCCGGGGGCCATATGATCACGTTAAAGACTTCCGGTGTTCTGGCCCTTCTGCACTATGATCTCATCGTAAGGGCAATATCCCTTGGATGGCATTGCTCAATAGAGAGCTGGAATGAGAGTAATCCTGCACGTCGATCTGGATGCCTTTTTCCCATCTGTGGAAGTCCGAGAGCATCCGGAGTTGAAAGGAAAACCCGTGGTAGTCGGGGCCGATCCAAAAGAGGGCGTTGGACGTGGAGTTGTGAGCAGCGCATCCTACGAAGCCAAGGAGGTACGGCGTAAGGTCAGCTTTGCCTATATCCAGGGCTTGGAAGCTGTGCCCCAATTGTGTTTATCTAAGGCCCCATTTCGACCTTTACATAAAGGCATCTAATAGCATAATGAAAATTCTAAAAAATCATGCAGATAGATTCGAACAGGGCGGGATAGACGAAGCCTATCTCGACATATCAAGTCGAGTAAAGAATTTCGACGAAGCTGGGGAATTTGCCAAAAGATTAATGGAAGTGGTCTTGGACAAGGAGAAATTGACATGCTCCATAGGCGTTGCGCCAAACAAAATGGTGGCCAAGATCGCCTCCGATTACAAGAAACCCTATGGGCTGACTGTAGTTAAAGAGGAGGATGTAAAAGGATTTCTATTTCCCTTAAAGGCGAGGAAGATCCCGGGCATAGGTCCAAAGACCGATCGGCGACTGAAGGAGCTGAAAATAGAGACTGTAGGCGATTTAGCAACTGTGAATCCAGAGGTTCTGACGAGACAATTCGGAGTCTGGGGCGCAAGGCTGCATGAATATGCCAATGGGATCGATTTCAGTGAGGTCGTTGAGGAATACGAGACAAAATCGATAGGGAGAGAAGTGACTTTTGAACATGATGCCGATGATACAGAATTGATCCTCAGCGTCTTGGATGAGCTGGCAGAAGATGTGCACAGAGAGGTTATCGATAACGCTTTCCAGTTCAAAACGATAACCATTAAAGTTCGTTACCAGCATTTTGATACCCACACTCGCGCCAAATCCTTGTTGTTTCCGACAAATGACTTGGCGATTCTCAGAAATAACGCCAAAAGATTGATCGCACCTTATCTTAGGGGCAATAGGAAGATCAGGTTAATTGGATTAAGGGTATCGACTTTTGTACACCGATAATTGAAGGCTATTCTTTGATATGAAAGCGTTATTGCAAAAGCTTCACGATTCATATTTTAAAAGGAAATGAATTGGAGGCTGCCAGAGGGCAGGCATAAGCTCCATAATTGCAGGCACCGGTTCGGGCCCGGAAGGGAGCAGACCCACTGCTGGCAACCGTTGGCAAGCCCGCCATTTAACTATGGTGGAATCGCTATGTAGAACCGTATCTGGAACTTAGCGAACCAATAAGGAACCAGAAATGTATCCTAATCATATTGATTCTGTTTTAAATGTCTTCACTGAGAACAGCGAGTAATAGTATGTTGAGAGATAGTGCTAACCAGGTCTGGGATTACTTCAGAGTTAGCCTTCGTTCGCCTTGATTCATTTGATTGCGCAGAGCTACGATGCTTAACCACTTATCATGCAACAAAAATATAAACATGGGAATCTATTAGGAAGCCAGTATTATCACTTCGTTCTCCGGGTGCCTTGGCATTATATGCTTTTTTATAAAATATTTTTTTGATCCAAACAACCATATCCCGCATTTACCTGGCGAAAGCGACTCGCCGGTGTGATACGTTCCGAAGACCATCACTTTATTACCTGGTTTAATTCTTGGATCAGAAAAACCCCATGGTATCGGAGAAATGGGTGCAAATGTCGTCACATTTATCACCCTGCTGCAAGGCCGAGGACCGAATATAACATGATCTACCTTTATGGTCCAATAAGATCCGCCGCCGAAGCCAGATGGTTTGTGAAAAGCAAGTGCCGTTCCAACCAGTTTGATCTCCGTAGGAGCTTTCTTTAAGTAGAAATCCTCAGATCCATGTAGTGTAATCACGCTGTTAGATTCAATTGCACCGAAGACCCAAACTCTATCACCTGCCTTCAATCCTGGATCCACTTTTCCCCATGGTGGCGGAATTGACTGGATTGTATTCACCTTTACGCAGGGTGTGATGTTTTGTGGACCAACCTGTATCTCATCCACTTTGACGGTCCAGTAGCTCGGCGCACCAGGCACGGTTCCCTGATGGAATTCGCATAAAGTGCCAATGAAGTAGATCGCTGAAGACCCAGCATTTTGACCTTCGGCAGACGTGTTATGATCGTCAATAGTCGATTGGGCGATCCCACAAACAGAGCTAAGGCTAAAAAGAGACTCATCCATGCAGTTAACTCGATTCTCTTCATAACATCTCCAGTAAACTTCTGAAGTATATGAGATCTATGATATAAATACTTTTCACTGTTTATTTATGTTGTGCCAAATGATGAGGTCCGTTAGTTCCTTGCACATGAAATCAATTTATCTGATAGACCCTTTCCTGTAATAGAAAACGTAACTCTTATCGAGGCGTGTTTCGGACCACGAACCCGATAAAACCCGACCACAAAGACAGAATAAGCGCGAAACCGGATTTACAGCTAGCTCTGCTATGGACGTAGAACTCGACGCTGGATACAATAATTATTACAAAATTTTATGCATAATCCAGAAATTTATGATTGTCCATGAAACGTATGAACGGCGGTATGCCAAAGGTGCAAAATTAGAACTAGCTGCTGGATAACTGGAATGAGGCGCTGGTGGCAACCGTTGGCAAGCCCGCCATTTAATTCGACTACACGTCGATTCTATTTGTAGATCTTGCTTCCAAACTTCAGATCAAGAATTAGGTAATTTATTGAGGAATATAGTGAAGGTTCTTGCCTGCAGATTTCCAGCCCTTCTGAAAATGATTTGCTTTCATCTAACCCCTACTTGTTCAGATCACCAACAGACTTCTTAATTCGAAACCCTATAGGAGGCGGTAACTCTTTTAACATAAGTCATTGCTCAGGAAAAATCTGCCAGGCTGGCCTGAGCTGTTCCTGTTGCCAGTTTTGTGTACAGCTTCCATTTGCCCATTGGCGTGGCGATCCTTCTTCCCATCTCCTCCAGGGCTTCGTTTAGCGTGGTGAACTTCTTGGGCACAGCCTTCATGGCCTTTCGCGCCACTTCCCTGACTACCCACACGCCCAGAGGAGCCCAGTACTCTTCGGAGATTTCCCGGACGGCCAAAACGGATGCCTGTCTTCCCATCACTGCCAGCCGCTCCAAAACAGCCAGACGAGCTGCATAGTAGCCGCCAGCCAGGGAGCTGTAATCCTTCTTGCCCATCGGCCCTTCGCTGTCCGATCCTATGAAACCGTCCGGGGACCAGACCGACCTGGGCATCCATATCTCTACTAGCTCGAAGCTGTAGGCTCCTGGAAGGAAAAGGATCTCGAAGTGGTTGCTCAGATCCTCTCCGGAGTACAGCTGATAGTCACCGATGAAGGGCTTGTCCAGGACGGCGTCCTTCAGCGACTTTCCTATCATGTCATCCGAGGCGGTGATAGACCATCTTGCTGGGACTAGCCTTCTCTCCTTGCCCAGAAGCCCAAGGGAGAGAAGCCTGGAGATGTGATCCACATTAATACCTGAGGAGTAAAGCTCAGCCGCAGCCGTAGCTGCGCCAGTGGCTGGGTCCTCCACGATCCGGTCTACCTTCCTGGGGATGACGGGGTTGGTGGTTATCTCCATCTCCTTCAGGGTGCCCGCTGGACCTGTTGGAGAAAGCACTCCGTCAAAACATAGACTCCCTCGCGGCGGCTTCAAAAAAATTACCTCCGTCCCTACGGGCGCAGAGGACATAGCTATCTGTTGAGCGGTCTCCAGCAGCCTTCCCGGCTCCCTGGCCTCATGCACGCCAATCCTCGCCTCCGATCTGACTAGAGTTGCCCTGTGGGCTATTATCTCCCCGATGTCCATAGCCAGAGAGGGCTTGCTGTGTTCTTGCTCGGACTCCCCGGCTGGTATCATGGGTCCGGCTCTGACTATGGGGTAGCCGTGTCGGCCCACAAAGACCTCCGGGGGCGAGAATCCCTCGATGCTTAGGCCTATCTTTGGCAGAGCCGCTATCTCCTCGAACCTCCTCAGAATGGGACAGACCGGCCTGCCGCAGAAACCCCGGCCTTTGCAGGAGACGCAACTGTTCACACCTCTCATTAATCCTTTATAGGATATATCCGCTACCATTCTATCATGGATGCTCTGATTCCGGCCATCGCCCAGGATTATGCTACCGGCGAGGTGCTCATGCTGGCCTATATGAACGATGAAGCCCTGGCAAAGACCAGGGATACCGGAAAGGCTCACTACTGGTCTAGGTCCAGGAAGAAGTTGTGGTTGAAAGGGGAAACCTCCGGAAACTTCCAGATGGTCAAGGAGATCAGGATCGACTGCGATTACGATGCCATCCTCCTTCTTGTAGAGCAGAAGGGAGGTGCCTGTCACACCGGGTACCGGTCCTGCTTCTACCGAACTGTGGAAGGAAAAATCGTAGGCGAGAAGATCTTCGAGCCAGAGGACGTCTACCGATGACCTCTGATGGCCGATCCTATCGCCTGTTCAATCACCCTCTTCTCCAGGCCTCAAGCTCTTTGAAGGACGGCCGGATGATAACCGAGGCCCATGGGCCCTTTTCCATCGTGCCAGGGGTGAGGTCTGCCATGGAAATGATCGACGGACAGGTTCCTGCTCTTGCTGGGGAGATGCTGTGCATATCCACCTGGACACCTCCGGTGCCAAGCCTCGCATTTCAAAGGCTGGCCCAGAGCCAGATCAAGGCCATCTTGGGAATAAGAACTCCTGATCAGGTAACCATCTCCATAACCGAGGAGTGCCCAAATAGGTGCATTCACTGCGCTCTGCCGGATTCCGGGAGACATCTACGGTTAGAGCCTGAAAAGGTCAAAGAAATCATTGCTCAAATCCTGAAAATGGGAACTACCCTGGTGATCTTCGACGGAGGAGAACCAGCAACCTACAAAGAGCTTCCTGAATTGGTGGCCTCGGTGGATGACCGTGCCATATCCACGCTCTTCACCTCAGGAGCGGGCTTTAGCGCAACGCTAGCTGGACGGCTGAAGGAAGCCGGGCTTTATGCTGTCAACGTCAGCCTGGACAGCCCTGTTCCCGAGGAGCACGATGCCATGCGAGGCCGGTATGGGGTCTTTCGGGACGCCATGCGAGCAGCGGAGTATGCAAAGGACGTCGGCCTGCTTGTGGATCTGTACGTAGTGATTCGACATGACAATATCCGTCACCTTCAGGAGTTCCACAATCTAGCGAAGAGAATAGGCGCAAACGAACTGACTTTCTTCGAGGTTGTCACTATTGGCCGCTGGTCAGGCAGAACAGACGTGTCTCTCTCCTCGGCGGATCAAGCCGCTCTGGACAACTTTGTGTCTCATTCGGGATCACCCAGAATCTTCTCCGTTCCCGCGGCACGGAAGCGCTTCGGCTGCTTCGCAGGGCGGACCTGGATGCACATTACTCCTGGAGGCGATGTCTATCCCTGCGCCTGCATGCCTCAATCCTTCGGCAGCATCTACAAGGAGCCGATATCGAAGACCTGGCAAAAGATGGCCAACCTTCCCTTCAAGGGCAGCAAGACCTGTCCCATGCGTAAGAGTTGAGTTCCAATGCCAGCTCTATAATACGCATTTCCATTTCCATGTCGGAAATGGTTGAGACGAATCTACAATTTCAATGATTATCCTGATTATATTGATAGTTAATATTATATCCTTTAATAGCAAACTATGTTTGCCATTATCGGTTAGAAGGACGTGAGCAGCAAAGAATTTATTTTCAATTTCCGGAAAAAATATCAATTAAATATGGATTCAATCTGTGATCCGAGCTTATGTAGATTTCTATTCCGTCTTTGGACCACCGATAAATCTTATATAGGGCATTAGTCATGAATAATGCCGATCTAAGTATGGACCTAACACCCGTTCAAAGAGATATATTGACCGCACTGATCAACATTCACCGCGGAGAAGGCCGCGCCGTCAAAGGCGAGGAGATTGCAGAGCTAATAGACCGCAACCCTGGGACCATTAGGAACCAGATGCAGTCATTGAAGGCTTTAAACCTAGTAGAGGGCGTGCCTGGGCCCAAGGGCGGCTACAGGGCAACGGGCTCTGCCTATGAGGCACTGAGCCTAGATGCTACGGGCGATGTTGTCGATGTGCCCGTCGTCAAGAACGGAGTCACCGTCGAAGGCGCGTCGGCCACTGAGATAGTCTTCAACAAGGTCATGAAGTCCCATGATTGTGGCGGAGTGGTCCGCATAATAGGCAACGTCAGGGATTTCAACGTGGGCGATGAGATTGAGATTGGGCCTACGCCGGTTAACAAGCTCTACATTCGCGGAAAGATATTGGGAAGGGATGACACCATATCCCGGCTCATCTTCAGCGTTTCGACGATGATCTCAGTGCCAAGGGTTCCCATCAAGGCATCAGCACGACGTGCCGTTCACATCAGCCCGTCTGCCACTCTCCAGGAGACGGCCAGGATTCTGATCCACAACGGCGTTCAAGAGGCTTTAGTGGATGATAGCTCTCCGGGCCTTGTCAGCATGACTGACATAACCCGAGCCATAGCGGATGGCAAGACAGACCTCAAGGCCAGCGAGATTATGACCCGCGGCTTCTTGACCATCGATGCAGAGGAGCCCATCTACGAGGCCATAAAGATGCTAGGCAGGAATAGCGCAAGCCAGTTGGTGGTCTCCGAATCAGGGACGCTTTGGGGCATAATCACCCCGGCTGATCTGGTCAAGTCACTCACGCCGAACTGATCTCGGTGCCCCGGTGGGCGCCAGTTATCCCTTTTTTCAGATTTTCGATATCCTTACCGTGGACTATGGCCGTGGGAATGGAGCTGCGCTCGATTATCTTGGCGGCCAGGGGATCAACTGGCGATCTCGATCCGGCCTTCATTTCCGTCTCCATGGCCATCCTGACAAGCTCTTTGGATGTCATTCTGTCTATTTTTCGGGCGGATGGGTCAACCTCTGGGTCTGCCGTGTACACTCCGTCCACAGATGTAGCGATGATGAGCCGATCGGCGCAAACGTACTCGGCCAGCAGAGCGGAGACTGCATCCGTGGTCTGGCCGGGACTTACGCCGCCCATGACCACGATCCTTCCGGGTGCGCATAACCTTGCAGCATCCTCATAAGAGGCAGGAATCTCCTTTGGCGCTGCATCACCCAGGGCAGCGACTAGCAGCATGGCGTTGAGCTTAGTCGCACCGATGCCTATCTGGTCGCAGAAGATCTCGCTGGCCCTCAGGGCCCGGGCCTTCTCGATGTACTCGCGGGCGATCTTGCCGCCTCCGACCACTACGTAGATCTGATGCTCTTTTGACAGCTCCTTCAGGGCATCTGCATATTCGTGCAGGCTGTCAGAGTCACGGCCGGCCAGGATGGAGCCGCCCAGGGAATAGACAAGTATCATGGGACTGCCCAACTCCGGATTTGAATAAAAAGGTTCCTTGTGCTTTGCTATTCGAACTGGATCAATCCCGTAATCGATGAGTGAGCTTTTTCCGGAAATCTCAAATATATCGGCTATCCCTTCCATTTTGCCAGCTTTTGTCGGACTCGCTCTGCATTCGGGCTCTCGATCAGCTCGTAGATCTTGAGCGCGGATCTGGCACAATCGATGGCTTCTGTCCGCTGGCCGAGCTTATCCAATGACAGGCTCAAATTGAAAAGCGCGTTTCCTTCTCCGCGCCTGTCCCCGATCTCACGGTCTATGACCAACGCCTGTTCGTGGAACTCGATGGCCTTTTTGGCATCGCCAAGAGCGGCGTAGGCCAGGCCCAGGTTGCCCAGGTGTGCGCCTTCCGCTGCCCTATCCTTCAAGCGTCTAGCGGCCTCCACGCCACTCTCCAGCCATGAAATCTTCTGCCTGGGATGGAGGCGCAAATCGAGCACATAGACTCCCGCATCAGGGTAGCTCCTACAAAGCTCGGCAGCAGAAGAATTTGCCTCAAGGTTCTTCTTCGCCCAGGCATGTCCGGCCATGATATTGGCCTCTTCCAGGTCGAAGAGCTGCATGGCGGCCAGAACGCTGCTCCCGCCTTTCATGTAAAGCTCATCGAAAGCGGATAGTGCATTTTTATAATGCTTTGCATGGCGCTGCTGTGCAACAGCCCCGGAAGCAGCCTCAAGCCGAGAGCCCGCAAAGTCGCGGGCCAGGTCGTGCAGGCGGTAGCGCTCACCATTGGGGTTGAAGTTCAGCAGGCTCCACTTAACAAGATCGCTCAAAGCCTTAGCCCCGGCATCTATATCTATTTCCCACACCGCCGCCGCTCCGGCCCGATCGAAATCGGCAGGGAAAACGGATAGCATTGACCACTGCTTTTGCAGATTGGGTGGAAGAAGCTCGTAGCTCAGGCTGAAGGTAGCGTCAACCAAATCAAGCCGCGTATTGGCATCTTTCAGCTTCTGGGCATATTCGACTACATCTACGTCAATCCTTTCGGCCAGAAGGCTGGCAGCATTTCGCAGAGCAATGGGAAGATAGCCACACAGATTCGCCAAATTATCAGCTTGGTCGCCAATTCGATTTGCAATAGAGAGCAGGAGATCGCGGGAGTCCGGCGGAGGCAATAGCTCCATGTTCTGTGCCTTCAGTCCCGGCAGTGTGAACTTCTGCCTGGAAGTAATCAACATTGCACAGCCAGTTGGAGGAAGCAACATCTCAACCTGCTCCCGATTGGCAGCGTTGTCTAGCAGGATAAGAGTGTGCTTTCCACTGAGAACGGAGCGATAAAGCCCTCCTAAGCTGCTCAAATCTTCAGGCATTTGGGCGGTGGGAAGATATGCTCTGATAACGTTCGCCATAGTTTCGGCTGGCTTCAGCGGATTCTTGCTAGTGCCCTTCATTTCAATGAAGATCTGGCCATCGGGAAATCGGTCCTTAACTTTCTCGGCAATAACCAGAGCAAGAGCCGTCTTGCCAATGCCACCCATGCCTTGCAGCCCTGTGATGGTTGTGCCTCTATCGAAATTGGCCAGGATATCTTCGAGTTCGATCTTACGACCTGCGAAGTCCGGAGGCGGCGGAGGAATTTGGCGAGGTATAGGGAGCGCGGCGGATCCAGCAGGATTATAGTGTTTAACCCAAAATATGAAACTTATGAACGCAATGCGTAGCTTGATAGAACAACTTTCTACTTATAAACTCATTAGGTTAAACACTATAATGTTGATAGGACCCTCGATATTTCCTGAAAACACCGGACCGTTCACGCTACCTTCGATTTTGGTTCTCGGGCTGTTTATGTTTTGTTCGACGGTCAAATCATTTTCTGGAGCCAGAACAACCTGAGTTGTTTTATTATCTCGGTGAGGTTCGTTTTCTGTCTTATTCCTGATAAATTCATAGAGCCCAAGCAACGAGGCCAAAGAACCAATGGCAACCAACCAGGAGCTTTGTCCGATTTGGGGGTATAAGTCTAGAATCCTTGCCGAGGCTACCAAGAAAATGAGCAATAGAATCAGGCCGGATATCTTCCTCAGCTTCGTTGTAGCTCACCGCTTTCATATCATCACTCAGGTCTAAAAATGTTTGTATTCCTTCTCAGGATTTGATTTACAGTAGGATCCTATGACATATCAGACATCGAAAAGATGCCGAATTATAGTTCCTAACAGACAGAGAAAAAAAGTTGCGAGGAAATATTAAATCTTATCCAGAGCCTTGACAATATTGCCGAAGATGGCCTTGATATCGCCTGTGCCGTTTATGTTGGCGACGATGCCCCTCTTGTTGTAGAAATCGATCAGGGGCTGGGTCTGAGCGTGGTAAGCCTGAAGCCTCTCCTTGACCGTCGCCTCGGTATCGTCCTGCCTCTGGTACAGGTCAGCGCCGCATGCATCGCACTTGCCGGCCACTTTTGGTGGGTTGAACTGGACGTGGTAGGTTGTCCCGCACTTGCACATTCTGCGGCCTGTGACACGCTTGATCAGTTCAGCATCGGGAACATCGACATTCAGGACCACATCGATCTTCTGGCCCAGAGCCGGAAGGATCTTGTCCAGAGCCTCTGCCTGGGGGGTGGTCCTCGGGTAGCCGTCCAGCATCCAGCCAGCCTTGACATCGGGCTTTGCCAGCCTGTCCTTTATGATGTCTATGAGGAGCGAATCGGGAACGAGCTTCCCAGCGTCCATGAACTTCTTGGCCTCAACGCCCAGGGGCGTACCGTTTCTGACGTTCTCCCTCAGGATGTCTCCAGTCGAGATGTGCTTTACCTTGTACTTGTCGGCAATCATCTTAGCCTGTGTGCCCTTACCAGATCCCGGCGGACCGAGCAGAATAATGTCCATACCATACCTCCTTTGTCTTCGGAATCAAGCAGCTAAAACCTAGAACCGCTTGTGCCCAAACACGGGTTCTGGTAATCTCGCTACTTTAAAAAACCTTTCTCATCTGGACTATAAGCATCTGGACTGGTCAATACAGAGCCTGTAAACTGTGGAGACCTATAGCAGGGCTGCCAGGCTCATCATTACCCCAGAGAAGATAGGGATGGTCAGGTTGTCGTCCAGGCCTCTGTTGCAGACGACCAGGGCCATGGAGTCGGCAAGGGTTGCTCCCAGCGCTCCGAAGAGATAGATCTCCCACGGCAACCGGGTTATGCTCGATGAGAGGTAGCCTATGGCGAGACATGCCAGGAACATACAGGCCACGATTGGCAGCGGCTTGAACCGCCACCGGACATTTTGTTCTCGGACATTGGCGTTTATCAGCACCGAGCCAACCAACCCGCTGATAGCATCGCCGAGCGAGAGCATGAGCATGGATGTCAGTGCTATCATCGGCTGGAAGAGGGCCACAGTCACGAGGCTGCCGAAGATGTAGTAGATGTAACCGGCCACCTTCTTCTGCTCATGGTCCCTGACTGCTGGAAGGCTTATTCTTCCCCTAAGCCTTCCCGCTTCCAGGATCAGGGCAACTCCCAGGGCCAGGGCGATCATTCCGGCAGTGTAAATCTTGCCGAAGACGACGATGCCTATAGGTACAGACAGTCCTGTAATGTGGATCGTCTTCCTCTTGATCTCCCGCACCAGGTTGGCGCGCCACTGTGGCTCCGTGTCTATCAATCTTCGTCTCACCTTTCAAAAAGAAAATCCATTTCAGCTCTTCCGCCCTGCGATCATAGCTCCTTGGCAGCGATCGCTTCCACCGGGACTCCTGTATCTTCGAACTTCCTATCTCCAGCGAGGAGTTCTTCGAGAACGCAAGAAAGCTGCTCGACGTTGAGCTTGACCTGCTTCATGGAGTCCCTGTCCCTGATTGTGACAGTTCCTTGCTCCAGGGTCTCGTAGTCTATGGTCACGCAGTAAGGCGTGCCCACCTCATCGTTCCGCCGGTATCTTCTGCCTATGGAGCCGGAGGTGTCGTAGTCCACACGGATCCCTATGGACCTTAAGCCGTCAAGGATCTCCTTGGCTGGTTTTACAAGAACGTCTCTGTCCATGAGGGGAAGAACGGCCACCTCAACGGGGGCTACCTTTGAATTAAACCTGAGGACCGATCTCGGCTCTCCGTCCGCGACATCCTCATAGAAGGAGTGGTCCATGACGGTGTAAACTATTCGGTCTATGCCGAAGGAGGGCTCGATGACGTGGGGAACGATCTCCTCGCCCCGAATCTCCTCCTCCACTGTCTCGTAGGAGACCAGGGATGGCTCTATCTCCACAGTAACGCCACCAACCTGGACTTTGATCTTATCTCCCTTAAGGTCCTCGACGCTCATGGCTTTGAGAGCGTCAGCCACGGTCTTGGCCTGGCCCTTGAATCTGGGCCCGAGAGCCTTCATGTCCGGTTTTACAACCAGCTTCTTTCGCTTTACGGGCTGATCGTAGTGCACGAAGACGGTGAGGTTGACCTTGCTCTGGGCTGCATGGGCTTTGAGGTCGTAGTCGGTCCGATCCGCCACGCCCACAATCTCTATCCAGCCAAGGTGATCCAGGAGCACCTCTGCATCCCAGCAGTCTGCAGCATAATGTGCCATCTCGTCCGACTTGTGCTGCCGGAACCGCAGGCGTTCTGGAGATACGCCCACAGCTAGGAGGAACTGGTACGTTCTGGCGACGTAATATGCCAGCGTCTGGTGGGCTACGATTCCTCGCCCCACGACCTCACTAAAGGTCATCTCCTCAGACTTGCCCTTCTCCTGCGCTGCTTGGGAGTAGAACTTCATACTGATGTCCTTGATCTGGTCGAACTTGGGATGGGTCTTATCCCTGGGGTCGATGAAGATCTCCGCTTCGGCCTGGGTGAACTCCCTGAGCCTGATCACGCCCTGACGGGGCGAGATTTCATTTCTGTAGGACTTGCCTATCTGGACGGCGGCAAAGGGCAGAGAATCGCGGAAGTACCGGAGGAGCCGGGGGAAGTTTATGAACATGCCCTGGGCGGTTTCTGGACGCAGGTAACCCTGGGTCTTGTTCCCTGGCCCGATCATGGTCTTGAACATGAGATTGAACTCGTAGACCTCGGAGAGCTCTCCGCCGCACTCAGGACAGGCCACTTCGTTCTCCTGGATAACTCTGTAGATCTCAGCGTTAGAAAGAGCATCCGGAACCTCGATGATATGCTTTATGAGGTGGTCCGCCCTGTAGACCTCCTTGCACTCCTTGCATCCGGTCAGGGGATCGGAGAAGCCACTGAGGTGGCCTGAGGCCTGGAAGATTCCCTCTACACCGATTGTGGGAGCTTCTATCTCGGCGAAGCCCTCCTGAATAACGAAGAACTGTCGCCAGGTGTCCTCGATTCTCCTCTTCAGTGTGGCACCCAATGGGCCGTAATCGTAGAATCCCGCAGCTCCGCCGTAGAGCTCGAAGGCGGGCCACATAAAGCCGCGCCTACGGCCAAGCTCGGTTATCTTCTCGTAGTTGTCCATGCAAACCCCGCAGTTCAAAATACGGGCGATAATTTAACCTTTGTCATATTCGCTTGAATTGCCCGAATTTTAGTGAAGGAGCCTTAGGCTGCTGAAAATCATTTAAGGAGGGGAAAAGCAAAAGTCCGGGATGTAGGAGGGAGAAAAGATCTCGACTTTTGCCAAGATACACTACGACATTGAACGGATATAAAGTTTTTGGTATAAGACGATCGACGTGGTGAACCGTTCGGTTTGTCGAGATATTAAGGCTGAAATAGTCACTGAAATTGTTGAAAGGACCTACATTTTGCTAGCTTCGTATATGATTAAATGAATACCAAACACGGCAATAAAGAGCGTACAAGGAATAGAGTACTATGTTGCGTTTTATCATTTTTTTTGTATTCGCCACAAATCTATTTATGTTTATTTGGTAAAACATCCTTTTCCTCCCTGATTGTCTTGATTGAAATCTCCACTCACCCTACCCACACTACTAGTTCTCTGTATGATTTAAGTATCTATTTTTCACATTGAGGCTTTGTGAATGCCTTTTGATGTTCTTTCGCTCATATGAGTCCCATATAACTCTTGTAGGTCAAAATACAACAAGAGATTAAGAAAATAGCATTAGAAGGTGGATAGATAGACGGCAACAAGGCCACTTCAAACCAAGGCCTTACAGGGATAATTTTAGTGCCAAAGAGTCGCGAGTATCGTGCACCTTCCTGAACCATTTCGGGCGAACTCTACAACTATTTCCTGCTTATCCCATCATCGTAAGAGGTGATAACGCTGCAAAAGATACGCAACTTGAATCAGCGAAAAGAATAAAAAAGGAAAAAGCAAAATTCGAGATTCCAAATATCGGAACTGCTTTAGTCTATCTTGATCTCCTTGCCCTTTCGCTTATCCATTTTCTCCAGCTCGACGGTCAGCACGCCGTTTTTGTAGGACGCCTTGGTGCTGTCCTGATCAACGGTCGATTCCAGGGGGATCATCTTGTAGAACTTCTTGTCGTCCTTTGTTGAGATCTCAATGCTGTCTTCGGCTACATCCAGCTTTATGTTGTCCTTCTCCACTCCGGGCAGCTCCGCAAAGATCCTGTACTTGTCCTTGTCATCCATTACGTCGACCAAAGGCTCTCTACCCGCACTTGGCTCAATCCCCCGATGGGATGGTTTGATGTTTCCGAACTCCTGGAATACAGGTTCTTTTCCCGGCTCAGCCGTGTAGCTGAACCCGTACACAAAGGGGCCGTACCTTCTGGCCACACCGTCAGGTGTCTTTTCCTCTTTTACGAGATCTCCGAACGCATCCGGCATTGATTCATCGAACTTTTTTATCAGGTCGTCAAAGGGCATTCTGAACCAATCCTCACTGGTCTTGTCCTTTCTCTCAAAGGGAAATCCCTTTGTAAAGCTCTCAAATATGTCGAATATAGATGGATATTTCTTATCTTCCCACATTGAATATCACCTCAAGATCGCCTTGATTACTTCTATGTACTAACTTAAAGGTAGTGATAGGATATAAATTTTGCCCTGCTGTGATTCTAGGTTATCCCAAATTTTAGGAAGGAAAAGTGGCAGAAAACTGAATGTCACAGATAATTAAGCCTTAAAAACACATCGCAGGTTGAATTGAGCCGAGACGAACGCTGAAGACACAGCGCCCTTTGACAGGAGCCATCTCGTGACGGCCTCATCTCGCTCTTCTTTGGTTCTACACGAGAACCCAAACGCTGCAACACTGGAATTTAGCACAGTGCCCCATTTGCGGAGACTCAACACCATGAGATATAGAGCCTGCTTGGCGCTTTGGGCCTTTGCGAACACCTGCGCCGCGCTGCTGTTCCGTAGATCTCACTGAACGACGGCTTGCTACGCCAATGACGGCGTGCACCTCTCTTGCCGCCTCCACCCATCTCTATTGAAAGCGGGCGACCGAAGACTACGCAAGATTGCGTGGCGCTCTTCCAGCCCCTTTGAGATCCGCCACCGTCCAATGAAGATGGCAGTCTACGCCCTTAGTCGCGTTTAGATCTCTGGCATTCAGAGCTTAATCGGCGCTCCAGCGAGACTTATGGCACAAGGCACGGCAAACTACTGTTATAATCATTATGATTATATCTAGTGCCCTTTCAACCTAAATTTTCTTGAAAATAAACTTTATATTATTTAACATACTCTTTGTTCAATAA
>JBGQAL010000094.1:0-11026 GCA_041494285.1 Methanotrichaceae archaeon
AGGAAATCCAGCTTGGCCTGCACCTTCTTCATCTTCATATCCAATTTCGCCTTCATGAACGCCTTCTTCTTATCTTCGCTGAGATGTTCCCGGCAACCTTTCATGCCTTCCATTTCTTCCTTTTGCATCATAGGTCACCTATTCTTTTTAAGAATGTCAGGCACAAACCTGATCAGTAAACCGTAGTATACGATGCTATTTATATCTTTTCGGCAATTAAAATTGCCTTAATAAGTTCTTAATGGAACAAATAATCGCTCTGATGCTTAAGAGCGGGATTTACCGAAAACATAACCATTTTTCAGAGGATGACTACTTCATACCGGTATCTCTGCCAGAAAAATCGCAATCTATGGGCACATATGCAGGGTTTTCTCCAAAAGCACATATTATACATATACGCGGTTTTGGAGGATTTCATGCACATGTCATTTCAGCTATCGTTTCTTCAACCGGATGGGTGCGCAGCCAGCCTGCGCCGTGCCACTGCGTGCCTGATTGGTCGAAGCTTTTTATGTCAGACTTCTTGACCATCTTCCTGGATCAGAAATATAATTCCATAAGCTGTAGCCTTCGAAACCTATATCAAATAATTCTTATTAATAACCTCAGGGCACTCTATTTCATATATTATGGATTTATCACGTTTAATGGCGAGCGTCACCTTTATTATTTGATAACGTTTTTACCATGCTACGCGATGACATGCCGGAGCATGTTAGCATGTCATCTTGAAGGATGACCAAAGAAAACGCTGGGCATTGTAAGTATTCCAGGGAGGGTGTTATTGTGTTAGGTATAAATGATCCGTGGATCTGGGGCGTCTATCTTCTGTGCATTCTTAGCACGCTCCTGTGTGTTATCTATGGTTTAACGAACTGGAACAAGGGCGGGGAGATCGAGGAGAAGGAGATCTCTGAAGAGGCCGCCTGGGAGGAGCAGGAGGAAGAGATGCAGGATAAGGAGCTAGGGGTGTGATATTAGATGAATCTTCTTCTCCTTAATGTAATTGTCTTGATCTATCTGCTGGCCACCATGTACCTCGGCTACAGGGGCTGGAAGTCGACCAAAGGCGCAGAGGGCTACATGGTGGCAGACAGGAAGGTCCACCCTTACATAATGGCCATGAGCTATGGGGCGACATTCATCAGCACTTCTGCCATAGTGGGCTTCGGCGGAATTGCAGGGGTCTACGGCATGGCCCTGTTGTGGCTTACTCTGCTCAACATCTTCGTCGGGATATTCCTGGCTTTCATAGTCTACGGAAAGCGCACCAGGAAGATGGGGCACAATCTGGGAGCCATGACTTTTCCCGAGCTGCTGGCCAAGCGGTTTGACAGCAAGTTCGTTCAATATTTTAGCGGTTTTGTAATATTCGTAGGCATGCCTATGTATGCAGCGGCTGTCATAATAGGGGCGGCTCAGTTTATTAAAACAACCCTGAACATAAATTTTGACGTTGCATTGTTGATATACACAGTGATAATTGCCGCTTACGTCATATGGGGTGGACTGAAGGGAGTTATGTACACCGATGCTTTGCAGGGAACGATCATGTTCGTGGGTATGATCATACTGCTGGTAATGACCTACACACACCTTGGAGGAATAAGTGCAGCCCACCAGGCTCTGACAAACATGGCTTCCATGGTGCCTCCAAGTTCTGCGGCCCAAGGGCATACGGGCTGGACGTCAATGCCAACCTTCGGTAGCGGGTGGTGGTGGACTCTGATATCGACGATCGTCATGGGCGTGGGAATAGGCGTCTTGGCCATGCCTCAACTGGTCGTCAGGTTCATGACAGTCAAGTCCAACAGAGAGATTAACCGTGGCGTGATTATCGGAGGTATATTCATACTGGCCATGACGGGGGTTGCCTTCGTTGTTGGCGCCCTGTCTAACGTCTATTTCCTACAGACTCAGGGCAAGATTGCCATAGCAGCAGCGGGAGGAAATGCAGACAGCATTATACCCCTCTATATCAACGCAGCCATGCCCGATTGGTTCGTGTACGTCTTCATGCTGACCCTTCTGGCAGCGGCCATGTCCACATCCAGCTCTCAGTTCCACGCGCAGGGAACTGCAATAGGCAGGGATATCTACGAGACTCTGACCGGCAAGAAGGGCAAGAGTTCGGTCATGATAACAAGGATAGGGATTACCATCGCCGTATTAATTGCGGTTGTCCTGGGATACATACTTCCCGGCAACATAATCGCCAGGGGGACAGCCATATTCTTCGGGCTATGCGCCGCCTCTTTCCTTCCTATGTACACCTCTGCTCTATACTGGAAGCGGGCCACGAAGGCCGGAGCAATAGCCGGTCTGGTCACTGGATCATTCGTTACCCTCTTCTGGTACTTATTCATCCATAAGGCAGAGTCTACACCTCTGGGGATAGCAAAGATGCTCCTAGGCAGGGACGTCCTTATAACTCAGATGCCTTGGCCTGTTGTCGACCCGCTGATAGTTGCCTTCCCGTTGGCAATCCTGGCTACCATAGTAGTGAGCCTAATGACAAAGCCGCCCAGCCAGGAACACCTAGAGGAGTGCTTCAAAGGGATAAAGTAATTATTTTTTTTAAAAATTTTATTTTTTGCATTGACTTGGGTGTAGTACGAGCCGTCTCTAATCCCTCGAGAGTATTGCAAAACCATTGATATCTTGACTCTTGACCTTCTTCATAGGTTATACCTTTGCAGGCTGCATATAAGACTCGATTATCTCCTCAAAGGCCTTGATCACTCTGTCTAACTCTTCTTGAGTAAGCTGATAAGTGCTCAGCTTGAACTGCTTGGTCAGTCCAGGTTTGATCCCACAGATTCCTCTCTCTTTCAGGTCCCGATAAAGGAAGAACCTTCCTTTCTTGGCTGTCTTGGAGATCTCGTACAGGTTTTCGGCCTTGAAGAACATCAGATCGTGGTTGTGGGGCTTGTCCCCTTGTTGCTCGATTCCCACGGCCTCCATCCGCTTTGAGAATAGTCTTGCTTTCTCTACCTCTTCCGACCAGTGCTTGACACGCTCTACTACGGCAGGAAAAGAAGCCATCATCGTCAACAGAGGCGCACCACGCACTGTGCAACCCAGAAGCTCAACTTCCTTGTTCTTCTTTGTCGAGGAGAGCCTGAATATCGACCTGGCCAACTCCTCAGTGGCTCCCAGAACGCCCACCGGCCCACAGGCCGCCATAGACTTGTGGCCGCTGCCCACGATTATGTCCGCGCCGATATCTCGGGCGTTGACAGGCATCCTGCCAACAGCATAGGCACCGTTGAGCAGAAGAGGAATGCCATTTTCGTGGCAGGCATTTGCCACTGCCTTCGCATCCGTCAGGTTTCCGTAGTTGCCGTCAGGGTAGGTCAGCACAGCCATGCTGACATTGCCCTTGCGCTCGTAGGCTCGCATGATCGCATCTGAATAACCCTCGGCCGATACGGCATAGCCCGGCTCGCCGCTAGACGGTACGAACTCGATGTTCAGTCCTGCCCGCTCGGCAGCCAGAATAGTTGTGTAGTGGGCATTTCCGTCCATCACCACCCAATCGCCTTTTTCGCAAAGCGAATGCATGGCTGCATACTTGCCTTCCCTTGCGCCGTGAGTCACTCTGACCTCGTCAATGCCTAAGAACTCCGGCAACGCCTCATGTACGAATTCCTCAATGGGCGGATTCTTAATCTGGTCAATGGCCCCGTTACAGAAGTCGCACACGGAGTAGCCATCGCCCCACTCGATCAATGCTTCGCGAGCAGCTGGAGTGAGAATCCCTCCCCGCTGCAATGGGTCGATGTTAATCTCTGCGATATCCCTCTTCAAACATGTGAACTTCTCAAGGTTGTCAAGCATCCTATAAGCATCAGCCAGCTTCAAGTTTAATCTTTTGGCTGCAACCACAATTCACGCTTCCCCATCCGACATCCCAAAAAGTGATATATTCTCAAATCTCAGAAGGACTAATAATGGCTATTGTTATTGGCCACCGAGGTGCCAGGGCTCTAGCGGCCGAGAATACCCTGGAAGCCATTCGAGCCGCTGCCAAGTGCAAGGCCGATCTGGTCGAAGTAGACGTCAGGCTCTCCAAGGATGGCAACTTAGTTCTGATGCACGATGAGACAGTGGACCGCACAACGAATGGCAAGGGCAAGGTTGAGAACCTCTCCTTGGCAGAGCTTCAATCCGAGGAGATCATGGGCAGGGGTTTGATGGTCCCAACTCTTAGAGAGGCGGCCGAACTGACAAAAGAACTTAAACTGGGAATGGTCGTGGAGATGAAGGAAGAAGGATTGGAAGAGCTAGTGGCGGAGGAGCTGGAGGGCTCAAATGCCATGGTGACTAGCTTCTTCCACTCCAGCCTATGTGAAGTTAAAGAGATATCGAACCTGAAGACGGGGATAATAATATCATCTCTGCCAGTACGACCTGTTGAGCTTGCTTTGTGGGCCAGGGCAGATGCCTTATTCCCCAAAAGGACAAACCCGAGACTGTTCCAAGAGGCCCATAGGTGCGGCATCGAGGTCTATCCCTGGACCATTAACAGCGTGGATGAAGCTAGCTGGCTCTTCAGGCTGGGAGCCGATGGCTTGGTAACAGACAACCCATGCCTCATTAGAGGTGTGGCAGATCAGCCGGTCAAGGACACCTCCAGAAGCAACTGCGATTATTACCCTTGCCACCACTTCGAGGGTCAAGATTGCACTCACTGCTTCTGTCCCCTGTATCCCTGCCGAGATCCGGATCTGGGAAAGTTTGTGAGGACGAAAAGAGGAAAAAGGGTATGGACCTGTATTGATTGCCGATTGGTCCACAGGCCGCTTGTCGCCGAATACCTTTCCCTGCATCCCGAAACGACAGTCTCGGACCTCAAATCTATAGAGTCTCAATAAAAAAACTCGGCGAGGAGAAAAAATAGACATCGATATTCCCTAAAACGATAGTCACTAGCTAGCGAATGCTAGAGTGAGACGGTTGTGCCTGTCCTTACTCCGCCAAGGTAGACGGTTGCTCCGTTATTGACTTCGCCAACAGGGTAAACGGCGGTGCCAATTCTAACCCCACCAAGATAAACCATTGCACCATTGTTACCTCATTAACAGGGTAAACAGTTGTGCCATTCTTCACTCCTCCGAGATAGGCCGTTGCCCCGTTACTGACTTCACCAACAGGATAAATTGAGGCACCATTACTAATTAATACGAGCGGTACTGTGCCAAAAACTCCTGGAACGACCTTCGAGAGTTTTTCTCCCACTCCACCCGCTTGATGGCTGCCCAATTGAGTACGAGCAACAAAACAACATCATGATCGAATCATGAATAGAGTTTTCACCAATTTCATAATTTCGCATCCATCATTCGAGAATTATTATTATTACTTGTTGAAAATATAAAAGCTTTATGGGCAAGTACGAATGGTATTCGCATTCACAACCAACATTACTAATCAGTTCCCCCTATTTTCTTGATACCTGTACCAAATCAACATTTGCGGCGGTTCCAAAGTTGAGGTTCCGATTTGGATCTTCTTAAATTATCATCCTAGGAAAAAAGAATGCCTCGAAACTCCATGGTATTTTCGGAGCTTCCGATAGCTGAGTTTCATCCGAAAATTTTCTGAAGTTCTTTCAAGAAATCTAGCTTGGCCTGAACTTTCTTTATCTTAAAATCCAATTTGGCCTTGATGAAGCCTTCTTTTTATCTTCGCTGATATGCTCCCACATGCCTTCCATCTCAGATCCTTCCATTTCCTTTCCCTGCATCATGTTTTTTCACTTCCTTTAGGAACATCAGGCACAACCTGTCATAGGAAATATAGTATCTGAAGCTATTTATATGTTTCTAACAATTAAAATTACTTTGATAAGTTCTTATGAACTAAATTAATTCGGTTTATTTGTGCTTGATTTGGATATCAACAATGTGTGGTTGTCTTTAGGAGGCTTAACAACGGCACTGAGTAATCTCGCAATGGTACGTTTGCTCCTTTGCTACAACTGCTTGCTGCTATTTCTGACTTTCCATGTTCACGCTAGCTGCCTGTATATCGCTTAAGAAGCAGACTGGCTCTGTCGTAGGGTATAGAATGCTTCTCCATTCTAAGCCGATGCTCGATCTGTTCAGCCTCGTGTTTGTAGGAGACCGCGATGGATTCGGCGTACTTAAATCCCTCGGAAGTGAGCATGTACTCGTACCTCTGCAGCCACCGGCCCTTGAGTTCGTAGTGGCGCTGATCCTGATAGACCATTCCCATAGCCACCAGGATCTGGATGTCCTCAAAGAGCTTCTCGCTGTAGGGAAAACCGTACTCCGAGTGGAAGGAGTAGTCGTACAGTCCCGCCAGGTCCCCGCACGTCTCTTTTAATCCTTTGACCGTTCTGTACAGCCATGTGATGTTCCTTATCCTCGGCACCATGATCCTGTCCCCAAAGGTCTCGCTCAAGATCCTGTGCAGGGAATAGAAGAGAATCAGCAGCCCGTCTATGGGCAGATAGCTCTCGGCCCGAATGAAGCTGAGGAGCTTGAAGGCCTGGTCTCTGATCTCCTCCAGGGAAACATCGACTCTTGAATCAGAGAAGAAGGACAGAGCGATCTGGCGGGTCAGAGCCTTCACGAGGCCTGCGGCCAGCGCCGATTCATCGTAGAGAAAACCTTCCTCCTCTGTACGCATGGATCTGGGAACTCCACTTCCGACTGAGATGTCCACCAAGCAGCATTGTTTCTTTCCCAGGCTGTCCTCGAAGAGTTTCTTCATCCTGCCGTTCCTTGATATGGTCGATAATGCCATCCTCGTGCCAGGTGGAAGAGATCTGTGGTCAAACCTCGCCGCCAGGGGATAACCTCTCCCGAACTTTATTCGCTGCAGAAGCTCTCTATCTCGATCGTCTCCGCTTTCCCAGATGAATCTCATGAGATCGGAGTCGGCATATTCTCGGAAGAATTGGACTATCTTGGATCTGGCATCTTCAGGGTCCAATCTAGCAAGGGCAGACTCAAGGGCTGCCAGGAGCATGGCTCTCATGGACTGGACTTGCGGATGATGGATCAAGGCGTTGTAGTGGTGAGCCCTGGCTATGAGCATGGACTCTGCCGCAGTCATCGACATCTCCGACCGATAATCGTTATTTCCTGCCAGGACGACCCTTCCCTTTGAGATCGTAAGGGCCTGGATTATCTGGTCAGCGTCCACTAGGCCGAGGTCCACGCCAGAGTGATGGGAGTCCCTCAGAAGGAAATCAATTCTGTCCGCGTCCAGATCGCCTGAGACTATCTGACCCAGGGGGATGATTCTGCCCAGGGCGATGTCGGCCACATCTCTGAAGAATTCGTCGGCCCCGTCGAAGGCTTCCTCAGCGGACCTGACTGCCTCATCGCCGAAAGGATGAGAGATTATGATGTCCCTGGTGAACTCCTCGTGCCCGGAGACTTTTTTGTCGGCAACCAAAGGCTGGATCTCCGGGTTGCGGCTTAGAACGCCTTCCACCGCATGGGAAAGGGCAGAGTGCCCGATGTCGTGCAAAAGGCCCGCTGCTCTAACCAGTCGTATGTCCAGAGGGTCTAAGCTCAAGTGCAACGCTATCTGTCCGGCTACGTGCATTGTGCCAACGCTGTGCTCGAACCTTGTGTGGTTAGCTCCTGGGTAAACTCTGTCCACCAGCCCCAGTTGCTTTATACCCTTGAGCCTCTGCACCGGCCAGGATTGAATCAGGTGCCATTCGAGGTCGTCTGGATAAATGGCACCGTGGACGGGGTCGTGGATAGCTCTCCGTTCATGGCTCACTCTAGATCCTCATTGGACTTTGGCTATTGTTGCCGCGATTTGAAATAAATTGTGGGACTCGATACCGACCCGAGTGTTGAATGGATTACTTCGCACTCAGCTTCATTATGGCCGAGGCGATGTCACCGTTGGCTTCCACAAGGGCTGCCTTGGCCTGCTCTGACGCGACGCTCGTCTGGGCCACCACAAGCTCAACGTCCGAATCGGGTATAACCAGCAAGAGCTTTTCTTCAACTTCTCCTGAGATCTGGAAGGTTCTGACGCCTTTGGCATCCATTATAGCAACCTGGGGGTTCTTGATGATGATATCCTTCTCCTGGGTGTGGATTATCACGTCTGTTACTCCCTCCAGCTCGTCTATGTTTATGCCCATGCTCTTCAGCATTCCCTTCATCTTCTTGGGGCTCATGCCGCCCCTTCCGCCCATTCCTTCTAAACCTGGAAACATGGGATCACCTGTTTACGGGAAAGGATTGATAGTAAGTAAAGGTATCCTTTGGGAATATGAGGATCATCGTAGTTGGCGAATCCTGAGTTGAAAACAACAATATGCCATCCATGAGAGGATTGAAATGGGGCTGGGCTTATCCGCCGTCGCAAGGAATTGTTGCGTACGACACCATCCTTAGAATTCCAATGTCAATGAACCGTATTTTAGTAATTATTGTTTAAAATCCATATTTAAATTTACGATAAAATTGAGGAGATTCTAGCTTTAGTTTTGTGTATTTTGTGTATATAATGTTTAACCCAAGGATTTACACTTACTATGTCTTTGGACAAAGCGAGCATAGCGATCGTTAGTTCCCAATTTTGAGTTAAACACTATAATTGTGGGAGGGTTTTGCCTGAGAAGAGGAGGAGGGATCGATGACGAGACTATTGGTCCAGGCGAGGAGGTATGTCTGACCTAATTGATGATTGACAGGCCGACCATTCCGGAGTTGGCGCCGTTTGGAACGACCTTGTAGCTTGTACCATTGATCTTTACTTGGACATAGCCGTCTTTGGGTGTTGCGTCGTAGTTGTGGGTGGCCAGGAAGAAGGCCAGGTCGTTTGGCGTCATCCGGGCGTCACAGTTCTGCGAGATTAGCTTTGTCAGTTCTTTGCTATCAGCTACCCCAGATACAAAGCTAGTTGGTGCGAATGCAGCGCACACAAGGGCGGCAAGTAAGTATGGTGCAATCTGTCTCATCATCATGAGATGTAGATAGGTCTCAAGCTCATATATAAACAGAAGAAAAAAGACTTCTAAGTGCTGAGTAGAATCAGAGCTACAGTATCAGTAATACGAATTCGGCATTTCAAGAATGACTGGCCCTGCAACCTAGCCTTCAACCTACCATTCTTTTTAGATAACTACCTCACCCATCATCCTAAAATTGGTTTCAGGACGACAACTACAAATATCTTTAACGGTAATATAGTTAATTTACGGAGGATACCGATGAAGTACATGATCAGCTGGTTCGAACGTCCGCAAGGATCGCCGATGGAGTACGAGAATGCCCAAAAGCGGATTCTGGAAGTTTTCACTCAGTGGAAGGCGCCTGACAATTTCAAGATCGAGTTCTTCGTTATACGAGTGGGTGACTGGGGTGGGTATATGCTGTTGGACTGCGACGATCCGTTGGCGGTTCACAAGTTCTGCTCGATGTTGCCTGCTTTTGAATTCCAGGCACGACCCGTGGTTCCCGTCATGGACGCCGTCCGGGTCGAACTCGAAGCGATTGCCTTTCGCGATGGACTCAAACATAAGTGACACTCGAGGGTATCACGTCACGTCACCCCGTGAAAACCGGCGACACTAGCGTTGCTCCATGCGGGATCAAGAAAGCGGCACGCCATGCATAATGATGGTGGGTGTGCCGTGGGCTCAACGTACCGATAAAGCTCTGACGGCAAGGGATATGTGTATTCTCTTTCATGGAGCAGCGTACGTCGCTCCTAGGGCTGGCCGAACAGAGATCCCTTGATTAAGAGGTGCATGCCTTCGTGGTAATGCATTCGGCTACGAGCCTGTGAAGCTGAAATTCAGCAGAACAAAGTTGCACGCCGTATCTGCCGACAGGCTTAGTGCTAATACTCGGCCGGGCATGGCGTGGCACAAAGCCAAAAGGCAGAAGGCGAGTACGAGACCCCGCATCTAACGGTGTCGGGTTCCTGTTAAAGGTGCGCTGCGTAATATTCCAGCGTTCGATCGCCTTCTGACCCCAGGCTATAATCGAGCTTAGGGCCGGGATCAGCCCGTTTCATACGGGGCTCCTCCCATAAGGGCGCTGTGGATCGGCGTTTGTCCCGCCTGAGTCTTCGATTTTCACAGTTTTCTGTTATCTATCTCGGAGTGCAACATCCTCTATTTTCTGGGGCGAAACCTATATATCTCGGCGATTGTCTATATAGTGTAAGGCAAAAGTCGATAAGAGTTTTTCCCTCCTACCTCCTTTACCCTTTTCGACTTTTCCCTCCCTCCTTATTCCTTTTACAGCAGCATTTCAGCTTATCCTGGTCAATCTGGCCATTGCATATCACTATTACTACAAATATTCCTAATCCGATTATTCCTAGCCTATAATTGAGCCGCTGCACATTTAATTAAACTTAAATAGTTTAAAATACTATTATCAATTGGAGCCTTAAGTTCTACTCCCTATAACCCTTCAAAAAGGCTCCCTTTCAACCCTATCATCTACAGCAGATACGTCCTCGGATATTACTACGAGGCTATTGATAAAACCGCTATTCTTAACCGGTAATTGCACCGAGGCGCATTTAATTAGCTTAAATAGTTTAAAATGCTCATAATTAATTGGAGCCTCCGAAGATTCTACTCCCAGATTTTAGCTCTCGTGGGCTCCCTCCCATAATCACGATTGCTTTAGATCCACATTTCTCTTCTCCAGCTCCATCATCATCTCCACCAACACCGAAAACACCGCCGCCTCCAGAGGATCATCAAAAGCATAGAAAGCCTCGCTGGAGTGCTTCTTCACCATCTCCGCTAGCCTCTGGCCATAGATCTGGTCCTCCTTCTTCAAAGCCCTGCTCGCCTTTAGCCACCTGGCCGAGACCTCCTTGGCCCCAATCCTAACGCTCTCAAAGCTCCTGGCCCATAGCTACTCACCCAGGCAGAACTCTCTTGGCCATGGCTCCTCCTCTTCTCGCCAGCTCTTCTTGCTCCAGTTCTTCTCTTCTAGCCTCATCTGGATCATTTCCTCCACATCCGAAGGCCTGGCGTGGAAGATCTCCTCGAGGA
>JBGQAL010000009.1:0-34220 GCA_041494285.1 Methanotrichaceae archaeon
ACATCTCCAAACCCATTTTGACCCATCATTACCTTTCTTTTCGATTAGAGCAATGGGTTGAGGATCATGGATGAACGTGATGTCCCCATAAAAATCGGTCGTTTCCGCATTCATCTGATTTATTTCTAAAAAATAGGCCAAATCTGAATCGGTTATATCTGCGTCAAACCCCTGCAAAGCGTTGTGAAATTTCTTAGTGATTCCGAAAAATCTTTCGTCACCCTTTATCACATCCCAATTCACTTCTACTCCTAGCTGTTTGAAGAGGGGTATTAACCTTGAAAGCAACTCAGCGACACCTCCGCCTACGGAGGTCGAATTTATATTTTGTACGCATTTATCCTGAGATCTTTCAGCCAATGAATACAGTTCGTTTACTGCATCTTGACCAACAATAGACGCATAATCCTCAATAGTTGTCATGGTACTCCTTTAAGGTATCCGTTCATCTATAATTGGCAATTAATTCTCCTACATTTTGTTCTCTACCGGCAAGGATTATTTTCCCGCTAGCACCAATTGCAACTTTGGACATACTAGCTCACAGGCTTCGTATTTATTAAAGCCTTATTTTGAGGTGAATCTCATATAGGGATTAGCTAAGTCGCTTTCATGCCATTAGAATTTCGGAATTAGATTGTTTTGATGACTTTGTCTTGACACTATTTACCTATAGTGTCGCCTATATAACATGTAATGTAAATCAATAGCCAATTGCAGGATCCCTCTCTTGAAATTTCAGCAAACATAGCCATCGAAGCAATGAATGGCAAGGGTTTCGTCTCTATTGATATAATTGGAACAATCTCCGATGATGTCCTTTCGGGGCGCTATGTGAGCTATGACAGTGATGGAAATGAAGCCCGTGGGAAGGTTGCAGGGACAAGGATTAGCCCAGACGTCGCTGATTACACTCCCGTTAAGGTCGAGGCTGCCGTAGCACCAGCGCCAGCATCAACACCAGCCGTAGTCCAACAGCCTCAGGCGGTTCAGCTTGCCCAGCCTAACGCGGCGCAAGATAATCAGGCCACGAATAGCAGATTCAAGGATGTAACGCAAATGGCCAGGGGAATCAATCCCAACGTATTGCCGTCGTCGTTTCCTCTATGATCTTTGTCGATTTATTGCAATACCCACATAACTCTCATGTGGAGATAAAATGACATAACTCCAGCTTAAAAATTTATCAGCTAACCTGTTTCTGTCTTTATGCGGCGGCACGTCGCATGCCCGCTTAGCAAACCATATCCTTGCTAAGCTCATTTTAGTTTACTCATTATCGAATAAAAAGCAGGAACAAGCTGCAATACTGCAGTTATTAAGGTTGCATGATTTGCGGCAGATGCTATAAAGTTAGTATAATGTTCAAAGAACTCTTTTTTCCCTTGGCTTCTTTTAATATCTTCGACTTTGCTCTTTAGCTCAGAATTAGAGCTGGCATCGGCGATCTGTTCGTTGATTGCTTTCTCCAATTGCTCAAATATAGCATCAATCTGCGTAATACTTGTTATGTTTAAAGATGAGTCTTGTGAACCAATATTGACTTGCTGCGCATTGCCATATTGATGGTATTCTACATGAGATGGTCCGTGATCATCGATCTTTGTCTCCTTTCGTACAATTAGTCTTACAGCCATGGGGGTACCACTTATACCACAAATATACTTTATTTTTTGTATTATATATTTTGCTTCAATTTCATTTGGCTGCATCCAAATGATCTTATCACCCTCTTCCATTCGCATGGAAGTATCCTTTATTAAAATCTCATCTCCTTTGACAGATGCAGGTATATTGGCTTTCTTTTCGCCGTTTGATCTGATTAGACTTACCTTATGAGGTGTTGGCACTATCATATCGGTATCCCAAGTAAATATCGACATATCCTACAAAAAGCTATTGACAGTATTTTTGAACCACCTCTTCGCTTTAGCTTCCTCTTGAAGGAATATGGTCGGTTCAGTCATAAGGGAGTATGGAGGAAAGAATATGTCCGAGACTCGAAAAAGCTCTGCTGCAATTTGTTTCTAAGGAAAGGTTGTACCAGTATTTCACTGCGGATATGTTGATATACCCTGACGATATCTCTCCTGCCACAGTGTGGCACGACGATTTTATGCCACACCTCAAACTCATCAGGGTATCAACATGAACTACTGGCAACCCAAGCTGGAGCTGATGGACAGGGCCGAGCTGGATGAACTGCAGCTTAGAAGGCTCAAAAGCACCGTAGAGTCTGTTTACAAGAGCGTTCCCTTCTACCACGAGAGTATGTTGCAGGCGGGAGTCTCACCTCAGGACATCCAGAGCCTGAGGGACCTGAAGAAGCTTCCCACCACCTGCAAGGCAAACCTGCGGGAGAACTATCCCTTCGGGCTGTTCGCCGTTCCGAGGGATCGTGTTGTCAGGGTGCACGCCTCATCGGGCACCACCGGCAAGCCTACGGTTGTCGGTTACACCGCCAGGGACATCGAGACCTGGTCGGACATGATGGCCAGGGACTTCGTGATGGTGGGCGTAACGAAGCAGGACGTATTCCAGAACGCAGTGAACTACGGATTCTTCACGGGTGGTTTAGGCGTTCACTACGGCATCGAGCGCTTGGGGGCTATGGCTGTTCCATCGGGCGTCGGCAGCACCGAGCGCCAGCTTGAGATAATGCAGGACTTCGGCGTAACTGTCCTGCACTGCACTCCGTCCTATGCCCTTTACCTCGCGGAGACGGCCAAGGCCAACGGTGTCATAGATAATCTAAAGCTCAAGATAGGCTGCTTCGGAGCCGAGCCCTGGTCCGATGAGGCCCGGAGAGACCTTGAAGAGACTCTGGGAATCAAGGCCTACGATTCCTACGGGCTCTCAGAGATGTACGGCCCAGGAGTTGCCTTTGAATGCCAGGAGCAGAACGGCCTTCATATCTGGGAAGATCACTTCCTGGTGGAGATCCTGGACAAGGACGAGGAGCCCTGCGCTCCTGGCGAGGCTGGAGAGCTGGTTCTAACATCTCTGACCAAGGAGGCCATGCCACTCTTAAGGTACCACACCGGGGACGTGACCTACATCACCGAAAAAGATGGCTGCAACTGCGGCCGAGTAAGCAGAAGGCTTCACAGGTTCCTGGGCAGATCTGACGACATGCTGGTCGTTCGCGGCATCAACGTCTTCCCAAGCCAGATCGAGGACGTGCTTGTAAGCATTCCGGAGATTGGAAATTACTTCCAGGTCATCGTTGATCGGCCGAAACACGGTTTAGACGAGCTGTCCATCAAGGTCGAGCTGAAGGACGAGGCATTCACCGGGGAGCTGGGAGACCTGACCAAGGTCCAGAAGAAGGTCGAGGAGAAACTAAAGGCTGTGCTCAACCTGCGCAGCAGGATTGAGCTGGTCGAGAAAGGCAGCATTCCCAGAACGGCAGGAAAATCTCAGAAGATAGTCGACCTGCGGAAGATCTAAATCAAACCCAAAACTATGGCCTGGAGGGTGCCACCAGGCCTTGGAGATCTGCCCGCAGATCAGGGTAAGCCGACTCGACGAGAAATGAGAAACTCAACCGTTCTTTATCAATTTCAGGTAGCAGTCATAGGCCGTCTGATTGAAGCAGACAAAGACAACTTTTTCAACCGATTCATTTCTTTCCAGGATGCTCTTTACCTCTCGGACGGCTATACTTGATGCCAGCTCGACCGGAAATCCGTACGCTCCTGTGCTTATCGACGGAAAGGCAATGGTCTTAATCCCGTACCGAAGGGCAACCTCAAGGCAGTTCCTGTAGCACATAGCTAAAGCCTCAGCCTCACCGTCATTTCCGCCACGCCATACAGGGCCGACGGTGTGTATCACCCAACGAGCCGGTAGTTTGTATCCTCCGGTGATCCTGGCCTCGCCTGTCGGGCATCCATTCATCCTCCTGCACTCCTCCAATAGGCCTGGGCCGGCTTCTCTGTGGATAGCACCGTCCACTCCACCGCCGCCAAGAAGTGAGTTGTTCGCGGCATTAACAATGGCATCAACCTTCATCAGGGTGATGTCCCCCTTAATTACAGATATTTTATCAGAGGACATTAGATCAAGCTGTAATGAGCGTCTCGAATTAAAAATGCATGGTCTGGTCGCTGAAAGGACAAGAGCGTTAGATATATGCGCTCTGCCATAACGATGAGCGCGATGAGCGAGCGGGTCTCGTCCTGCAGAGGCGATAAGGTGTCAATGTCTGGAGCGGCAAAGAGCCGGACCGCTGTAGTTCCTGTAACAGGAAGATCGACAATACATTCTACGATGCGAGGATATGGGCGTGTGAAGGATTCAGTCGCCAACAAGTTTGTGAGGCTTGCTTCAAACGCAACGTCATGTTGGGCAGAGCTGAGTGCGATAGATACGAGCGAAACGATTCCGGAAAGTACGCCCAGATTCCAGAATCAAAGTAAAAACATTTTGGAGTTTTAAAATGGCCGAGTTGCGAAAGATAAATTCGTACGCTGTGGATGTAACGTTTTCCACAGCGGCGTAAGATCAAAGTCCTTCCCAGCTAATCACTTGCCCTATGCCCTAGAATTCGACCTGCGATTTGGACGGTCTGGAACATGGGCATTGTTCGTATCGGTATGCTTGGTTGGAATGTGCAGCAACTCGGGCAGGCAGCTTTCCCGCTGACCAGTCTATGTTAAAGGTTGCGGATAGTGTTTGGATGGTCTTTGAATCACTAATCAAAATGCCCAGCTCTCTGTTGCGGTTCAAAGATGTTGGTGAAAAGTTTTCAGATCCTACGAAAGCCCTCGATCCATCTGCGATCAAGATCTTAGCGTGAATGTATGGACTTTTTAAGAGTCGTACCTTCACTCCTCCACTCTTGATTCTATCTCTTCCTGGCGCATTGGTATCGTTCTTAAAGTTGGAAGGAGACATAACAACTCTCACATCAACTCCCCGTTTGGCCGCGGATATGAGGTGATCTTCTATATTCTTGTCTAGCATCTCTTCATTTTCCACATACAGACTCTTCTTGGCACCGTCTATTAGTTTATTGATTCTAATCCTGGAGTTTACCGGGCTCCATACCAAATTTGGGTCGGAGAGCACAGGCGCGGTTCGGTTCCAGTCATTATCAAAAACGGCAGTTATTTCTGTCACATCATAGGGATTTCTATCGATTATTCCAAACTCACGGTTTTTTGAATAGGCTGTTTTATCCTGGTTAAGGGTCATGATAAAAGCGATTTGATGGTCTATCACTATCGATTTTTCATGGGTAAGCCGAAAAGCGGGGTTGCTCGTTCGGCAAGAAATGCCGCTGAAGTTCAGGTCATCCATAACCGCTTTAAAAGCAGCAGGAGTGTCCTAGGCCGACTTCTCAAGGAGAATCCGAACATCTGCTCCTCTTGCTTTGGCCCTCTTCAGAGCTCCTATGATCTTTTTGTCTGTCAGAAGATACATCTCCATTAGAACCGATTTTCGAGAGGCGTTCAAGGCATCGAGTACAGGATAGTAGCCGGCTCCCGGTTCTACGAAGGCTTTAAGCTGGGGGCTTGATGGCTGCATATACCAGTTGTCGGTACAGCTTACTGTGCTGAGGGACAGTAGAATGGATATTGTGAAATAAATTATCAATTGTCGCATAGTCTGCACAACTCCCCCGTGATGGAGTTCAGAAATTTTTGCATGAAGACTAAGATGCTCAGCAGCTATAAATAAATTACTGCATAGATATTTTTCTTAATACATCAGCATTTGAAGTTATTTTCGCTATTTACAACGTCAATCAATTATCAAAGTACGTATTGCCTACAAAATTGAGCAATGCTTGAGTTACAGTAAAATAGCCTTAAAATAAAGTGCATTTGAAGAATGATCGACCTCGAACCCCTCCCCCACCTTCCGGGCTGCTACCTTTACCTAGACGCCGAGGGAAAAGTCCTCTACGTCGGAAAGGCCAAGGACCTGAAGAAGCGGGTGAGCAACTACTTTCAGAAACGTGACCATGACCCGAAGACCGAGAGCCTGATCCAGATGGCGTCGAGCCTGGACTTTATAGTTACAAACAACGAAGTCGAGGCCCTGCTTCTCGAAAATACTCTGATCAAAAAACACTGGCCAAGGTATAACATCAAGCTCAAGGACTCTTCCAGGTATGCCTGCATCCACCTGACGAACGAGAAGCTGCCACGCATCCGCATCAGCCGGAGTAGACTCGGCCGTGGCATATTCTTTGGCCCCTTCACCTCCGCTAGAGAGCGTGACTATGTCTTTGCAGTCGTCCGGAAGACCTTCCAGCTACGCACCTGCCGAAGGCTGCCCAAACGTGCCTGCCTGCGCTACCACCTGGGAGCGTGCAGCGGTCCGTGCATCGGAAAGATCACCGAGGTCGAGTATCTGGAAAAGGTGAGGCGGGCCGAAGCTGCCCTGAAAGGAAACATTGACGATCTAATCGCATCCTTGAGAAAGGAGATGAGTGACTCTTCGGCCAGGCAGGAGTACGAGCGGGCGAAGGATCTCCGGGATGAGATAGTTGCCCTGGAAGGTCTGCAAGAAAGACAGAATATGGATCGGAAAAGGAAGTTCGACCAGGACATTCTCAGCTACCTGGTAGATGAGGGCAACGTCTATCTCATGCTCTTCAAGGTTTATAAGGGGACTCTAGAGGGCAAGGAAGACTTCATCTTCGCATACAACGAAAACTTCCTGGAGGAGTTCCTGGTTCAGTACTACTCGGAGAACGAGCCGCCTAAAGAACTGATCGTGCCGGAGGTGTTGGAAGATTCCATTGAGGAGTTTCTATCGCACGTCAAGGGGAAATCGGTCAGGGTCACGGTCCCTAAGCAAGGAGAGAAAAAAGAGCTTCTAGAGCTGGCCAAGAAGAACGTAGAGATCGGATTTTTCGGGGACCGCAAAAAAGTCCAGGCCCTACAGGAAGCCCTCAAGCTTCCCAAGCCTCCAAACGTCATCGAGTGCTTCGATGTCTCCCACCTCTCTGGAACATCGATGGTCGGCTCCATGGTACAGTTCAGGGGCGGCAGGCCTGACAAAAGCAACTACCGTCGCTTCAAGATCAAGAGCGTTGAAGGGATAGACGACCCTGCGTCTATTGCCGAGGTCGTCCGGAGGCGCTACACCAGGTTGAGAGACGAAAAGAAAGAACTACCCGACTTGGTCATCATCGACGGCGGGGCAGGGCAGCTCTCTGCGGCCTTTCAAGAGCTTCGCAACCTAAGGGTCCGGGTTCCAGTCATCTCCATTGCCAAGAGGGAAGAAGAGATCTACATGCCTGGGCTGGATAAGCCCCTGCCCATAAAAAAAGATGACAAGGCTTCGCTCTATGTCCAGGAGATCAGGGACGAAGCCCACAGGTTTGCTATTAGCTACAATCGGCTACTGAGGCAGAAGGCTGCAATCTCGGCCTAAACTCATTTCTCCAAAAATTCTTGCCAGGCATTCCCTTCCCTCATCATAAATGCTCTCAACATCCTTAAACCAGAACCTCCTTCAGAGGCCTTCTTGGCGTAAGTTCCGTCTCAGAAGGTGCATACCCCAGGCGGAAGGTCTGCTGCAGGTAAATGCTCTTGTCAGGGACCAGTTTCGCCAGCTCTGTTTTGGTCTCAAGGACCTCGAGGGCTTGGCTCATTGGCTGCACCCGGATGTTCGAAGCGGTAGCCGCTAGCCATATCCTCTCAAGGAGCTGACCAGCTTTGACCTGGCTAGTTCTGTCATTCTCGCTTGAGGTGATGAAGCCCAGCTCGGGAGTGTTGTTCAAGAGGTCGCTGTCTTTCCTAGTCTGATCCTTTCCAACGTCAAGGAATAACACTTCGAACTGAGCTATCTTGGCTTGAATGCCGGTTGGTCCCATCACACCTTGACCCAGCCAATAGCCAAGCTCGCTCTTGTACTCTATGTTATCGTATTGAATCTTGTCAGCCAGTACTTCAAGATCCCGAAATTCACTCTTGATCTTTGGATCCGACGCCACATTGAGCCAGAATCCCTTCTCAGTGGTATTGTTAAGAAGCCGCAGATCGCTATCTGGAATGGTTCGATTTTCGTAAGGCTGGCGGTTGGTGTGCCTTTCCAAAATAGCCTGGAAGAGCCCGGAACCTTCGTTTTCTAACTTTCCGTCAGGGATCAGCCTGACCATGGCCACGAGGTCGGTCCTGTTAGGCTCTGGGAAATACTGCACTTCGCTTATGTAGCCGAAATGTCCAGCAGCTATCAAGAGGTTCTCCATGGCGCAGCCGATACTGATATAGAACTCCCTTTGATCGGCGTCCGCAACCGTAAGCCATCTGGTCTTGTCAGAGAAAACCTCGATACCATTGCCTGAGACATTGAATTTCCAGGGCTGGGTGTTGTGGCTCGACGGTGCAAGTATGGCATAATTCAGAAGGAACTTCAGTTTTTCATCGTTGTTGCCATTTATCGGAAAATCGCTTTCTTTGACCTGCCAAGCATCAACTGAAGCCTTTGGTTGAAATAAGAGTCCTGCTAGAAGAACCCCCGCAAGTAAGAAAACAGCTATAACAACTGCCGTGCCCGCCGATAGTCCCATGTTTTTCCGACTCCATGAATCTTGAGATTTGGGTTTCCTTTTCGGGGAAATCAGATAAACCTATGCAAGGTCTTCGGCGGTCACGATACATTTAGTTACGCCTGAAAGTTATGGTAGAATCTATTTAGATGCAGGTTATAACACTCAATAAATGCCCAGAACAAGCCAGATATGCGAAGCGGAGAACCCTACTCTTAAAAGGAGGGAGGGAGCTTGCAGCACGGGCTCGACCATCCAGAACTCTAGCATCTCCTCAGGACAGCGGTTTAATCTAGTCTCTGATTTCGAGCCCAAAGGCTCCCAACCGCAGGCCATCGAAAAACTTGTCTCGGGCCTGATGGAAAGCCAGCAGTTTCAGACCCTGCTTGGCGTCACTGGGTCGGGCAAGACCTTTACCGTTGCCAATGTCATACAGCAGGCTCAGAAGCCAACCCTTGTTATCGCTCACAACAAGACTCTTGCTGCCCAGCTCTACGACGAGTTCAGGGAGTTCTTTCCTGAAAACAGGGTGGAATATTTCGTCTCCTACTACGACTTCTACCAGCCCGAGTCGTACATACCTTCAAAGGACCAGTACATCGAGAAGGATTCCCACATCAACCCCAAGATCGAACAGATGAGGCTTGCAGCCACGGCATCCCTCATGTCCCGAAAGGATGTGATTGTCGTGGCATCCGTTTCCTGTATATACGGTCTGGGCAACCCCGAGAACTTCCAGAAGATGGGTTTTGAGCTGAAGGCCGGAGACAGGTTATCGAGAAGAGAGATCCTGGGAAGGCTGATCGACATCCAGTACGAGAGAAACGATCTAGATCTCTCTCCCGGTCGCTTTAGAGTGAAGGGCGACACTATCGACCTGATCCCCGGATATTTCAACAACATCATCAGAATCGAGCTCTTTGGAGACCAGATAGACCGCATCTCTGAGATCGACAAGCAAACCGGCCAACGAAAAGATGGCCTTGACTATTTCTACGTTTACCCCGCCAGGCATTTTGTCATCCCTGAAGAAGACCAGAAGAGCGCAATCAAGACCATTCTAGCAGAGCTGGATGAGCGGCTTCCTGTGCTGGGCATGATCGAGTCTCATCGCCTTAAGCAGCGAACTCTGCACGATGTGGAGATGATCGAAGAGACGGGTAGCTGCAAAGGTATCGAGAACTACTCCCGCCATTTCGACCACCGCAGGCCAGGAGAGAAGCCCTACTGTCTTCTGGACTACTTCCCCGACGACTTCCTTCTCGTCATAGACGAAAGTCACCAGACCCTTCCCCAGATCCACGGCATGTACAAGGGAGATCTATCCCGGAAGAAAAGCCTGGTGGACTACGGATTCCGCCTACCCAGCGCCTATGATAACCGGCCTCTCCGTTTCGAAGAGTTCGAGATGTACATGAAGAACGTGATCTTCGTCTCGGCCACCCCCGGGGACTACGAGTTGAAGCGCTCAGCTCAGGTCGTTGAACAGATCATCCGTCCTACGGGCCTGGTGGACCCGGTTGTAGAGGTTCGTCCTATTGATGGCCAGGTCAGAGATGCCATGCTGGAGATCGGAAAGGCTGTGGAGCGAAAAGAGCGCGCTCTGGTTACCACCATGACTAAGAGGTTGGCGGAGGAGCTGACAGACTATCTAGCCCAGAACGGTGTCAAAGCACGCTATCTCCACTCCGAGATCGATACAATTGAGAGGACTGAGATCATCAGGGAGCTGCGTCTGGGGAAGTTCGACGTCCTTGTTGGGATCAACCTTCTCCGGGAAGGCCTCGATATTCCGGAAGTCAGCTTCATCGGGATTCTAGATGCGGACAAAGAAGGCTTCTTGCGGGATGCCAAAAGCCTGATCCAGACCATCGGCCGGGCCTCCAGGAACGCCAACTCGAAGGTGGTCCTATACGCAGACAACATGACAGACTCTTTGAAGGAGGCGGTCCGAACAACGGAAGAGAGGCGGGCGCTTCAGATAGCTTATAACCGGGAGCACGGCATCGTCCCGAAGACCATCCAGAAGCCCATCAGGGAAAAGGTCGTCGACATCACCGAGACGAGGCACATTCCAAAGTCCGATATCCCTAACGTGATTATAGAGCTTGAGGCGGAGATGAACGAAGCTGCGGAGAGGCTTGAGTTCGAGCGGGCAATTCAGCTCAGGGATACTATTAGGACCCTGCAGAAAAAGATCAAAGATTAAATCTAGAATTAAGTCAACCTACTTTCTTGTAGGGATAACCCGCCAGTTTAATGTAATGGTGGAAGTAGGAGCCCTTTGATTCTGCTTTCATCAAACCCTCATAGACTTGTCTAGGCACTCCGTAATACTGATATACGCCTCCGCTATGGAATTCTATTTCCACAGTAGAAGCAGTCTGATCATATCCGACCGATGAAATGTTGCTTGATTGAACTGATACTCTCTTCATTTTCCCAGTACAACTTGGTTTCATGCTTTTTTTGTTTTTGCACCTCAAAGGTTTTAGCTTATTCAATCGTCTCGCTATTTATTTTCAAATCCCATAAATGCCAAATGTGATAGCGCACAAATCGATGAATAGTTTTTCAGTATTAGGCAGCTCATCAGATAGGATGACCGGAGAAATTAATAAGCAAGAATTCGAGATAGTAAATCATGGAGAGCAAGATAGTCTATTTCGAGGATATCGGGCCGGAGAACACCGAGGCAACCTTCAGGCTAGTTTTAGAGAGGTTGAAGGCTCTGAGGATCAAGAAGCTAGTGCTGGCCTCCACAACAGGAGCTACAGCCAAGAAGGCGTTGGAGTTCTTCAAAGATGCGGGTGTCAAACTGATCGTCGTGCCTCACCAGTACGATTTTCACAGGGATAAAAATGCCTTTCCTGAAGGGCTGGTCAAAGCCCTGAGGGAATCCGGGCACGATGTGCACTTCGGCACCATGCTCTTCCACACCGACGGGTTGTACGAATCCACTACTCCGACGGTGATGGCCAATTTGCTCCGTTGCTTTTGCCAAGGAGTAAAGGTGTGCTTTGAAATCGTCCTCATGGTCACGGATGCTGGCCTAGTGGCAAGCGGCGAGAAGGTCATAGTCATAGCCGGGACTGCTCGGGGGTCTGACACCGCCTTAGTGATGCAGGCTGCTTCGTCCCAGCATCCGAAGAGACTTAGAGTCAACGAAATAATCTGCAAGCCGCTCAATCCGCTGAATATAGATGAACTGATGGAGGGGATGGAGAAGGAGCTTGCCAAATAGAAATATTATTTGGATATACCGGCCGAGTTCAACATCATGCGAGCGAGTACCGGAAACAATCCATAGTGTGGTCATTGACCATGCCCACAGCCTGCATGAACGCGTAGCATATTGAAGGCCCGACGAACTTGAAACCCCGTTTTACCAGATCCTTGCTCATCTGCTTTGACTCTGACGTAATGGCTGGTATCTCTGCCAGTTCTTTCCGTCCGTTTTGCACGGGGCTTCCGCCAACGAATTTCCATATATACGAGTCAAAGCTTCCGAACTCCTTCTGGATATCTAAGAAAGCCCTGGCGTTCTGGATTGCGGCCTCGATCTTGCGGCGGTTGCGCACGATGCCGGGATCTGCCAGCAATTCTTCGACTTTCTTGTCACTGTACCTTGCAACCTCGGCAGGGACGAAATTATCAAAGGCCTGACGGTAATTCTCTCTTTTTCGCAGTATTGTGACCCAGCTCAGACCAGCTTGGGCTCCCTCCAGGATCAGGAACTCGAAGAGGAGCCGATCATCGTGAACAGGCACTCCCCATTCTTTATCGTGGTACTCGATGATCAGAGGATCATTGCCCACCCAACTGCACCGTGTTACCATAAGACCATCCTAATGCGATTATTCCTATTTTGCTTGTTATGTCTGCCAACAATGGGTATGACATATCGATGGCTTGCTCGAATGGCCTCGACTAAAGGCCTTCCTTCTGCAAGAGAAGTAGCTGGCGTGAGTGGGTGCCCCCATTCAGGCCGTGGGCAATCATTTCCTTAAAATGTAATTTGTGCTTTGAGTCGAAACTACAAAACAGCTCAAATCAAGCACGCCTGCTGAAGACCTTCTTCAACAGACCTCCACCGATCTTCTCTTTGGGTTTGGAACTCTTCGCGGGCGGCTGGGGCTTTAACCCTTTTCCCTTGATCGGTGACCTATCCTCTTTGGCGACAATCGTAGTGCTTGTTCCGCCGTGCCTGGACTTTCTGGGCCTTATGCTAACCGTGACAGGCCGCTCAATCTCATTACTAACAAGCATTGCTGTTCCAGGAGGAAGCCTCTTGATCTCTTCCTCGAGATCGGAGGTCATGCCCTCTAGGCCCTTGCTCAACGCCTTGAGGTCGTTGGGGTTGGTCACACGCATGATGATCTGGGTGTTGCACTGAGAGATCACGTTCTTGTCCACTCGGGCGGGCCTTTGGCTGATCACCATCAGTCCCAGGCCGAACTTCCTGCCCTCCGCCGCTATGGTCCTTATGATCCCAGTGCTAGCGGCATTGCCACTGCCCCGCTCAGGTATGTAGTTGTGAGCCTCTTCCACCACAACCATCCCTGGAGATATGAGCCTCCGTTTCCTGGCCTCGAAGATCTCCGTCAGCATCTTGGCCACTATCATGCCCTGCAGATCGGGCTGGATGCCGGTCATGTCTATCACCGAGGCTCTTCCAGGCCTGAGCAGCTCCCCGATAGGCGTGGGAATCCCCGAGAAGAGCCCTATCTCCATCAGAGACTCCAATTGGCTTACCAGGTTCCACTTGACCTTGGAGGTGCTCTTGACCACCTGTTCGATCACATCCTCTAGGGTGTAAACGTCGGTCTCAGCGGTAAGGACGCTGATGGTCTCGTAGAGTAGCCCCACCATTCCGCTGGTGGCCTCGTGGGGAATCATCTTGGCTATCTCACGGGCCGAGAGGTTGGTACTGTTGAATCTGAAGGGCCGGTCTGCCCGGGGGTTTACTGCCAGGGTTGTTGGCGTATAAACCGTGACGTCGTAGCCTCTTGGTTTAATCTTGTACCGGCTAAAATCACCCACTTTGTTCGGCTCCTTCATTGAGCTGTACTCGCCATGAGGATCGATTACAAGCAAGGCCACTTTTCTCTCCAGCAGCTCCTCTAGGATGACGGCTGAGGTGTAGGATTTGCCGCTTCCCGTCTTGGCCAGGATGCTGCAGTGCTTCTGCACGAGGGTGTTGGCATCCAGCTCAACCCGTAGGTCGTAGCCCTTGAGCAAGCCTATGTACATGTCCCCCTTAGAGAGGCCTAAGCTTGCCTTAATCAGCTTCTCGTCAGCAAAGAAGACCTGCTCGCCAGGTCGTGCCGGACTGGTGGGCATGTGAAGCCTCCCCTCAATGCCTACTCCGATGACCCTTGCCTCCGCCACCATCATCTCATGGGCCTCGTAATCTCTGGCGGTGCCGTTTTGCTGGTTCAGGTTGAAGGCGGTATTGGACCTTTTGATGTCCTCCACCTGGGCTAGAATCCATTCTCTGCCCTCTGCCTTGGCTTTGACGTAAGCCCCTCTTCCTACATCTTTTTCTATGAGAAACTTGAAAGAGATGGGGTTGGTCTCCCCCGCAATGGTCCCAATAGCCCCCTTAATTATAGACTTCAAAGATCGTCACCGCTACATCCCAACATCCGAGTTTCAACCCTTCATCCCGTATCTGTCCTAATCCCTTTTATTTCTTCCGAAATGGTTAATATGCGTCAGTACATTATATTTCTCTCATATCCTTCGTTTGGTTTACGGCATCTGTATTTATAATATGGGCAAAGATGTATAAAAAGATTAGGCATAATCCTGTGGCAACTTGCAATTAGACCTGATACCTACTCCCCCATTTGCTCTCTAGAATCCCATTACATTTATCCCCTTGCATTTGACCCACTCTATGACGCTAAATGAACTTTGTACCACGAGGTTTTTATCGTAATACCCTGAGTTTTTCACCTTTTGGCCATAGCATAACGAGCCTGAAGATATCCAAAACTAGAAATTGGAGCATTGCTGTCTAGGTAATGAGGAATTCCGATGACGATAATAGGCATAAGTGCCAGTCCCAGAGGCTCCAAGAGCCAGACTCTGAAGCTTGTCCAGGCAGCTCTGGATGGGGCGAAGTCCGCGGGCGCACAGACTGAACTGGTGGACGTCTGCAAGCTCAAGATAGAGTTCTGCAACGCATGTCAGGTCTGCTTCAAGACCGGGTCCTGTAGTAAGAAGGACGATTTCCAGGGCCTGTACGATAAAATGCTTTCCAGCGACGGCATGGTCTGGGGGTCGCCTAATTACTTCCGCAGCGTCACTGCCCAGATGAAGACCCTGATAGACCGCATGGCCGATGCAATTCACTGCCAGCTCTTCACAGGAAAGTACTGCTGTAGTGTGGCCTCAGCCGGTCACGGGCATGAGCAGGTCACAGACTACCTCAACGGCATCATGATTAACTTCGGAGCCTTTGTAACCGGAAGCACCGGTGCTTCTATGTCCGAAGGCCCCCTGGCGATGGAGGAGGCGGAGAAGAAGGCGTTCCAGCTCGGCAAATCCCTGGCCGAGGACATAAAGGGCAAGAGGGACTACATCAGCCAGAGGGAAATGCAGGAAGAAAACCGTCAGTACTTCATGAATCTGGTGAAGAGGAACAAAGTTGAATGGGAGCATGAGTACGAGTACTGGAACAAGCTCAACTGGAAGTAGTATTTTGGAATTGTTCAGTAGGAAGAGGCCCGACCCCGATTTAGGGCCTTTCCATTCTGTTACAATTAAATCTCTCTTCCTATCGAAAACGCATTTCCTAGATTTTTCCCAATACCATGGTAGCTCCGACTTTCCGGAGCAAATGTAATCGGCCTGACCTTTTCAATTTTTGGCAGACCATCATCCCCAAGCACATCTCCCTCGGCCTTTACATCCACGATCTCCCCGATGAACTGAGTGTGCAGCCCGATCTCAACAGCATTGAGCAGCTTGCACTCCAGAACCAGGGGAAACTCTTTGACATAAGGCGCATCCACAAGCCCGCTTTTGACTGGAGTCAGTCCGGCTCTAGAAAGCTTGTCCACGTCCCTGCCTGATGCAATACCAAAATAATCCACCTGCTTAACATGATCCTCAGATGGAACATTGACGGTGAACGCCTTATGTTCCATGATATTTCCATAGGTGTAGGTGGCCTTTAGCAGAGAAACTCCAATGCACGGAGGCACGGAGCAGCATATCCCCGCCCAGGCGGCTGTCATTACGTTGGCTTTTCCGTCCTTACCGTAAGTCCCAATCACGAGAACAGGTGTAGGATAGATTATGGTTTTAGCGCCCAAAGATTTTTTCATAATCACCATCTAATTTTTAATTATTCACAAGGCCACATTGCGGCTCTGCATTAAAATAATTTACTAACCGGCACGCTGTACATTATCCGCCAGCCATCATTCTGTATTTGTATCTCGAATCCAGCGAATCCTCGATCGATCAGCATCTTCTGGCCATCGGTGTCGGTGCTCTCAATCCAGACAACCTCCGGCCCAGGGACAAAGGTGCAAAAGATATTTTTGTACATTATGTACCTCAGACGATCTCCGTACTTGACCTTCAAGCACTTAATCACAAATCCGTTGGCAAAGTGGTTCTGGATGCTGACGGCGTTTTTAGGTGATACTGTTGAGCAGACGTGGCGGTAGCCCAGATACCGAAGGACTTCTTGGTGAGCCGTTGCCAATCTCCTCTGAAGCTGGTTGCCTCGATAAGCCGGATGAACAACCACTGCCTTGAGATGTGCGACCTTCTCCAGCTCCTCTGGGGCAAGACCAATGTCAGCCCCGAAGTTGTCGCCGTCCCTGCCGGGAAAACTTACGATGTTGTAAGCTATCAAGCCGTCCTCAGTGAGGACCCCGATAACCGATCTCTGCAGTGCTAGGAGATCCCTGAACTCTTCTGGGGTTGTCAGCCTGAAGATCTCCTTGTCCGGGAGGGCTTTGGCCATGATCTCCTGTAGCTTTATCACATCATCGATGCTGTTTATGTCCAGGAACCTCATCTGATAGCCCACTTCTTCGGAAGGCTCGCCCATCTTTCTCTTCTCTATCCTTCCAATCGCTATCAGGCTATCTATCATTATTCATCGGCCTGGCCCATTATGTGAGCCGAACAAGTTGTTCAAGTTTCATGGCACATTGAAGAGACCATTAATCTAAATGCAGTGTACGGGTTTCCTTACTACCATCAAAGCGATGCACAGGTACTGCCATAGAACGTTGACTCCTTCGAACCCTGCTATCCTCCACCAATTTCTCTTTCTGGCGTTTGCTGCTGTAATAGTGGCTCTCCTTCTGCTCTCTCAGCTTGGCCACGAAAATGGACATCTTTGTATCCAGCTTGCTTCGTCTCTCTTCCATCTGCTGGTTTAAACCATTCTGCCATGATAACGACGGATAAGATAAGGATGTCGAAAAATGGAGATTATTCCTCTCCCAGGGCCACAATAGCAACGAAGCGTATCTCTTAACTTTTCATAGTTGGGTACAATTATTCCCCATTGTTATCTAACATTTCTAAATGTCCTGAATATTTCATCTGGGAAACGACCTTTTCGGCTATCTTCGGGCCAAGGATATGGCCTATCTCCACTGGATCGGCTGCCCTGAGCTTGTCCAGGCTTGTGTACCCGGCCAGGTAGAGCTTTCTAGCTCTGACCCTTCCGATCCCTTTCAGCTCCACTAGAGTGAGGAGGTCAGGTCCAGCTCCATAGTGAATCCTCTCGCCTAGCTGCTCTGCCTTGAAAGTGACTCCCAGGTCCAGGTGCTTGGAAAGCTCAGCGAGAGAGTGCATAAGCCATTCTGCCGTCTCCACGGACCTGCGAATGTCTCCCGGTCCGATATGGTACCTGTCGCTGATGTACTCCTCTTTGGCCTCGCTTATCCAGTCTATCAGCATGGCCGTAGTCTTGGCTTCCTTCAGGAGCCAATCGTAATTTTCCTCGTTGTTTAGTTCATCCTGATGTACGTCTATGAACTCCTCGACCCAACCGTCAGCGGCCTGGATGTAAAGGAGTTCCATGTCCGGAGTCATGGTTATGAGGTGGACAAGGGCAATGTCGGAGATCTTCTTCTTTCCTTTACTTGCATCATCTTTGTCGCTTTTAAGGTGTACTATCATTTCCACAGCGCTCAGAGGATCGATGTACAACTTGGAGACAAGCGAACCAAGGAGCGTGGGCTTGAGCTCCTCGCTATTGCCCTTCTCGATCATGCCGTTCTCAGCTAGGAAATCGAGGACCCTCTCCAGGGTGGCGTCCAGGTGCCAGGTCTCTTGCTGGTGGGCGTAGAAGGTTGTGGCGATGAACTCTTTCATCCCCTCCACCGTGGTGGCAAACTTGGCAGTGATTGTGGCAAGCAGATGGGTCCGCAGCGCGCTTTCGCTGGCCAGCTTGGACCAGATTTCTTCCGGTGTGCCGAGGACATAATGCTCCATCAGCTCCTGCAGTTCGGCCTGGTTCTTGGCCACGAGGAAGGATTCACCATAGGGATCGAGCCCTGGTCTTCCCGCCCGGCCAGCCATCTGGCGGTACTCGATGACTGGTATGGGGACCATTCCCCGGCCGGACTCGTAGCGCTTGTAGCTTCTGATCAGGACTCTGCGAGCCGGAAGATTCAGGCCCGCCGCCAAGGTGGGGGTGCTGGCTATGATCTTTATCCTGTTAGATCGGAATCCCGCCTCCACAAGCTTCCTCTGCTCTGGAAGGAGCCCTGCGTGGTGGAAGGCCACTCCCCTGGAGACGCACTGTGCTAGGCGGCGGCAGGTCTCACTCTCGTCCGTGGCCAGAACGCTCTCCTCGAGCTTTGACAGCTCAGGTTCGTTTGAGCCGATGTCGCCGCTCAGCTTAGCTGCCGTGGCCTCGGCGTTCCTTCGGCTGCTCTCGAAGATCAGGATCTGTGCATTCTGGGAGAGGGTGTCCTTCACCAGGGCCAGAGCTTCGTCTTTGCCGCCAGACAAGGTCCCTTCCCTGTCTGGGAAGACCAGCTTTCCATTGCAGATGACTCCCTCTCTGAGGCTTATTGGCCTCCACTCACTGGTGACAAGCTCGGCATTCAGCCAATCCGCCAGTTCTGGACCATTGGCAACTGTGGCGGAAAGACCTATAATCTGCATACCTGGGTTTAGCTTACGGAGCTTGGTTATGGTCATTTCCAGGGTAGGGCCTCGGTTTGGGTCATTGAGAAGGTGTATTTCATCCACCACCAGAACGGAGATGTCACCAATCCATGCAGCAGCATTTCTCATCAGCGAGTCGGCCTTCTCCGAGGTAGCGATGATTATCTGATTCTTTCCAAGGCGCTCATCCTTGCGATCGAAATCGCCGGTGCTTATGCCAACGCTGATGCCAAGGTCTTTGAAACGGTGGAACGCCTCGTACTTCTCTGTGGCCAGGGCCCTTAGAGGCACTATGTACAGAGACCTCTTACTCTCGAAAGCCGCCTTGAGCATGGCAAGCTCGGCAAGGAGGGTCTTTCCTGCAGCCGTTGGTATGGACAGGAGCATATTACTGCCATCAAGGAGCCCTCGCTCTACCGCCTCTGCCTGCGGGGGGTAAAGCTCCTTTATGCCCCTTTCTTTGTATTGTCTTATCACATCTTGGGGAAGCCAGGACGCAAGATCATCAGTTGTGAGCATATCCCTCTAATCTTAAATAGTACGTAACAGTACTAGCTGGCAGATAATAAATATACCAGCCGGAAAGTGAATCTAATCGCTGTATCACCCTGAGCACCTTTGGAGAGAGCTAAATGTATGCTGATAGGATAAAATACCTCCCACCCTACTTGTTCGCAGCCATAGACAAGGCTAAGCAGGATGCACTGGCCAAAGGAGTGGATGTCATCGACTTAAGCGTTGGCGATCCCGATCTTCCAACGCCGTCGCACATCGTAGAGGCCATGAGGGAGGCGGTCAAAAACCCAGAGAACCACCAGTATCCATCATACGCAGGAAAGCTCTCCTTCAGGACCGCCGTTGCCAACTGGTACAGCCGGACTTTCGGCGTCAGGCTGGATCCCGAAAAAGAGGTGCTCGCCTTGATCGGCTCCAAAGAGGGCATAGCCCATGCCCCTCTGGCTTTTATAAACCCGGGAGACACGGCCCTGGTGCCCGACCCTGCTTACCCCGTCTACCGAACGGCGGTGAGCTTCGCCGGAGGCACGCCAGTGATAATGCCGCTCGAAAGGGAGAACGGATTCCTTCCCGATCTCGAAGCCATTGACCCGGGTGTCGCAGCCAAAGCGAAGATCATATTCTTGAACTACCCGAACAATCCGACGGCAGCATCGGCCAGCAAGACCTTCTTCCAAGAGCTAGTGGACTTTGCTCATGAGCACGACCTGATTGTGATGCACGACAACCCCTACTCAGAGGTGTGTTACGGTGGCCAAAGATCCATGAGCATTCTGGAGATAGAAGGTGCTAGGGATGTGGCGATAGAGTTCCATTCCCTGTCCAAGACCTACAACATGACAGGATGGAGGGTTGGAGCAGTCGTCGGAAACGCCGAGATTGTGGCCGGGATAGGCAAGATCAAGAGCAATGTAGACTCCGGGAACTTCGGTGCAGTCCAGGATGCGGGCATTACTGCCCTAAAAAGCCCGAAGAAGGTCGTTGAGGATATTTGCCAGGTGTACCAGCACAGGATCGAGCTATTGTACAACTGCCTTTCCGGGATCGGCTTTGAGCTTGAGAAGCCCAGGGCTACACTTTATTTGTGGGCTTGGGTGGGAGGAGACTCGGTGGCCTTCTGCCAGCGCCTGCTGGAGGAGACGGGCATCGTAGCCACCCCTGGAGTTGGGTTCGGCCAGTACGGCGAGGGCTATATAAGGTTCTCTATCACCCAGTCCACTGAAAGGGTTGAGCTGGCTGTGGAGCGGCTAGAGAAGATGGGTAAGGTCAAGCCTATGCAGTAGATAGGCCTAGGGCCTGCTCGCGGCCAGACGCGGCCGAAATCCCCATCGATCTGCCGGTCCGGCACTAGAATAACGACAAGTATAATGAAAAGTGCCAAATAATACATATTAATAAATAATATTAATTAATTTCACCAATTCGGAGGAAGAAAGTTGCTCAAAGAGTATTCAGCTCACGATATAGAGTCGAAGTGGCAAAAGATCTGGGAGGACAACAAGGTTTTCCAGGCCGAGCCCGATTCAAGAAAGAAGTTCTTCTTGACAATACCCTATCCTTATCTCAATGGCAACCTGCACGCCGGACATACAAGGACCTTCACCATCGGCGATGCTGTGGCGCGCTTTCGGCGTATGCGTGGGGAGAACGTCCTCTTCCCCATGGCCTTCCACGCCACGGGCACGCCCATTGTCGGTCTCTCCGAGCTGATAGTCAACCGCGACCCGCTGATCTGGGGGGTTTACACAAAACTTCACGGCATACCCGAGGATGAGCTGAAGACTCTGGATACTCCTGAGAAGATCGTGATCTACTTCAGGCGCATGGCCAAGGCAGCCATGCAGAGCATCGGCTACTCCATCGACTGGAGGAGGGAGTTCACCACCATTGAGCCTGCCTACAGCAAGTTCATTGAGTGGCAGTACGGCATCCTCCGAAGGCTGGACTACATAGTCAAGGGCAGCCATCCGGTGCGCTGGTGTCCTCATGATCGAAACCCAGTCGAGGATCACGATATCCTGAAGGGCGAGGACGCCACCATCCTTGACTTTGCCCTGATCAAGTTCAGAGTAGGCGATCAGGTAGTCCCCTGTGCAACCCTGCGGCCCGAGACGGTCTTTGGTGTGACCAACCTGTGGGTCAATCCGGATGTGAACTACGTCGTGGCCAGGGTCAACGACGAGACCTGGATTGTCTCCAGAGAGGCCTACGAAAAGCTGACATTCACCGACCGCCAGGTGGCCTGCGGGATGGAGATCAAAGGATCAGAGCTGATAGGCAAGAAGGCTTCCAACCCGCTGACGGGGACAGAAGTGATCATCCTACCAGCCAGTTTCGTGGACCCTGACAACGGATCAGGCATAGTAATGTCCGTCCCGGCCCATGCGCCATTCGACTACCTGGCCCTGAAGGACCTTTACGGCAAAGATCTTCGTAGCTACGGAATCACCGAGGACCTGAGCAAGATCCAGTTCATCTCGCTGATCGAGTCTCCCGGTTACGGGGAGTTCCCGGCCGTCGAGTCGGTCAACGAGCTGGGCGTCAAGGACCAGGACGATCCCAAGGCCGAAGAGGCAACCAAGATGGTTTATCGCCGGGAGTTTCACAATGGAGTCCTGAAGGCCAACACCGGCCAGTATGCTGGCCTGGCCGTCAGCAAGATCAAGGACATCCTTCTGGGCGACTTCATAAAGAATGGAATAGCTGAGATCTTCTACGAGTTTTCAGAGACGCCTGTCATCTGCCGCTGCGGGACGCGCTGCGTGATCATGATGGTGCGGGACCAGTGGTTCCTGGAGTACTCAGATCCTGAGTGGAAGGCTCAGGTTTTGGATTGCCTTTCAAAGATGCGTCTCATACCTGAAGAGATCCGGGTGGAGTTCGAGAACAAAGTGGACTGGCTGAAGGACAAGGCCTGTGCCCGCAGGAAGGGCCTCGGGACCCACTTGCCCTGGGACAAGGAATGGCTGATTGAGTCCCTTGGGGACTCGACCATCTACATGTCCTACTACATCCTGGCCAAGTACGTCAACGCCGGGATGAAGATCGATAAGCTGCCGCCGGAGTTCTTCGAGTACATTTTCCTGAACCACGGGACTGCAGAGAATGTGACCGAGGTCACGGGAATACCTCTAGACACAATAAAGCAGATTCGGGGCGACTTCGTCTATTGGTATCCTGTGGACCTGCGGACATCTGGCAAGGACCTGATAGCCAACCACCTGCTTTTCTTCCTGTATCATCACGTGGCTGTATTTCCGGAGGAGCTGTGGCCAAAGGCCATGGCCATCAACGGTTTCGTCTCCCTGGAGGGGCAGAAGATGTCCAAGTCCAAGGGGCCGCTGCTCACCTTGAAGGAGGCCGTGGCAGAGAACGGAGCTGACGTCACGCGGCTTTACATTCTGGCCAATGCGGAGTACACCCAGGACGTAGACTGGAAAAATGATGGCGTAGCCGCCGCGCGGGCCCAACTGGAGCGGTTCTACAATTTAGCCCGAGAAATCCTGGAGGACAAGAGCATCAATGAGGGCACAGAGCTTAGCCTCATCGACCGCTGGATGCTCTCCCGGCTGCAGCGCCGCATCCAGGAAGCGACAGCGGCCATGGAGAACATCCAGACCAGGCGGACCCTGCAGAGCGCCTTCTATCTGCTGTTCAACGACCTGCGCTGGTACCAGCGCAGAGGCGGAAAGAACCAGTTGCGGCGCGTTTTATCGGCCTGGGTCAGGCTGATGGCCCCCTTTACGCCGCACGTCTGCGAAGAGCTGTGGACATCCTTGGGAGAAGGGTATGTCTCGTTGGCAGCGTGGCCCGAGGCTGATGCCTCGTTCATTGACGAGCAGGCGGAGCAGGCCGAGGAGCTGCTGGAGCGCACTCTGAACGATGTTCAAGAGATCCTGAACGTGACCAAGGCTGCTCCAAAGAAGATCACTCTGTACACCACTCCAGCTTGGAAACAGGAGATGCTGCGCCTGGCCCTGAAGACAACCAAGGACGGCAAGTTGGACATGAGCGCACTGATGAAGGCGGCCATGGCCAATAAGGCGATTGCGCTACACAAGAAGGATGCGCCGAAGTATGCCCAGAAGCTGGCCAAGGCAGCGCACTCGCTAGGAGCCGAGGTGCTGAGCCTTGACGAGTTCGAGACTCTGATCAGGGAGAGGAATTACTTGGCACATTCGCTTGGCGTTCCTGTGGAGATCTACTCTGCGGACAAGGCGGGCGAGGACCCCAAGGGCAAGAGTAAGCAGGCGGAGCCGGGGAGGCCAGCGATATATATTGAATGATGGCTTTTCAAGGCTCAAGAAAACGAGTTCACCGATGAATGACAGCAAAATAGGCGAGGATAAGGGAGATGTCTTTTGCCCTGAATATCAGCAGGGGAGCCAGCAAAGCCCTTGATAAATTATAAACACGGATTGCGAAGAAGGTCATAGAAGCCCTGCGAGAGATCAAAATAGGATAATGACGAGAAGCGAATTACTTCCAGCCAATGAGGAACCCTTCACAGACGAGGAGATTGCAGGCTTAGAGGAGGGGGCGGAATCTGAATATTCTGATCCTCTTAGGGAGCGCGCAAAAAAACACAAGAAGGAAGCAGTAAGCCTGGAAGAGTATTGTCGCCGACGCGGAATTAATATTTAGGTGGTACTAAGAAAAGACTCACCGAAATATGCCCAGAAGCTTGCCAAGGCGGCGCACTCGCTCGGCGCTGAGGCGCTGAGTCTGGACGAGTTCGAGACTCTGAGCCGGAGAAGGCATATCTTGAATCTGCGTTGGGGCGTTCCTGTGGAGGTCTATTCTGCGGACAAGGCGGGCGAGGACCCCAAGGGCAAGATCAAGCAGGCAGAGCCGGGGAGGCCGGCGATATATATGGAGTGAGATTGAAAATTTTTATTTGATTATTATTCGCGATAATATTTTATGCTCTCTATCTTGATTTAAAAATATTTGCTATCCATTGCCTGAAAGGTCTCTGTGCGTTCTTTGTACATTTTGTCCCTTTGTGGCTCGATCAGTGATTGTTTGGTTATAACTATCTGCGAGGAGTAATGGCGAACCTCCATCCTTTTCCGAGGCCTGCGCGAAAAGCTGCAAGAATTGAGATGATGCTATTCCAGGCGTCGCCAGGTAGCTTTATATCCAGACAAACAAGAATAATTCCTAATGAAGCGTCTTCATGATTACACTGTGGTGATTCGCCCGGAGGATAACGGCACCTTCGTAGCATATATTCCTGCCATCTCAGGGTGTCATGCCTGGGGGCGAACCCCAGAAGAGGCGCAAGCTGAGCTTGCTAATGTCTTTACAATGGTCAATGATAAGACAGATAACTCATCAGAGAAATCGAAGAATTCAATTCATATCTCTAGCGATGGAAGAAACTCGGGAATACCGAATGAATCCGAAAAGGTAATAGATACTACATGTCCAAGGTGCAAAAGAGAGTGCATTTTCGATGGAGAGATTTTAAGAATGGAACTCGTCACATCGAGCAAAAATGTCCTCATCATGGATACATTAAATATGTTTCTAAAATTGAACCCTATCTGGGATGGGCGAGCAAAGCAAAAGAAGGTAACATTCAAAAGAAATTATTTTAATTAGTGAATCGCTAAGGATATTTAGATATCGTAGATCCTATTGGGTACGATTTTTTTAAAAATAAATCGTCTGCAAATGATCTTCTGCCAGACAGGATTCACTATCTCTCCCACGCCGCGTCCTCCCGGCGGCCCCGGTCCGATGGTTCAGCCCAGCCCGCCAAAGCGGACTTCGGTGCTGCTCCAGGCACGAGCGAGCCCGCCTAGCGGATGGCCTGCCGACAGGCGACGGGACCACGAGCGGCAACGGGCAAAGCAGCAAGATCGGTGGATGGGAACGACCGTAATGTGGTCCAATCTTGGCGATTAATTTTACAGCGGGCGGTTGCATATTATGAATGTCTCTAAACCTGTCTTCTCCTTGGGGCTCGAAGCTTTGATCTATTCAAAAGACATAATTGTGTCGCAAATGAATCTTAACGACCTCCTGAGATCAAGGCGTGATGAGATCCTCCAAATCGCTGCCAAGCATGGTGCTCACAACGTGCGTGTCTTTGGCTCAGTGGCACGAGGTGATGCCGATTCTAAAAGCGATATAGATCTCCTAGTTGAGTTCGAGCGAGGAACGACCCTGCTGGGGCATGCAGCTCTGATACAAGAGCTTGAGGAGCTTTTGGGAGTCAAGGTGGATGTAGTAAGCGACCGCGGCCTTCGAGAGCGCGTTAGGGATCGCGTGCTAAATGAGGCGGTGGCGCTTTGAGGGATAATCGAGCGTGGCTCATGGATATTCTGGAAGCTCTTACGAATATCGAGAAATATGCTGCAAAAGGAGAAAAGGCATTTTACGAAGAGGAACTTATACAGATATGGATCATCCATCATATTCAGATCGCAGGCGAGGCCGCAAACCAATTGTCTGATTCTGTAATGAAGAACCACCAAGAGATTCCCTGGAAAGGCATTGTAGGCATGCGGAATGTATTGGTGCATCAATATTTTGGATTGGATTTAGACGAAATCTGGGATACGGTTACCACTGATTTGCCCATGCTGAAAGTCAAGGTCCAAGAGCTTCTTGCCGAAAAGAAATAGAATCCTAGATTGAGCGAATTGTTTAACAACTCGTGTCATTCTATCCTCAATCGAAATTTCCGCAGAAAACAGACAGCTAAATGATTCTTGCTAATTCAAAGTGAGCACTGTTTCTTCCGGCCTCCTTCACACAAAAGGTATGAGGCGCCGGGACCACGAGCGGAAGCCTGGGGCTTCCAGACCGTTAGAGTGCACGCGGGCCCTTTTAAGCGAAGGGATTTATCCTGGTAATGATAATAATCAATCGATGTTTGCGGAATACATCCAGGCAGCGATGGATAAAGCTACTTACGAGATCATCGATGACCCTGAACCCTTCTATGGAGAGGTTCCCGAGCTGCAAGGCGTATGGGCCACGGGCAAAACCCTGGAGGAATGCCGCAAGGAACTCCAGAGCGTCATAGAGGGCTGGATAGCATTGAAGCTAAGATTGGGACATCCAATACCTCCTATCGGCGGCCATGTTATTAACGTGTCTGCGGAGCCGGTTTCAATTGTCGAATAAGCTCGTGCCAGTTTCAAGACGTGAGCTAATCAAGCGATTAAGCAAATTGGGTTTTGTAGGTCCTTATCCCGGTGCAGATCACGAATATATGTCACGGGGGCTCTCCATCGTCCATTCTCCTGAACGAAAACCCATCCCAAACTGCCCTCTGAGTGCTTCATAATGTCCTCCAGTGCTTATCCATTTTCTGAGCTCTTGCCCGTCGCACCTTTAATTCGCTTTTCCAAAAAGCACCTTTTCCATTTGCCTGTCATAGGCTTACCGCACCTTCCCTCGAATAGATAGACATAGCCAGGTCGGATTTCCAGATAATCCCTGAGCTCGGCCATTACTTCCGGCGAGATTTTTTTCTTCTCTCCCGTGGATCGGATTAAGATTGTTCCACTCCCAAGGTCGATGTCCGAAGTTTTCGTTTCAGTCAGATCCTCAACATCGAGGCCTGAATCAAGTAGAAGCAGAAGCATTATCCTGTCCAGTCCTGAAGAAGATTCCAGCAACATCTTCTTCTCCTGCTCGGACAGATTTTCGAGGGTATCCACAATGAATAGTTGAAACTATGGAATATCAATAGATCGGAATTCGATTTCAGGGTTTTTTGATCTTGGGCCATTCTAAAGGCTAACATGGAAGCACTGAAGTTATCTTCGATAACTTCAGGATTCTTTCCAATATGGAACTTAATCATCAATATACGTACAATATTTAGATGAATATAGTTCATGAAAATCAATTATGACAACTTTCGGTCAATGTCCTATTCTGTTGTTCAACAAGATCCGAGGGAGATTTCATTAGTCGAGTGAAAAGCTTATAAATAGGAAGTGCTAGATTGGGAGCACTGTAGACAAATGACGATAAAAATGCCTACAGCCGAAATAGCGAGAAGAGATAATGGAGGTTAATAGTTGAGCATGAAATATTACGTTCTCTCCTTACTACTCGTGTTCATCATCACGGCAGGACTATCCTTAGCCAAGAGTCCAGATAACAATACGAGTAAGATCGTGGAGAACAAAACTGCGTCTTTGAGCATGGAGAAGCCCACGGTCAACCTGGGCAATAACAGCTCTAATGTTGCCAACGCCAGCGCTCCAGCCGTTCCAAAGAGCAATGCTTCTGAGACTGCAAAGGCAGCTTCCGAAATTGCCAAGATGAAGGGCATCTGGTCCATAACTGGAATAAAAAAGGAGGAGCAGATTACCATGGCGCTCCAACAGGATGGTGGAGATCTATTCGGGCAAGCCAAGTACGAGCCTCAAGCAGGGGCTGCCTGGAATGCGGTCGCCATTGGATCAGTCAACGGTGATACCGTCGCTCTGGTGGTAACCTCTTTGGAAGGAAAAGAGCAGGTATCAGAATGGTTAAATGGAACTTTTGCCAATGATGCCTTCAGCGGCAAGTTCTTCGAGGTGAGCAAGGGAACCATATCTCTTCGTGGTGATTTCAGCGCCACATTGGTTAACCCAGAAATAACTGATTATACACAGGCAACAGTGACTGCACCAGCGGTGACCCAGTCCACGGCGGCTCAAGGAACCCCTAATGCGTCAGCAACAAGCACCACGACTCAAGTGGCTGCCGTAAACACGACAGCGACACAGAAACCAGCCACTGTGGGTGGAAGACCAAAGTTCGTCGATGTGCGTGAATATAAGGACAAGATAGGCATGGGCGGCGATCTCAGTGGCGTTCCACCTGGAATGGGTTAAGGCATACAATAGCTTAATTGACCAGTGCACGAATTAACCGGTTGCTTGAACGATCAATGCAACCAATTTTTATCTTAGATTAATTATTCCTATTATGGTATCTTCCGCAAGAGATTTATAATTTGCGGTATAAGAGACAAGTCATGAAAGGGATTTTGCTAATTTCGCTGCTACTGCTGCTGGCGGGACAGGCCAGCGCAAACTCCTACTTCAAGGTGGTTGACGTATCTCAGATTAAAGTGGCCCAAAACACTGAGGCGAACTTCACAGTCATCATCAGGAGCGCGGGAGGCAGCGGAGCTTTTGCAGAGCCCATTTTCAAATTTAACACGACCAAAGGACTATCTGCAGAGGCTCCAGGTGGTTTGCGGTACATAGTTGCCACTGGTAGCCGCATCTACAACTGCACTATAATGGCAGGGAACATTGCTTCGGGCAACTACTCTTTTCAGGTCGGCGTCTATGCCCAGGACGCGCCTTACAGCTGGAGAACTGCGTACGCGATTGTCGAAGCTCCCAAAAAGGCAATCAATGCGTCTTTGAATGCATCTTTGAACAATTCAGCCACGATTCAGTCCAACGGGTCAGGGTCTCGGGCAAACAAAACCGGCCCGGTAAAGACACCTGGACCAGGAGTGTTAATCGCAATCGCAGCACTCTTTCTTGCTTCCAGAAGGGCCGAATACTGAGGTTGCTTCGTCCATATCCCACCCCAGTCTCTCTTTTATTATGAGGTAGCTCATCTCCGGAGGAATGGCGCCAACTTCCGTGCAAATGACGTCGATGTAGCTGTGTGGAGTGACATCGAAGGCCGGGTTGCGCACCCTCACATGCCTGAACTTGGATATGTCTGGAAACACCTCTTTGGGATCGCGCTCCTCGATGGTTACAAGTTCTCCCATAATGGTCTGGGGGCTGAACTTGTAGGTCTCAGCAGCCACCACGAAACTGGTCCTGGCCTCATGTGCGCAGAGGGCGATCTGGGCAGTGCCTATTTTGTTGACCAAAGAACCGTTGGCAGTTATGACGTCAGCACCGACAACGACGAGATCCACATCGTTCATGACGCTCCTGACCGCTGAATCGACTATGAGCTCGGTTTCTATTCCCATATCCTCAAGCATCCCGATAGTCAGGCGTCCCTGCCACCTTGGCCGGGACTCTGTGGCTATTACTTTAATCGTTTTGTCGGCTTTGTGAGCGGCCTGAATTATGGAAAGTGCTGCCTGAGAGTTGCAGTGTGTCAGAACCGTATCCCCTTTTCTTATCCGGCGGCTCCCGATCTCTCCTATCTTTTCGACAGCCTTTTCGGAGTTCTCGATGAATCTGTCAGCGTTCGATACAACAGCGTGCCTTGCCTCTTCTACATCATTCGCACGGTAGCGAGTGACCATTCGAATAGCATTAGATAATGATACCGCGGTTGGTCTTGTGGCCAACAGGATCTCTGCCGCCCCTTTGATCCGGGAGTTGAACTCATCGAGGCTTTGGACATCAAGCTGTGCCAAATCTCTGAGAGAAGCAGCTGCCGCCCTGGCAATCCTTCCTGCTCCTCTGATCTCCATGCTGTCTATCTTTCTTGCGGTCTCCGTTAGCGGCTCCATCAGGCCCCCTTTCTTTGAGAGCTCTACTTCTTTCATCCTAGGTATCCACTCGCGATATTGATACCCTTCACGCCGAGAGTTTCTTCACAAGATTGCCCACCCGGAGCCCGAGCAGTCTGCATGCCTCCAGAACTTTCTCATCCGGCACCCCCACGGCAACCGTTCCGTAATGGCCGCCCGCCTCCATGGGATCGCCGACGACTATCATGGCGTGTATCAACATGGCTTGGATTATGGAGAGAAGGGTAGTCTGATTCCCTCCTTCGGAGCTGCCGGACGATGTGAAAGCCGCCCCAACCTTGTTCTCCAACTGACCGCGCACAGTAGATGAGCTATCGAAGAGCTGCTTAATTTCAGAAGCCATCTGTCCGTAGTAGGTGGGAGAACCTATTATAATTCCACCGGCTGATAACAGATCCTTCAGGCTTATGTCTCCAACCTTTTTGACTGATACCTCGACTCCAGATGATCTGGCTCCCGTTCCTATCGCCTCTGCCATCTTAGCAGTGTTTCCTGTCCTAGAATGATATATCACCAAAACCTCTGCCATATCAGCACCTTCATCTAAGCGATCGTTTTAACATTAATTTTTAGTATGTTCTTTCCCGACCGCGATTTCTCGATCTATCATGAGCTACTTTCTACTTAACACTATCCTGTCACCGTTCAATACACTCTCGAATAGATTCAGTCCTTCAATCACCCTTCCCAAGTGGTTCACAGGAGAATACGGTTGGGTCCGACCGAAGAAGATGCAGAAGGCTGATCCGGGTGACCAATAGGATATGTCGCCACTTTTAGCCGTAGGCGATGGATTCTCATCTTCCAGCGCAAAGGGTACCTCGAAATAGACTTCCTCTCCCCACAAATTAGCCTTTGCCTCGATTGGCAGCCTCTGGTAGAACTTTGCTGCTACCATTGGATTTCGATCATCAATCTCAGCGACAGCTTTACCTCGTCCCGAAATCTCGATCTCAATGTACTTCAGATAATCACCTTCTTCACAATATTCATATATTGGGTTAGAATATAAGTACTAGCTGATAATACGCCCTGCAGCGCAAGTAAATAGGAATCCTCTCTTGGAGTATTATATCATAATCATTTTATTATTATAAGTTATGCATCCCCGTGGCGTCCTCGTAAGCAGGGGGGTCGTGCTCCACGACTAGAAGCTATGGTGGACTCTCTCCAGGATGGTTACGAGCTAGAAAAAAGATGTTGTGTGCAAGTCATTAATTTCGATTCAACTTACTAGTAGGCAATTTAGGAGGTTATCTCAAGAAATAGCTATGCAACGAACTAATTCAATGCGGGGGACGGGAATCCCGCACTAGTTTACGAGTAAAGTCATCTTTTTAAGGCGAAATTTATTTTATAGCGTAAAGTCTCGCAGCTCGCTGCGGCTGGGCTAAAGGGCATGCGTATTCAACTTGGGTTTGGATCAGCCTGACCTGGTTCCAATTTCATGCGGCAGCGCCTTGGATGCCCCGCAGCTTGCTATGCGGGTGGGCTGCCGCCGTTTTACTCGATTATTCCTTTCTGCAATACGACATATGGTACCATCTCATAATCATCTGAATTCTCTACATCTGCATGGTATCCATCTCTTATCCTGACTTCTATCATGTATATTCCAGCCTTTGACTGACCTGTATCCCATATCCAGACATTGTTTGTGGTCCAAGTAGTCATAGGCAACCATTGATCTTCGGTTGAAGGCCCTTTGAGAAGATACTGGTAAACAATCGTATCCGTATCTGGATCAGAGCCTTTTGCAGTCCAGGTCACCTTTGTGCCTTTGTCTTGAGGGCTTTGTCTGTCCGATTTGACGCTAATCAGAGACGGCTTGGAGTTTGTTCTCATGCTGCCGCCAATACCCACGGTGTTGTTAATATCATATTCAGCGCTAATATGGCTATCATATCCCCAAGGTGCCGCATGGCGTCCATCCCTTATGCGCATGTCTATGATATTTACGCCGCTATCGATCGGGCTGGTAGTCCAGTTCCATGTATTATTCTCCTTCCAGCCGGTCATCGATTTCCAGGTATTTCCTGTAATTGGCCCATTCAACCAGAACTGATACAACAGCTTATCTCCATCTGGATCGTAAGCATTGCCCGTCCAAATGATTGTCGAGCCTGCTGTTAGCGGACCTTCTTGATCTGGCGTCAGACTCTTGGCCAAAGGCGGTTGGTTCGTGGCCCCTGCCACTATAGATGAGATAGGTTGCGAGCCTTGTGCATTTCCTGCACGCAAAAGATCTTCGGTGGTAATGGCCTGGACTGAGCCGAGAAATACCACTATCAACAAAGCACAAAAAAGACCCCGACGATAATTCCTCTCCTTCATTTAAATCCCTTCATCCCTGAACTATAATCTTTATTGAACTTTTTCTGATATCCTTCTGGCGGTATCTCTATCTCTTGGATTCGTACATTTAATCAAGATCATCGCACTCGGCAGGATTCAAGTTCAGCCATATTCCTCTTATTTGCAAGTCTTAATATAGACTATGATATATAAAAAGGTTCTGCCAAGTGCGTAAGTCCTACACTTATAATTAAATACGATTGCTGGTCAATATGTCTCCAGTGACCAATATTCATTAATGTCGTCTGTGGTTAAGCGTCGACGATGCTTTTATATTTTTGAGCTGCGCATATAGAATGAGGTAAGTGCTATGACAGACAGAAAAAAAACAGGCGAAAATTCCGTGGATTTTTCATTGCAGGATCAGAACGGCAAAACCTTCAAGCTTTCAGAACATCTTGGGAAGAGAGTTCTCCTGTCGTTCCATCCTCTGGCCTGGACCTCAGTATGCGCAAAGCAGATAAGATCCCTGGAGGATAACAAGGCAAACTTTGGCTCGCTGAATTCTGTCGCTGTTGGAATTAGCGTTGATTCCGTTCCCTGCAAAAAGGCTTGGGCTGAGAGTCTAGGAATTGTTGACACACCTATTCTCGCCAACTTCTGGTCGCATGGTGGAGTGGCACAGATATACGGCATTTTGAGAGAAAAAGAGGGGTTTTCGGAGAGGGCCAATATTCTAGTAGACGAGCAGGGAAGTATAGCTTTTCCAGGATATATGGGCTTAAGCAGCTACCTGATATAAATGAGATAATTGATGTGCTAAAAAGGTAACTCTGCTCGGCTGTATGAGTTCCATCATGATTCGGAAACGTTCTTGGGCTTTCTACTGATCGATCGTCGGGTCAAAGGGCTCATGAATCGTGAGTGCGTTTAGAACGGAGAGAGTTGAACTAAAAACCTGCTATCCTGCAAATAATTGAGGATTGTGTACCCTTAGCTGCAGTGTCAATGAATGAAAATAAGATTGAACCTATACTGAACTGGTATAGATCTCACAAAGCATCGAACTGGACCACGAGAGATACGAATGGACGGATCCGAGAGAACTTATGATCTAATCGTGATCGGCACGGGTAATGCAGGCACCGCCATGTCACATGAGGCTCGACGTGCGGGATGGAAAGTTGCCATAGCCGACGAACTCCCCTTTGGCGGAACATGTGCCGTGAAAGGATGTATCCCGAAGAAGGTTTTGGTAGGTGCCGCAGAAGTAATTACTAGAGCGAAATCCATGCAGAACAAGGGAATCGATGGAGACATTCGCATCAAATGGCCTGAACTGATGAGCTTCAAGCGAACTTTCACAGACCCAGTCCCCTCAACGCGAAGCAGAACATACGCAGAAAGAGGGTTGGACGCATACTGCGGTCACGCTCGATTTCTCGGAAGGAACACTCTTCAGGTCGGAGATAAGACGTTGACCGCCCGGTTCATCGGCATCGCGACTGGCGCAGCCCCCCGGAGACTTGGCATTCCAGGCAAGAGGTTAGTTAGCTCTAGCGATGATTTCCTCGCAATGAAAGCCATTCCCAACCGAATCATCTTCGTCGGTGGCGGAATCATATCCTTTGAATTTGCGCACGTTGCAGCCAGTGCTGGAGCGACGGTTACGATCCTGCACAGGAGTGGTCGAGTATTGAAGAATTTCGACCCATTCTTGGTTGATATCCTTGTGAAAGCCCTTAGGGCATCGGGAATCGAGATTCACACAAACATGCCTGTTAAATCGGTTGAGGATGGTCCAGACCAACTGCTCGTTCATGCAGGCAAGGACGGTGAGCACATATTTGAAGCAGAGATGGTCGTGCATGGAGCAGGAAGAGTACCGAACATCGAGAGCCTCGACCTGAAAGCAGGGGAAGTGTCAGTCGACGAAAAGGGAATAGCGATCAGCCGGCATCTACAGAGCATTTCGAACCCGTCCGTTTACGTAGCTGGAGACGCCAACGCAAGAGGAAAACCGCTCTCTCCTGTTGCAACGATGGATGGCAGGACTGCAGCGAGGAACATGATTAACGGCAACACGCTAACAACCGATTACAGGACTGTGCCTAGTGTAGTATTCACTTCTCCTTTGCTCGCATCTGTAGGGCTTTGGGAAGATGAGGCGGTGAAGTGCGGAATTAAAGCCGTTGTTCATAAACAGGAGACTTCCGAATGGTACTCGAGCCGCAGGGTCGGCATTGCCCATTCAGGTTACAAGATCCTCAC
>JBGQAL010000085.1:0-11612 GCA_041494285.1 Methanotrichaceae archaeon
AATGCTGATGCATCTAGATCCGATTGCGTAACTACTCCCACATGAGGGGGAATCAAACTCAAGATATATAAATCCTATCAATTATAGACATACACGACCGATTAGTCCTCAATCGAATCAATCGGTCATGAGACGGATGTCTGGAAATGATACTTTCCTTTAAGTAGACGTCTTTTGATCTTTCCTTCGCGTTCCAGGATTATGGCGTACTTGACCGTCGTGTTCTTATCAAAGCCAGCCAGTTCCGCGATCTCGTATAAGGTGCACGGTCGGTCGGCCGTGATCTCCAGGAACTTTGCCTCCTGTTTCTTTGGCACGCTCCAGTCCCAGTCTGGGATGATCTCTGCATCCACGAAGACGCCGAGTATGTTCATCATCTCCGATTCATCCAAAGGAAGCACTGGCTCGGCCGGGACCCTGACCACAGTGTTCAGCTGAACCCTATCCGGCTTTATCAACTCCACCGCTCTGGCGATCTGTTCAGCCTCGCTGTCGTTCACGTCCTTGACCAGCATGACCTCCAGCCAGATCTCTCCTGAAAACTCGGATCTAAATGCCCGGAGGCCTTCTATTATCTCTTCAAGCTTCAAATCCTTCGCTGGCCGGTTGATCCTCTCGAAGGTCGACTGTGTGACGGCATCAAGAGACGGAAGAACAACATCGGCCTCAGCTACCTCAGATCTAACCTTTGGGCTGGTCAAAAGAGTGCTGTTGGTTATCACCGCCATAGGAACGTCAACTATCTCTTTGGAGCGGCGTATTATCTCTCCAAGGTCAGAGCTGAGAGTCGGCTCACCGGATCCCGCAAAAGTGAGGTGGTCGAAGTCCCCCTCTGACCGGGACTCGATCTCCCTGAGCACCTTTTCCGGAGAGACGAATCTATCTCTCCTCTTAGTCAGGCTGGAAGTTCTTCCCAGCTCGCAGTAGACACAGTCCAGGTTGCAAGTCTTGTATTTGAGCAGATCCACACCCAAGGATAAGCCCAAGCGCCGGGACAACACTGGACCAAAGAGACACTCCATCATCAAAGCCCCGAAATTCAGTCATGTGAATGATCTCACCAGGAGGTAGATATAATTCTATCCTGGCTGTTGTGCTGCGGCTATTCCTTCACAGACGCACCTGGGAAATCACGATTAGTCCAAACAGGATTCGCTAAAACAATCTTGCCAGCAAAAGCTTAAGAGCGAATGCCGGGTTAAAAATCCTCATGGATTCTATCTCTGAGCTTGTTCATAAGCTCGGCCACAGCGACGATTACTTCGAGCGCCAGAAGGCCGCCTGGGCCCTGGTGAAGATCGGAGACGAGACCATTGATGCTCTGGTTGAGGCTCTTGAAAATGGCGAGTTCTCAGATCTAAGATACAAGGCGGCATGGGCTTTAGGGAAGATAGGCAACCCAAGAGCTGTAGAGTCGCTGAGCAAAGTAATGCAAAACGACTCAGACTACGTTGTTCGCGAGTGGTGTGCTGCTGCCCTGGAGGCAGTGGGAGATGCCGGGGCCGCTCCCTACCTGGTCCAGGCAATGCAGAAGGATAGCTCAAAGGACGTCAGGCTCAGAGCCTCGGTCGCCTTGCGCAACCTTGGAGCAGCAGAGGCCTTGATGGAGCTTCTCAAAGCGCCAGAGCCAGAAACACGGGGAATGGCTGTAACTGGTCTCGCCAAACTCAAGTATGAGGCTGCTTTGACCGGAGTAGCTTGCCTCCTGACAGATGATGACGTTGAGGTCAGAAGGAGATGTATAGCCTTCATGGGAGAGTTCGACAGCCAACAGGTCGTGGAATCTCTAGCTCTCGCTCTGAAAGACGCCGAAGCAACGGTTAGGGCTGAGTCCCTCAAGTCTCTTGGTAAGGTACGAGGAGAGCAGGCATGCCATCTGGCCTTGGGCGCTCTGAAGGACGAGGATTCTGGCGTGAGGATCTCTGCTGTAACAACACTAGGCGAGATAGGTCAAACTGCTGCACTAGATCCTTTGGTCGAGGTAATGTTCGGCCAGGATGAAGAGGAGATCCGTGCCTGGGCTGCCTGGAGCCTGGGGGAGCTGGGAGACGCCAGAGTTGTTGACCACCTGATGAAGGCCTACAAGACGTGCCCCATGGAAGTGATGAAGAAGGCCAAGGCGTCGCTAGAAGAGATCTTTGGAGTAAAAGTTTGAGATTGTTCTACCTGAGCACCTGTCCACCTTAACTCTAACATTTTTTGCATCATTTTACTGTGTCCAGAACATCCTTAAACCATTGCTTAGCTCGCTTTACCGTCTCTGTATCAAAGGATAGTGAGACGGATCAGAAGAACTCTTCCACGGCCTCCGTCAGCATCTTCACAGCCTGACGGAGCCAGGGCAGGATTCATGAACCTTAACAAATTGAGCATCCAAAAAGCTTTATCCATCGATAGCCTCATGGTCCGCGGTTGATTTCCATGTCAGGTTACTGGGATCCGCACATCGAGCGCATGCCTCTGGAAGATCTACACTCACTCCAGGAAGATCGGCTTAAGTCGATAACACGCTACGTTTATGACCACTCTCCATTCTACAGGCAGAGGTTCAAGGAGGCAGGCGTTGAGCCTAACGATATCAAGCAGCTCAGCGACCTAAGCAAGCTGCCGTTTACCAAAAAGGTCGATCTGCGCAACAACTACCCCACCGGCATGTTCAGTCTCCCCATGAACCGCGTTGTCCGGTATCACGTTTCCAGCGGCACCACTGGAAAGCCAACCGTGGTCGGATACACCAAAGATGACATCGATTCGTGGTCCGAGTCCTTGGCAAGAGCCCTGACCTCTATTGGCCTTGGCCGCGGGGACGTCGTCCAGGTCGGGTACGGCTACGGCCTCTTCACAGGGGGCCTGGGGTTGCACTACGGTGCGGAAAGAATTGGTGCTACCGTCCTGCCTACGGGCGTGGGGAGTACAGAGCGCCAGATCGAGCTGATGCAGGACCTCGGGTCCACGGCCATAGCCTGCACGCCCTCATATTTCCTGCACATGATTGAGGTAGCGGATAAAATGGGGGTTAGCATCAGAAACGATACCAAGCTCAAGACGGGCATCTTCGGTGCAGAGCCTTGGTCGCAGGAGACTCGCAAGAGGATCGAGGACGCCACGGGAATAAATGCTTACGACATCTATGGAACCAGCGAGCTAAGCGGCCCCCTATGCACTGAGTGCCAAGAGAAAAACGGCATCCACATCTGGGGAGACCTATTCCTGATAGAGACCATCGATCCAAAGACAGGCGAGCAGCTTGAGGTGGGAGAGAACGGAGAGCTGGTGGTCACAACCCTTCACAAGTTTGCCATGCCTCTGATCAGGTACAGGATAGGGGATCTGACCATCCTCAACTCCGAGCCTTGTGAATGCGGCCGAACGCACCCCCGGATCATGAGAATATTAGGTCGCGCAGATGACATGCTGATCATCCGCGGCATCAACGTATTCCCGAGCCAAGTGGAGTCTGTGCTTATGAAAATCCCGGAGGTCGGCGATCATTACCAGATAGTTGTAGGTCGCGAAGGACCTCTGGACGTGATGACCGTTCGTGTTGAGATTACCGAAAAAGGGTTCAGCGACAAGATCGGCGATCTAATGTCCCTGAAGAAGAAAGTCGCAAAAGAATTAAAGAGTGTGCTAAACATCGCTGCTGGTGTGGAGCTTGTAGAGCCGGGAACAATACCCAGATCCATGGGCAAGGCTCAGAGAGTTATCGATAACAGGAAGGTTTAGGAAAGGCGGAGGAGGTTCGTAGATGGCTGAGATCAAGCAGATATCGCTCTTTGTTGAGAACAGGCCTGGAAGGATGGCCAAGGTCTCAAAGACGCTTTCGGACGCGGGCGTGAATATAAGGGCAATGACCATAGCTGAGGCGGGAGACTTCGGGGTCATAAGGATGGTAGTTGACAACCCTGACAAGGGATACAAGGTTCTTCACGATAGTGGATTCACAGTCTCAGCGACGGACGTTCTGGCCGTGGAGATGAAGGATACTCCCGGAGGGCTTTACGAGATAGTCGACACATTGGGAGCCAACAAGATCAACGTGGACTATGCCTACGCCTTCGTAACGGCCAAAGCAGAGCGTGCCATGCTGATCCTGAGGGTGGACGACCTTCCAAAGGCAAAACAGTCTTTGAGCGCCAAGGGAGTGAAGATTGCCACTAAGGATGAGATCCAGGAGATCTAGCCCCTTTCCGGGGCTAAACATTCCTTTGATTCCGAAAATTGAAAACCTCTTGAGGTTTGAGGTGTCGTAATTAGCAGTATTTACCGCTCGAAGGATTAACATAATTCATATTTCCAAGCCAGCATACCGGTTTGCAGTTGTCGGTTTAGGCTGTATAGATAACTTCGCTATTCCGAAAAACTAATAGATCATCAAGTCTATCCATACATTAGAGAGGAGAGAAGGATATTCTTCTCCTCTTCTGAATTATCCACTCTTCACCTCCCTCCTACTAATCCCGATTTTTTTCGTCTATGTATCAAAGACTGCGGAACAACTTACACTTTGGACCCACTTGCTTGTTTCTATTGCCCGAAATACCGATTAGAATTGCTGAACACTTCTATAGTCGTGTACTTTTCAAATGATTGATACGAACATCAGACAATAGACTTTTCCCTGACATACTCGACCCCGTCCCTGGATAGAGATATCGAGGATATCTGTAAATTACAAGATTTTAAGCCTTGAATGGGTTGAGATACCAGGTAATCACGAGATTTTTGTTAAGGGTTTTTTGTTCGTAAATAATTAATAAGGATACGTTGATCCTTCTGAATTAGAAATACATGGTTTGGATGAGAATAATCGAGATTCGTTGCAAAATGCAAGTTGTTATGCGAAGGGCACTGAATAGTATTGGATAATGAACAAGACTTCAAGCCTTATCGGAGGTTAGATTGATGGTATCAAAGAATGAAGTTGTTCGCAGGATTGAGCAGATAGATTGTCTGCTTACAAGCCTCCAGGATCTTAGGAGGTCTGAGATGAACGAACTTGAGAAGATTGAAGCCGCAGAAGGCGTTTAGCAATCATGTCCAGGCCTCTAATCCGACAATAATCCCAACATATTCCTGGTGGGTTGCAAAATTGTCGGATTCATTCTTACGATAACTCGGAGCCATCGGTGCTAGATCAAAGCCATTTTACACAAATTCCGTTCTGGATCTGCTTTGCACAAGACAACCTTCGCAAACCCATATAACTCGGAAACTATTCGTTCACTTTTGGGGAAGCTCTGGCCCTGTGCAATTTTAATAGAGGCAAACTCAGGTTTCAATTAATTTTTATCCTATGCTCCGCATTCTACTGCTACATACGGAACCACTGGCTCTATCCACTTAATGTCTCATGTCGATCTCGAAATACGAAAAAGAAGAATTACAACTAAGACAATTCTCCAGGCCATGAGCGGGAATGATGAAGATCTAATAGCCTTTCTGGAGGGCTTCGGTTTCTCTCAGGATGAGCAAAGAGTTGTTTTGGACGAACTCAATGCCTTTCGGTCGATCGCTGGAACGACTCTGAAACGGTACATGAACCGGGTCGTAGAAACAATCGATGAAGAGGAGCGCCATGCCTTTCTAAAGGGCATAATGGTAGGGGTAGTAATTAGGAAGGCAGTAGATGAGATGGAGGAGCCTGATCTGACCGAGGAGGAGAAACGGATCGATCGAGAGATCAATAGTCTAAAGATGAGTAGACAATAAGTTCGTTGGATGCAAAGGACAATTGAAAGGAGATTAATGGAGCGAATGCCGGTAAAAGTAGGAGTTGGAGTACTGGTATGGAAAGGAGACAAAGTCGCCCTGGTTAAGCGTTCAGGGTCGTACGGTTTTGGAACATGGTCTCCGCCAGGCGGTCATGTCGAGTTTGGTGAATCAGTCCTCGATACCGCACGCCGCGAAACGATGGAAGAAATCGGGACGGAGATAGAAAATCTGGAAGTCCTGGGATTTACCGAGGATATAGCGCAGGATAACCACTACATAACAGTCCGGGTCCGTTCAGATTGGGCTTCAGGCGAATTGAAGACCTCAGACGCGGAGTTTACAGAAAGCGGTCTTTTTAAAATGGATGATTTGCCAGAGCCGTTGTTCATTTCCTTCAGGAATCTCATGAATGGCAAATTAATGCCAAAGCCATTGAAGCTTGGTTCAATAGTTTAGTGGTTTCGAGAACTCGCAAACCTTCATCGATATCCGTATACAGTATATTATAATTGGTCCTTGGCATAGTGTTTAGTCAGCAAGTTAAAGCATTCAATCTTAAGTGTAGATCGTTTGAATGAGATTAGTTGCAGCTTCCTGTAGGCCATCCACCATTTCCCTGGGCACATATCTCCTCGGGGTCTGGGAACGAGCAATACAGGCAAAGGCAGGCGAAGAAACACACTCCAACAGGCGCTCGACTCTTCGGAGTCTTTTTTCCAGCACTTCCTCGATTGCCTTATGCTCTCCAATCCCATATATGCCGTCCAGATCAAAACCGATCACTACCGGAAAACTGCGCTCCTCAATGTCTCTTCTAAATTCTTCCATTGTTATTTTCTTAGAAACTGGAATTGACTTTCCGCCCCTGATTCTCAACTCAGTTTGAGCCTTGTCCCACAGGATACGATTTCTTATTTTTCCTCCGATCGATACAGCTTCACTCTTTGTTTTGGGCGCGTCTGTGAATTCAGAGCCTGAAACCCTTCCATAGGCTTCTATTTCCTCGCCTCTTGGGTTAAAATGGTACATGGCTCCTATAATCCCATAATGAAATGCAGGACAGGTAAAATTCGCTTCATTTATTTCTATTTTGGTGTATTCTAATATATAGGGCATTATTTCAGAAAAGTATTTTAGAATTTGTCTTCCTTCTCTTGCAGGCAAAACTGGGCATTCATGGTTCATGTCATGGTGCTGATCAATTCTAACCTCGACTAGCGGAAGTTTCAGTCTCAGGTATTCATTGAACCAGTAAGGTAAAACCTCTTTATGACAATCGACTATCACTGTCTTCATATGTTCTCTGGCCCCGCTTGAATAGACAAATATCGTGATGCCAGGAGGGCATTTTGAGCCCCTTCAGCTCGTCAGAGGCTCGCTATTCACGCCTGGCTCACGGGCTAACTTGACTCACATTTGGGCAGAGACTATCAAAATAACAATAGCCGCTACCCAAAGCCCAATCCAGTATGCGAACACATTTTTTGCCATCTTTATCCTCCTAGGTTTTTTAGTATTATTTCCTTTTTTCCATTAAGCTATTTATTCCTTTTGGAATTAAGGAGTAATCCTTCCTTCTAGATTTTGAGGTTTTTGAATGGGCCGCTATCAGGATAATCACAAGGAAGCGACAATGCAATTACAAGAGCAAAAGATACTTCTTAAATGCCCAAAACTTATTCGAAGCTATTTATACTACTAAACTCCATGCAATCAACCCTCTGAGGGGTAATTTGAAGTTCTCAGACCTGACAGAGCTTTAATAGCAGCAAATTAAGGTTTCTTGCCTCTCCCCAAAGCCACGAGTTAGTAGAAAGAGGCAGATGAAAGGAGAATAATTAACGTGTGCACGACAAAGCTCAAGGGAAAGATCATCACCGGACTAGGCGAAGGCCAGTACTACATTTCAAGGGATGGATACAGAAAGCAGTTCAACCTTAAGCTGGGTTTTGATCCGTCTCCAGGTACGTTAAACCTAAAACTTGCAGCGCCTTTCACCCAATCTGAAGCCGACTCCATAGAGATCGAGGGATTCGTGGACGAGAATGGGACATTTGGGGGATGTAAATGCTATAGAGTGATGATAGGCGACATCAAGGGTGCTATCGTTAGGCCTGAGCGCTCCAACTATCCGCTCGATCTAGTAGAGGTTATCGCACCCGTGCATATCAGGAAGGTTCTGAACCTAAAGGATGGCGATGAATTAGAGATGAATCTGGAATGATGATCAATGTCTCCCTAAGTTGTCCGAATTCCTGAAAAGCCGCGTCAGCGTAGAACTGCACGATGCACGGTTCTGGAAGAGATTGTAACCTTGAGGAACTCGAAAATGATCGATGTCAAGAGAGGACTAACGGGCGAGTACCTAGACAAGATCCAGGAGATTATTGTCGTTATATTGACCTGGACGATGGCTGTGGCTGTGATCTTGGCCACCATCGACCTGATCTACAACCTGGCCCTGTACTTGATCACTCCACCCTTCGGTCGCCTGGAGATCGACGAGCTGTTGAACACCTTTGGAAATATCCTATTGGTGGTTATCGGAGTAGAGCTACTAGAGACCTTCAAGACATACCAACACGAGCATAACGTCAACGCTCAGATGGTGTTGTTGGTTGCATTGACGGCCATGGCAAGGAAGGTCGTAACCCTGGAGCTGAACGGTGCCTCAGGGAATGCAAATCTATTGGGAGTGGCTGCGGTAATAATCGCCCTCTCTGCCGGGTATTATCTGGTGAAGAAAGGCAAATCCGATGAGGAGAAGCCGACTTAAGCGGGCAATCCGGAGATACGTACAACTGAGTTCAGCCAGGCAAAACCAATTATTTATTTCAGCATTCTTTCAACCCGGCATCCGAAACAGAGATAGTCCATTATCAGCTAACTACAATAGGACCGAAATGAGCAATGAACTCAAAGCCAAGCCGGAATCGCCAGAAGCGATGGCGCTGGTGCACCATGCCCTGGAGAACCCCATTCGTAGAAAGATGATAATCCTGATGAACGAGGGCCAGCTCACGGTTGCAGAGATTGCCCAGGCCGTTGGCGAGAGCATGCTGGACTACCACCTGAACCGGTTGGAGCTGGCAGGGCTGATCGAGGTGCATGAGGGGCATATTGTGCTGACTGAGTCGGGAAAGGCTTACGGTGGGCTGGTGAAGGCGCAGAAGGATATGGGCGGGGCGGACAGAGTATGAGCACCATTCAGAATTGGCATCACGTACTCTGCCATTTTGCAAGCTGTCGCTCTGCTTTCTCCGCTTTCGGGCTCTCGATCTGTTCGAAGATCTTAAGAGCTTCCCTTGTAAATATAATCGCCTGATCCCTATGTCCAAGCTTATCAAGAGCCAATCCGAGATTGGCGAGGCTGTTTCCTTCGCCTCTTCTATCACCAATCTCACGGGTGATCGCGAGAGCACGCTCGTAATATTCAATACCTTTTTGTGCATCGCCCAAAAGGTAATAGGCCGAGCCCAGGTTGTCCAAGCGGGTTCCTTCGCCCCTTTTGTCCCCGATCTCCTGGCTGATCTCCAAAGCCCTCTCGTAGTATTCGATAGCCTTTCGGGTCTCTCCCAGATCGGAATAAGCTAAGCCTAGGTTACTCAAGTGTTGCCCTTCGCCCATTCTGTCACCGATCTCCTGGCTTATCGCAAGAGCATTCTCGTAATATTTGATAGCCTCTCGGGTATTGCCCAAATTGTAATAAGCTCCGCCAAGACTGCCCAAGTTGCTTCCTTCGGCTTTTCTGTCACCAATCTCTCGGCTTATTGCCAGGGCCTTTTCGTAATATTCGATAGCTTTCCGGATCTCTCCAAGATCGGAATACGCCAAGCCCAGGTTGGCCAGGCTGCCCCCTTCGGCCCTTCTGTCATCGATCTCTAGGCTGATTGCCAGAACCTTTTCGTAAAATTCAATAGCTTTTCGGGTATTGCCGATATCCAAATAGGCTGTGCCTAGATTACCCAGGTTTCCTCCTTCGGCCCTTCTATCACTGATCTCGCGACTGATTGCCAGAGCCTGCTCGTAATACTCGAATGCCTTTCGGGTATCTCCCAAATGGTAATAGGCTGCGCCTAGGTTGCCCAGGTTTCTCCCTTCGGCCCTTCTGTCACCAATCTCGCAGCTGATTGCCAAAGCCTGCTCGTAAAGTTCTATAGCTTTTCGGAAATTGCCTATGTTAGAATAGGCTATGCCCAAGTTGGTCAGATTACCTCCTTCGACTCTCTTGTCGCCGATCTCTCGGCTGATTGCCAGAGCCGTCTCTGAGAATTCGATAGATTTATGGTATTCTCCTAAAACGGCGTGGATGATCGCGAGTTCTTGGAGAATTTTAATCCTTTCATTTTTATTCCATATTCTGTCCAAAAGGTATTCGTTTATTCTTCTTCTTCTTAGAATTTCTTCTTTATTTCTATAGCTGAGGTCCAATGATGTTATCAGATTTTCAAGAGCTTGAAAAGCTTGGTCGCTCTTTATCTCCTTGAGTTCATGAAATCCGCCTCTGTACCTCCAGAAGTCGGGAGCGAGTCTGACAACATCATCAAGAGCCCCTGGTGTAAGGAAGAGAATGCTGGGAACTTCTTTTTTGTAGAACAGCTCACGGAAGTTGTTGGGGGCATCCAAGAGATCTTCGCTAAGGCTCTCAGGCAGCACCCAAACGAGGATCTCCGCGTCTTTTGTGCTCTGATCTTTGAGAGCTGCAACTAATTGGTTTCCACTATCGATTCGCAAAACTCTCGCTGTGAATCGGCTGCTCAAAAGCTGGAGGACCCTTTCCCGGTAAGCCGGAGAGCTGACCGAGCAAAGGATTATATTGCCTCTACCTCGAGATATTCTCAGCTCGTCCAATATCGCTTCTACTTCATCCAGGTCTTCTAAGAAGAGTGACTCCACTTCTCCACCAGAGGCGCTAATAAGGGATTTATTTCGCACCATCTTCCCTCTTGATCCTCATACTCAACGGCTGTAAGACTGAACAAAAGCTCTCTGATTATAAGAGAGTCCGGCCCCTCGTCCCTGCCCTCCTGGCATCTGTTGATCTCGAGGAGCTTCTCTTTGTGCTTCTCTGTAAGCGTCCTGTCGTAGGTTCTCCGGAGCTTCTCGATAGAGGCTTCAACATCCTCCACAGCGACTCGATTTCTTCCCGCTCGATGGGCCTTTATCGAGGATTCTCTCATTACCGAGACAAGCTCAGAAAGCTTGCCTGTTGACATGATAGCGGTTTCGAGGACTCCATCCTCCAACAATTCCAGGTTCATCCTCTTGGCTATGACCTTTTCATAGAACTCGATGCCGGACTTATAGGGCTCTCTGTGTCTGTCTTTGACAGGAAGCTGCAGGAGCACGAAATCGCCATTGAAGTAGGATCTCACGTTCTCGTAGAGCGGATTGAAGGCAAGGGGAATTGGAAAGGTGTAAACCACAAAGCAGTTAGGCTGAAGCAGAAGCTGGTAGTTCTTGTAAAAGAAATCCTCCGATTGCTGCCCTCTTGCCAGCTTGTCCAGATCATCTACTATCACTACTACTTGTTTGTCCAGCTTCTCCTCAATATCCAGGATAAGCCAGTTGAGCCTCTGGATAAGATCGCTTATTTTCTGATCCAGCTCTTTACGTACATACTCCCTTGTCTTAGCCTCCCGGCTTAGCTTCAGCATTATGACTTTAGAAAAAGACAAACCCGCCGAGGCCTGGCTGGTTATCTCCCTCTCTTCGACTCTTGTTATGCGCTTGATGAACTCCTTGAAGTCGTCTTCGATGTCGGTATGAAGGTAATCGCCAAACTGTTTTGCTGAATCGTAGATCTTCAGGGCCATTGAGACGAAGAAATCTCGAAAATCGAAGTCGGCTACGTTCAAATCTTCTTTTATTGTATGTGTTTAGCTCCCTCGTGAATT
>JBGQAL010000246.1:0-2326 GCA_041494285.1 Methanotrichaceae archaeon
CAGAGCATGGCTGAGACCCTAGCGCAAGCAGATCAGAACCTCAGTAAGATGCCTAAGAGGTATCAGGCAATGGTCCTTGCTGCCAGGGAATCGGCAGAAGATGACCCGGATAGCATTATTCCTAAAACCAAGTGGGCGGGCGGCTTCAATGGCCCGCGTGAGCCTTGTGAAATAGACGATCGGGAAAAGGCCACAACAGGGATTGTTCAAAACCCGAAGGCCAGGCAGGGCCAGGTGGTTTGATCCATGAACCCTGTAGATTTTAAGTCGGCTATCACCGAGGATGTCGCAGAGATCGATTTGGTTTTAAGCGTTCTGAATGGTCTAAGGAGTGTCAACCTGGCCAGACTCGCGTTGCTTCAAGAAGCTGAGAAGAGGAGTGCAGAGGATTCGGGAACCCATACCAAGGAGGCCTGAGATCAATGCCCTCCGATATTTATTCTCAGGTAAACGACTGCATCCTGGCGGCCCTGGAACAGGGAATCGTCCCCTGGAAACGCCCTTGGACCGGCAGGCTCCCCACTAACTACGACACCGGCAAAAAATACAGAGGCGTCAACATCCTGAGCCTGGGGATTGCCGAGATTATTCATGCCTACTCATCTCCTTACTGGTTAACCTTCAGGCAAGCCCAAAAGCACGGCGGGCATATCAAAAAGGGAGAGAAGGCCACCTACATCGTGTTCTCAGAGCGTAAGGTCAAAGAGGTCGAGAAGGAGGATGGGACGAAAGAGGAGCGGGTATTCCATTTTGTTCGGTCCTTCCCCGTGTTCAACTGGGAGCAGACTGAAGGAGTCCCGAAGAAGGAAGCCGCTCCAGCCTTGGATCCAGATCGAGACCTGATAGAAGTATGCAACTCCCTCCTCTCCGGAATGCCGAACCCACCTGCTTATAGGGAAAGCGGCAGCTCAGCTTACTACATGCCTAAAGAGGACCTGGTGACCCTCCCGCCCGTTGAGACGTTCAAGACGACCGAGGGTTATGTGGCAACCAAATTCCACGAGTATGGCCATGCAACAGGTCACGAGTCAAGGCTGAACCGGACAGGCATCATGGCAGTCGCCGCTTTTGGTGGCGAGGATTACAGCTTCGAGGAGCTGGTTGCGGAATTGACGTCCGCATACCTCTGCGCCAGAAACGGAATCGATAACACACTGGAGAACTCCTCTGTCTATTATTCAAAACTGGCTCAAAGCTCTGAGAGACGACAAAACCATGCTGATGAAAGCCAGTGGCAAGGCGGTGGCAGCAGTTCAGTATATTACTGCCGGGGAGGCTTGGAATGGTTGAGTTGAAGGAGATCGAGACGAGGGATGAAGGTGGGGTGTCATTCGTGACGCCTTGCCTAGAGCCCATCCTGCCTTCTGAATCAAAACCATGCCTCCCGGATACCATCTTTGCCCTCCAGAGGGCTTCTGCAGGCCCTAGGAGGATAGATCTCTGCTTGGGTGGCATTAACCATGCTCAGACCCGAGATTTTTTCTGTAGACCCCTATGTTGCCTGGTTGGCCATGAACGAATATCCAATCACACAACTATCTCTTGGACTCATTGTATTGCAGCTAGGGAGGTCGGTCCTGGCGGGGGGGGCTTCAGGATCTACTGCCGCATAATGCTTCGCATTCAACGCGCTACGCGATGGAGGATGCAAGGCGGGATAATAATCATCGCCGTTTGAGGAACGGCTTTGATGGGGCGAAGGACTCACTAAACGCATTAGCTTTTTTTGGACTACATTATTTGGAAAATCGACCTATGTCAAAGGCTGGCTATTTTAGGGAAATTCCAACACGCAGCGCAAGCCCAGTGTTACCCGATTTGGCATACTTGAAATTGTAGAATGGAAAATCTTGGGGATTGAATCTACATATTGAGAGGTTGCTATTGTTGTAGATACTGGTTTTATCATCTCACCAAAGACTCAGACGTCGTTAGATGTCGGTTTCTATTGGTGCATATTCACAGTGGCTTGTGCCTTCTGGTTTGAACCCTTCTGGACATCTGCCTCGTCGGCCCAATCCTCCCCTGCGCCCCCGTCACACACAAAGGGCCACTCGTACCAGTCGCTGTGGCCCTATCTGCATTGCCGCTTAGACGCAGCGGACCGCGGGTGTCACCATTTCTGTGGCTATGCCACCGCCGAATAGGGGGACGAAGTCCCCCACCGGACCATTCCACCCCCCCCCACCATGTCAACGGCCGCCAGTATTGGTTGTGATTAGATTCTGGGTCGTGTATGTCATTTATTGAATTGGCACTCTGAAATTCAACAATTCCTTCAGGCTCCATACGTGATCAGTTAGACCTTCAGCCATTGCCGGAGTTC
>JBGQAL010000074.1:0-12893 GCA_041494285.1 Methanotrichaceae archaeon
CTAGTATAGCATTAATAGTATATAAATATTTCGATTAAATAGGTTTTTCGAAATCCTCTTTAGTATATGGTCAACTAATTCATCAATTTTTAAAACTGGAACAGTTAGATTGCCAAGCTTCAAATTTACTCCATAACCAGTAAAAACAACAATTCCATTTATGAATAAATTAGGCCATTTTTTAATGGCATCTGTATTATCCCTTAAAAAATTCCTTACCATCACAGCATTTCTTTTGGTCTGCTTACTTGGACTTGATGTTTGGTAAGATTTTGTTGGATAAACCCTAGTCCAATCATCACCATTACATTTAATAGTTCCATTGTAATTTTTAGTCTCAATAACAAAAATACCATTAGGTCCAAGAAGAAGGTGATCTATATTTCCACGTGACTGTGACTGTTTCAATATGATATCATTGATCAAATAATAAGTGTCATCTAGATGCTTCAGAACCTCAATTACTGCATCTTCTCCTGAAATTCCTTTTTTAGGAGCTTCAATAGCCCTTTGTGATTTCTTATTTGTACTCCAGGCAATCTGCATTGCAATAAGTGACAATATTATTATTAATAGATTGTATACATAAACACCAATTATTATTCCTATTATTCCAGTTACTGCTAATATAACTACAGCATAATTCATTTCAGCAGCTTCATTTTGGGCCGTAACCACTCTACTTTCAAGATGTTTTGTTCTATCTTTCAGGATCTTCATCAATTGTCCATCATTTAATGCAAATATAAGCTTTATCACAAATTTGGCTACATCCTCCCTGCCAGACTCAGTTTCTCTCCATTAGGCCTGTAGACCAGCTCTTTGGGAGATACAACCCCAGAAGCTTTTTCAAGGAGAGGCTACCAGAGGCAGCAGGATCAAGTTTTAAGGTAGATGAATGTCTTTAAACTCCAATATTTTCAAAACTTCCCAGCTAGTAGATAGGTTTATACTGAAGATAGTGAGTCAAAGGTTCTGAAGGATATGTGGCAGCGTCAATATTGGTTTATTTCTGGCCTAATAGGGGCATTATTTTTGATATTTATATTTATATATTTGTGTATCTATGTGCAACAACTAGTATTATTCCTTATTGCACTTATCCTTGCAGCAGCAATATTGTTTTCAATAGGTGTATCAGTATTTTATATATCGAGGAAAATTTCAAAAAGATGTCTTGATGAGAATGATCGGAGGTACATTAATATAATCTTTGCAGGAACGATAATTATTGCTTTATCTCAGTTGTTTGGCCCACTTTTTGGGGCGTTCTATCCATTGATTTTGGGACCAGACGCCAGTGATTATAATTTAGCATTCTCATCTATGTATTATAATGTAACATTTAATGACAGTACTCTTATTTATGATATTACATCACCTGATACCCCTGTCCAACATTATCCCCATGATCCTAATCAAAAAAGTGAGCAAATTAATTTTCATACAAAAATATCTGCTATTAATTTAAATCCAATAATGGTATATGAGGATGAAATATTTTTGGACTTAATACCTCCAAATAAAGTGAACGCTAGTGTGAAAAACCCTGTAATTAAAATAGATCAATCTTCTGATGTAATCATTAGTCTAAATCCAGATCCAGGCACGTATCCAATTAAAGTTCAAGGTGAAGGAGCAGATGGAAAAGTTAGAAAGGCCATGACAGTTATTGGTGTATCCAAGCCGATCAATGGGAGATGGTATACACCCAGTGGACCCCACGAGTTTACAAAGGATAGTTTGGAAGGTGCTGTTTATGCAGGCATGATGGCAGGTTTTCTGCAACAACCCAATAACGTATCAACTGTAAAGGATGGAAAGGACATTGTAACTGCAAGGAAACTATTAGAGCAGAATAAAAACGATACCCTCTCCTAAAGCCTGGGAGCCAGGGAAACAGCCTCTTTTATCACAGAAAAGGTAGCCAAGGTCTACAATCCTTTAGGTGCCGCCAATTTTTCGCCCTCAGGTAAGGATCTTCGGTCATATCCATAAGGTTTGTGGAAAGTGATGGAAATCCAACCTATTATGCACCCCAGACTTTTGCCTTGTAGCAAGTCCTGGCCATCGTAGAATCTGTCTCAAGAGGGTTCGGAACGGTGGAGCAGATGCACGCATAGACGCCGCATCACTCTGCCAATTATCTCTTCTTTTGTTTTGCATGTAGAGCAAAGAGTACATGTATGTAGCAACCTATAGTAATATTTATGACGTGATAGAAATGAATTATGACGAAATCGTAAGGCAGATAAACAACCCAATTCTCACGAGAGATTGGGCAGAGTCTAAAGCAAAAATCGAAGGCGCGAAGAAACTAAGCACTCTTAAACTTTGGATAGAATTCTCGCAAGAGTCACACTATAAAGACACACTTGCAAGATTAGGCAACAAGGATTACGAGACTCTAGATATCTACGACAAAGAAGAAAAAATCACAGAACTTGCTTACTGGGATTTGACAGAAAAAGAGGCAAGAATAAAGAAAGAAAAATGGGAAGCGTGCTTAGCAAAGATGTATGATTCGGATAGATTTAAGCGGTTTGAGGAGAATATATTAAGCAAACTTTAAAATTAATTTTTTTTTGAATGAAAACCAGACTGTGTGCAACCTGTAGGAATCATCACTCTTTTTTAAACCGGTAGATATCGCTGTGGGCATGTTTCTGTACTCGTAAGGTAGACCTTTGCGGTAGAGATTGTGCGTTACCCGAATCGGCATCGGTAGGAGAGATCGATCGATATCGGGCACCGCGCAAGTAGGCTTGATCTTCATTCCGGGTAAGTGTGGAATGGGTGGTTAGGCAGAATGACACTTGAACCTCGTCTGTTGGTTGTATGATTTGATGCGTATATCACTTGTGATCATCAGAACATTCATCAGGAAGTGAGATCATGGAATCAAGCATGACACTACCAGGCAGATGCTATGAAACGATCTCCGCAATGCAGAAATCGGTACGCCGAGGAATGGAATTGGAAGCCGGAAGATACTTTTTCGAGATGGCCGAAGCCGGATACTTTTCGAATGCTGTCAGTCGTCTGAGGGTCATTGCATACGAAGACGTGGGCCTCGGTGATCAGGCTGCCGTCATGTTTGCGGAAACTGCACTTCAGCAGGCAGAAGCATGGAACAAGAAGAAGAATGGTGCATGGAGACTCGCCGCCTCAAATGCAATCCTTGCTCTGTGCCGGGCCAAAAAGAGTCGACTAGCCGACCATTTCCAAGCGGTTTGTCGAGGCCGGAATGCCGAAACCTGCTAGATATACCTGATTATGCCTTGGACATGCATACAAGGCGTGGTCAGAGTCTGGGCCGTGGAATCGACCATTTCAGGCAGGTAGGAGCTCTGCTCGAAAACAAGGCAGATATTCCTGATCCTTACGAAGATGAAGCCTACACGTATTTCGGAGTCTTGGATATACCTGAGGAATCTTGCGAGGATGAGGAAGAGGAAAGGAAACCACGAGGCCTATTCAGTTATGTGAAGAAAGATGAACAGGCATAGAGTGCGGAGCGGTTTGAGCGTAGCACTCAGGCTGCTCTGCCGATACTCCGCCGAATTCTTTTCCGAAGCCATACTCATGACGGGCAGGACTACACGCAGAAGACTAGAGAGGAGTACATATTAGATTATATAACTAGCAAAAACGGCCTAAATGCTCTTCTGACAGACTGCCTATTCCACTGAACTTTAGGCATAGATGGGCTAGATCGCCTGTTATTGGTATGTTGTGGCAGTGCATACCGATTATGGGGGTATAGGATCTATGCTGCAAAAGCACCGGAGTTTGACCTCAATTTCGCTTTTATAATAATTTAGTTAGGGTTAACCAATAGCGAAAAAAAGGAAATAACTTGCAGGTTGTATATACTACAAGAGGCTAGAATTAGCCATTTGTGTAAGTTATCACCAAATTGCCGGTATCTTCTGGATATCCTAAAAACTCTGGGCCAAGATCTGAACATTCCGGTTCAGCGGCGGCGATACGCCATCCGCTGGAACCGGTTGTTAGCTGACCGTTTTTTTTTCGCCGTCCTGTCAGAAGCCCTCGAAGACGTTTATGCTACGATCTGGCGAGGTCGAAACGGTCAAGGTTCATGACTTTGTTCCACACCGCTACAAAGTCATGCAGGAACTTCTCCTGGGAGTCCTCACATCCGTAGACTTCCGCAAAGGCCCGGAGCTGGGAGTTGGAACCGAAGATTAGATCGACACGCGTGGCGGTCCACTTCAGTTCACCCGTCTTGCGATCACGCCCTTCGAACACGTCCCGGGCTTCCGATACCGTCTTCCACGTCGTTCCCATGTCGAGCAGGTTCATGAAGAAGTCGTTGGTCAGAGCCTCCGGCCGCTTCGTGAAGACGCCGTGCTGGGTCTGTCCGAAGTTGGTATTCAGGACGCGCATGCCGCCCACAAGAACTGCCATCTCAGGTGCAGTCAGCGTCAGCAATTGCGCCCGATCGACCAGTAGCTCCTCGGCCGATACCGAGAATTTGGTTTTGAGGTAGTTGCGGAACCCATCCGCGACCGGTTCGAGCACGGCGAAGGACTCCACATCGGTTTGCTCCTGCGAGGCGTCCATGCGTCCCGGCGTGAAGGGAACCGTCACATTTTGGCCGGCATTCTTCGCCGCTTGCTCGATGCCGGTGCAACCGGCAAGAACGATCAGGTCAGCGAGGGAGACCTTCTTCCCGCCAGACTGGACGCTGTTGAACGCGCTCTGGATACCCTCTATGGTCTTGAGGACCTTCGCCAACTGAGCTGGCTGATTGACTTCCCAATCCTTTTGCGGTGCCAGACGAATGCGGGCACCGTTCGCACCGCCGCGCTTGTCGGAGCCACGGAACGTGGACGCCGACGCCCAGGCCGTTGAAACCAGTTCCGACACAGACAAGCCCGAAGCCAGGATCTTGCCCTTGAGGGAGGCAATGTCCTTCTCATCAATCAACTTGTGATTGACCGCGGGGATGGGGTCTTGCCAGATGAGCTCTTCGGCAGGAACCTCCGGGCCGAGATAACGTGCGCGAGGGCCCATGTCGCGGTGTGTCAGCTTGAACCAGGCGCGAGCGAACGCGTCCGCGAACTGATCCGGGTTCTCCATGAAACGCAGCGAAATTTTTTCGTAGACGGGGTCAAACCGTAGAGAGAGGTCGGTGGTCAGCATGGAAGGCGCAATACGCTTTGAGGGGTCGTGTGCAGCTGGCACGGTGCCGGCACCTGCGTCACCCTTCGGCTTCCACTGATGTGCACCAGCCGGGCTCTTCGTCAATTCCCATTCGTAGCGGAACAGGTTCCTGAAGAAGTTGTTGTTCCACCTCGTTGGCGTGGGGGTCCAGGTGACCTCCAGGCCGCTGGTGATCGCGTCACCGCCTTTGCCGGTGCCAAAGCTGCTCTTCCAGCCGAGGCCTTGCTCCTCGATACTGGCCGCTTCTGGCTCAGGCCCTACATGGGACGCAGGGCCAGCGCCGTGGGTTTTGCCGAAGGAGTGACCGCCAGCGATGAGCGCAACGGTCTCTTCGTCGTTCATGGACATGCGAGCGAAAATCTCGCGGATATCCTTGGCCGCCGCGATCGGATCCGGGTTGCCGTTCGGGCCTTCCGGATTGACGTAGATCAGCCCCATCTGCACTGCAGCGAGCGGATTTTCGAGATCCCGGTCGCCGGAGTAGCGTTTATCACCCAGCCACGTGTCCTCAGAGCCCCAATAGACGTCCTGATCCGGCTCCCAGACGTCCTCGCGACCGCCTCCGAAACCGAACGTTTTGAATCCCATCGTTTCCAGGGCGACGTTCCCCGCGAGGATCATCAGATCGGCCCATGAAATCTTCCGGCCATACTTCTGCTTGATCGGCCAGAGCAGGCGACGCGCCTTGTCCAGGCTGACGTTGTCCGGCCAACTGTTGAGCGGCGCGAAGCGCTGCTGGCCCCTACCCCCGCCACCGCGGCCGTCACCGGCGCGGTAGGTGCCGGTGCTGTGCCACGCCATGCGAATGAACAGAGGTCCGTAGTGTCCGAAGTCCGCTGGCCACCAGTCCTGCGAGTCGGTCATCAGCGCCGCGAGATCTTTCTTCACAGCCGCCAGGTCAAGGCTCTTGAACTCTTTCGCATAGTTGAAGTCCTCGCCCATCGGGTTGGACTTGGAGGAATGCTGGTGCAGGAGATCGATCTTCAACTGGTTCGGCCACCAGTTCCGGTTCGACGTGCCTCTGCCGGCCCTGCTATCTTCATTCATAATGTTTACTCCTTTCATTATCTGAATTGTTGAACAGCTCTATTAGAATAACCGTGTTTCGCTGCCCATATAGCTAACATGGATTAGTCCGCCTACTTGCAGTAATCATTTACTGCACCCATAGATTCATCATGAAAAACCGGTAATACGTGCAAGAATCTCATCCCCCGCACGTGAACATCGGTAGCAGTGAATCTTCTTAGCTCGTCTTATGCGCTAAAGGCCTTCATGGAAGGTCTATCGAAGGGCAAGAAACCTAAAGATCTTCGAGCTTCTCAGTGCCAACTTTCTTGACATTTGGCTTCCAGATCTTTGCAGGCATCCAGGAGATCACCTGTTGTAAGATCGACACTTCCAGGCAGATCTATATCCTTCTTACGAATTAGGGTGACCGAAACATATATATTTAGGTGAACCTCAATATCATCGAGATAATATGCCCAAGGAACAGGTAGAGGAGTACGTTGAAGCCATCTTTGATATTGCTGGCGAAAAAGGTACTGCTAAAACTACGGAAGTCGCAAATCGCCTGGACAATGCGCCTGCCAGCGTGACAGAAGTATTCCAGAATATGGCCCAGAAAGGGCTTGTTGAATATGAGCCATATAAAGGAGTTTCACTCACGGATAAAGGCCTTGAAATTGCAAAGAATATAAAGCGAAAACATAGGCTTTTGGAAGTATTCTTGGCAGAAAACCTACATATTAATTGTGAAAAAGTCCACGATGAAGCATGCAGGATGGAACACTCCATCTCCGATGAGGTTGGGGATGCAATTTGCAGGCAGCTAGATGCACCGGCCAGGTGTCCGGGTGGTAAACTGATATATCCCTGCGATAAGAGGATAAAGACCTGTAACGAGTGCAAAGGGACTTCAGAAGAAGAGGTCTCTGCTGGCCAAAGAAAGATTGTGCCCATTACCGACCTGATGCCCAGTCAAAAGGGAATCGTTGCTTTTCTGAGAGGAGGCCGAAAAGTCATTCAGAGGCTTTCGGACCTTGGGCTTACCCCAGGGACTGAGGTTCTCTTGATGAGAAAAACGCCTATGGGTGGACCCATTGAGGTATGTGTCAGGAGAACGTCCCTAGCAGTGGGACACGATATTGCCGACAACATCTTCGTCGAAGCTGTAGACGGGAGCTGATGTGAAAAACTGCCCAAGCTGCCAGCCACCTGCTAAGAGCCTCGATGGAAATGTCGACCTTGTCGTTGCTTTAGCTGGCAATGCGAACGTGGGGAAGAGTGCGGTCTTCAACCAGCTGACAGGTGTTGGCCAGATCATAGGCAACTGGCCAGGAAAGACCGTCGAGCGCGCAGAAGGGACGTTACATTACCAAGGAAGCAAGATCAAGGTAATAGACCTGCCTGGAATCTACTCTTTCTCTACCTACTCCATGGAGGAGCTGGTATCAAGAGAGTTTATCGCACTGGAGAAACCGGACATAGTTGTCAATGTAGTGGATGCCTCGGCCCTGGAGAGGAATCTATTCTTCACCATTCAGCTTCTGGAACTAAATGCACCCATGATCGTTGCGTTGAACCAGATCGACCTCATGGAGAAAAAAGGGATCTCCATAGACTACAAGAGGCTAGAGGAGGTCCTGGGAGTTCCAGTAGTTCCCACGGTCGCCATAAAAGGAAAGGGTATCTCTGAGCTGACGGAGCAGATAATAAAACTCACTGAGCAGAGAAGAGCCACTCCCACGATCAAGTATGGAAAAGAGGTGGAACAGAGGATAGAACAACTTGCCTCCTTGTTGGGCAAGATCGACATTGGCTATCCCACAAGATGGGTGGCCATAAAGCTCCTCGAAAAAGATGACGTGATCACGAGGCAGGTAAGAGAGATCGATAAGACCATAGTCGAGGCTGCAGAAACCTTAGCAGAAGAACTCGAGAAAATCCATGGTGAGCCGTCCAGCATCGTTGTAAGTGCCGAACGATATCACATCGCAGATGAGATCGCAAGAAAAGTTCAGAGGGTCGGCGTCCAGGGATCTACCCTGACAGACAAGCTTGACAGAATCGCTCTGCACCCAGTTCTCGGTTACCTTACGGTATTAGCGGTCGTCGGTGGGCTATTGATATGGACTTTTATTATAGGGGCTAAGATATCCAGTCTCCTTTCGAACCTGCTCAGTCCGATTGAACAGCTTGAACCTGCGGTCTCAGGTCCGCTGGGAAATATCCTATGGAACGGGGCCTTTACAGGCTTCGTCGCAGGCGTAACTCTGGTCATCCCCTATGTTCTGCCCTTCTACATCATGTTGGCATTGATCGAGGACTCTGGCTACTTGACCAGGATATCCCTTATGCTAGACAAGGGAATGCACAAGCTGGGATTGCATGGAAAGGCGATCATCCCGCTTATTCTGGGCTACGGATGCAACGTGCCTGCATGTTATTCTTGCAGGATAATGGAGACCCCAAAACAGAAGCTATTGGCGGCATTTCTGGTTACTCTCGTACCGTGCACCGCCAGGACTGTGGTTATCTTGGGACTGGTTGCAACCTTCGTCAGCATCTGGTGGGCCCTGGCACTATACGCCTTTGATATTCTCCTCATAATACTGTTGGGCAGAATGGCATTTAAATTGGTTCCGGGAGAATCTCTTGGCCTTATCATGGAAATGCCGGACTTCCACATTCCATCTTTGAGTGTAGCAGCGAAACAGACCTGGGTTCGCACGAAATCTCTAATATGGATAGTCTTCCCCGCTTACATCGTCGGAAGTGCCGTGCTTCAGGCATTTTATGCCGCTGGATGGCTGAATCCCATCAATGATGCCCTGAGCGTCGTCACGGTGGGGTGGCTGGGATTGCCGGCAGCGGGTGGCATTCTCCTCATCTTCGGAATAGTGAGAAAGGAGCTAACAATACTGATGCTGGCGGTCATATTCCAGACCACGAACTTCGCATCGGTATTGTCGCCGGTTCAACTTATCGTTCTTGCCCTGGTGACTATGATTTACGTCCCTTGTCTTGCGGTTATCCTATGTCTTGCCAAGGAGTTCGGCTGGAAGAAGGCATCTGCCATCACCGTCTTCGAGGTGGTATTTTCGATCTTCCTCGGTGGGGTGACATTCCGCTTGTTGAGTTTGATTATGTAAAGCTCGTGCGAGAATCTCATCCCCCGCATGTGAACATCGGTATAAGTAAATCTCGTGGCTGGTCTTACGCGCAAGAGTTTCTTCAATGGAAGGTCTATTATATAATAATGAGAATAGCCTATATAGCCCATATCGAGTTGCTGGATCCGTTAATGCAATCCACTTCATGGCATAATAATTCAGCAGATGAGTCCTATTAAAAGACGATCAAAGAATGCAAATAGAGGCCGAGAAAATTGGGGAACAATATAGATCGGGTAACCTTGGTCTGCGAAAGGAGCTTTAAGGGATGCGAGGATTGAATTGGCTGCTACTGTTCTTGCCAGCCGCATTGCTGGCGGAAATAACCCATTTCAATGATCTGGTCGTATTCATCACCTCAGCTCTGTCCATTATCCCACTAGCAGGAATATTGGGAGAAGCTACTGAAGCCCTGGCCGATAAGACTGGTCCGCGCTTAGGAGGACTCCTGAATGCTTCATTAGGTAACGCCGCAGAACTTATCATTACCCTAGTGGCGATCAAAGCCGGACAGATCGAGCTTGCCAGGGCTTCCATAACCGGATCTATTCTAGGTAACCTGCTGCTCGTCCTTGGATTTGCTATGCTTTTGGGCGGTCTCAAGAACGGCCGACAGAGCTTCGACCGACGGAATGTGAACACGGATGCTACTATGACCATCCTCGCTGTGATCGCCATGAGCGTGCCATCTTTCTTCAACCACTACATCGAACCTGATAAACTTCGCGTAGAAATGTTCAGCCTGACCACTGCAAGCGTTGTCATGATTCTCTACATTCTCTTCATCTTTTATACTCTGAGGAGCTGCGATCCAGAGAAGTGTGAAACAGTAATCATGCGAGACTCTAGGGTCGTTCATGCCTGGAGCATAAAAAAAGCACTAAGTATGATGACGCTTTCTATGGCAGGAATTGCGATTATGAGCGAGTTTCTGGTTGGCTCAGTGGAAGCAGCCACTGAGAGCTTGGGTTTAACACCCTTTTTCGTGGGGATAATACTGGTACCCATCATCGGCAATGTCGCTGAACACCTGGTTTCCGTGCAGGCTGCTCGCCAGAACAAGATGGACCTCAGCATTTCGATTGCTTTAGGCTCCAGCCTTCAAATCGCTCTCTTTGTCACTCCCGTTCTGGTCTTCGTATCCCTGATATTGGGAAATCCGCTTACTCTTGAGTTCAATCAGTTAGAGCTGATTGCTCTGATGGCAGCATCATTGATCACTGCCCTGGTCTCGCTTGATGGAGAGTCCAATTGGCTGGAAGGGTCCATGCTGCTGGCAGTGTACGGCATCTTGGGACTTGCATTCTTCTTCCTTCCAGCAGGACTATAGGAGAAATATTAGATTTCCACTATATTGTGCCTGGTGAATTAGAAATCATCATGCTTTGGGACTCGTATTCTTTGAACTCCCTTTATTATGTTTCCCATAATCACCAGATCGTTGCTATTGCCGTAATGTAGCCTACAGATGTGGTTCTGAAAATGAGATTAGATGCAGCGGGGATTCCAGTCCGGAGAGAATTGGAGACAGTTACTAATATCATAACTTACTAAATTCTCTGGAATGCGGTCAAATCGGATTCTGCCAGAACATCCGCAACTTTCCTGATGGCTACGCCCACAAGTATACCCTTCAGGAAGGCGGGTCGATCTTCTTCCTCGATGGAGCTTATGACGCGGTTCATATACCGTCCAATGGTGGTGCCTGGAATTGTCCTGTAGGAGTCAAGTTCGTCTATGACCTCACACAGTTCTTCCTCGGAGAACCCGAAGCTTTTCAAGAAAGATAATGGATCGTCGTCATAGCCGCTCATGGAAAGAACAACACACTCAAAGTATTAGATTCTCGCTACAATAGGCGTGCTTCTCTGTCGATATGGTTTTATGGAAAGTAGCACCATTTAGATTGTATGGCTATCGAGAGATCTATGAAGAACTTGCTCTTGCTAGTTCTTGCTATCATAATAGTCGTCATCCTTTGGCATATCATCTGGTTCTTGGCCGGAATAGCTATATTCGCCATTGTCGTCTATTTCGTTTATCAACTGCTCAAGGGCAACCTCTAACGAATTAGATAGGATTGGACACAACTAAAGCGACAAGAAACGGCCAGCATAATCTAACTGCGGAGTCATCATGATGTTCCTGATCTTATGGCTGTAAAGAGAAGACCGTTGCCCTTCTGCCTCTTCCTCCCTCGCCCACCTTCGCTGAGATCTTGTTCTCGCGACCAAGCCAGCCAAGTGCGCCATGAACCTCTTCACGGCTCAAAGACGTGGTTCTCGCAAGATCAGCAATGGTACACGGACCTTTTTCGTTAAGTGCTTCCCAAACGATGCCAGCATTTACGCCAAATATAGATTCAACCGTTGTTTCTGTCATGTTACACAAAAGGCTACAATTCCTCTATAAAAATTTATAGGGAAATGTGTACTATTTTAGGGATTCCTTCTACGAGTGGTTCAATTATCCAAAGAACACGCTCTTCCAAAGTGGAGTTCATCAACAATCATAATTAATTATGTAGATAGTGTTAAATTCCATCGGTGCTGATAGTATTTTGTGATATCATATGATATATAGAAAAACTTTGCCGTATCTAACAGTGTTCCTCCTATGCCTGCTGACCAGTATCGCATGTGGACAGGACTGGCTTGGCGGAGGATACGTCGGACCCTATGTCGGTATAAATCCAGATGAGGGGCTGGCTGGCATGTTGCAGTGGCTCAATACGCCTTTCACCAACTACCCCTGGTATCATACGGGTGGAGCCTTTTATCCTGGACCTTATGGGGTGTTTCCATATAATCCAGAGCCTTATTATTCGGACTTTAGATTGAATTCTTTGGCTGGAATGAATTGGGAGCCATTTCAACCGAACTGGTCTGCGACTACGGATTATGCACAAACAAAATCGTCCTTTAGGGTGTATCCAAGACCAACTATTACAAATCCTGCTATTCAATTTCCTGCTCCTACATATGCAACCACGCAGTCTCCCATTGCAACCACAGGTGATTCTACAGCCACAATAGTATCCCAAGGCATGCGAGGATATCAGGTATTCCTGGATGGGAATTACGTTGGAACTGAGGGAACTGGTGGAGATCCTCTTGATGGAAGGTTCAGCTTTAAGGTCGTTGGTAACCAGAACCATGAAGTGAGGGTCACCGATGGTCAGTTCAATTACCCAAAGACTATTTTCTTCGACCGAGGTGGGACGAAGATAATCAATGTGGAACCAGGAACAGCGGTCTATGTCTAGACCTCTTTAATTTTTTTAAAAATATGTATCTCTAGCGGACATTGAATATAATTATCAAAATGATATTCATGAATTCTGTAACTCGAAGGATATTATTGATCCTGGGCTTGGAGAATCAGGGAGACGTGCTTTGGGAAATCAAATTTGATACCCTAACCCCAATCAATCTGACTTTCTTGTTTCCTCGGATTAAGTGTGCAATTAGTCGCTTGGCATTATTCTTAAGGATGTCCAGGTCATGCCAGAGTCTCGTTCTATAG
>JBGQAL010000143.1:0-7140 GCA_041494285.1 Methanotrichaceae archaeon
ATCGAAGATCGATGCAAGAGGCCTTGATTTTTGCTTGGAAGGTTCTCGTATCCTTAAAAGGGGATTACGACCTGATAGACTGCCAAGAGTTTCCATATTTGCCGTGCTTTTCGGCGAAGTTGGTCACAGTGGCAGGCAAAACCGATCTCTTTATAACCTGGCTCGAGGTCTGGGGGGATTACTGGTATGAATATATTGGCAAGAAAGGCCTTGTGGGAAAGTCGGTTGAGACTGCCGTCTCAAGGCTAACGGATAATAACATCGCCATCTCAGAAAGGACTAGAAAAGGACTTGAAGAATTAGGGGTCAGTGGTTCTCAGGTAGTTCCCATTGGAATAGACTTCAAGGGGATTGGACGAATAAAGGCTGCGGAGACAACGTCAGAAATCATCTATGCAGGAAGGCTAATTAGCCACAAGAATGTAAATCTTCTTATCAGGGCTCTAATGTCTGTTAAGCGCGAAGTCCCGGACGTAAGGACAATCTTGATAGGAGATGGTCCTGAATACACGAAGCTGAAGCATTTAACCAAGGATCTGGGACTAGAGAAAAACATAAAGTTCACAGGCTTTCTAGAGAATTACGATGAGGTCGTCTCTTTGATGAAGTCCTCGAAGGTTTTCGTCATGCCTTCAACAAGAGAAGGCTTCGGAATAGCGGCCCTAGAAGCTAACGCATGCGGATTGCCAGTAATCACTGTGAACCATAAGATGAATGCAGTATGCGATCTGGTGACCAAAGGAACTGGGCTGGTATGCGAGCCGTCTGTTGAAGAGCTCTCCGAAGCGATTATTCGGGTTCTCGATGAAAGCACGAGCATGAGGGCAAAGTGCGTCGAACTTGCAAGAGATTACGACTGGGATAAGATATGCGACCATATTGAGACAATTTATGAAGGGTAGACCGGTTCGGAAAAAGAGTATTTACTCGTAAAGCAAAAATCCTATTATCACTGAAATCATTAACATATTTAATTCGTAGTGAAAATATATTATGGCTAAAACTGCATTGATAACTGGCATAACTGGGCAGGATGGCTCTTACCTAGCAGAGCTGCTATTTGATAAGGGCTATGAGATCTACGGAATGATACGCAAACTTAGTGCACCTGACTTCACCAGGTTAGAAAACATAGTTGATAGAATAACCTTTCTGGAAGGAGACTTGACTGATCAATCCTCGTTAAATGTTGCAATGCACACATCCCATCCCGATGAGGTTTACAATCTAGCGGCTCAATCCTTCGTGACCACCTCATGGAATGTGCCTGTATTGACGGGAGATATCACTGGCCTTGGGGTAGTCAGGATTCTGGAAGCAATTAGGCACTATTTCTCCAGATGCAAAATTTTATCAGGCTTCCAGCAGCGAGATGTTTGGGGCAGTTGATGAGTTTCCTCAAAACGAAAAGACTATTTTCCCTCCTAGGAGCCCTTATGCAATAACCAAGGTTTTCGGACACTATTCGACAATAAATTACAGAGAGAGCTACGACCTGTTCGCTTGCAATGGAATCCGGTTCAACCACGAGTCGCCGAGACGAGGAATTGAGTTCGTCGCAAAAAAAATCACAGACGGAGTCGCAAAATTTCATTGCGGGCTCTCAGAAGAGCTGAGGCTCGGTAACTTAGATGTCAAGAGGGACTGGGGATTTGCGGGCGATTATGTTAAAGCAATGTGGCTAATGCTTCAGCAGAAAGAACCTGATGATTACGTTATAGCAACCGGAGAGAGTCACTCTGTGAGAGAGTTTGTGGATCAAGCGTTCTCTGCGATCGGATTGGATTGACAGGACTATGTCAAAATTGATGAAAGGTTTATGCGGCATGTTGATGTGCCAGAACTAAGAGGAGATTCGTCAAAGGCAAATGATAAGTTGGGGTGGAAGCCAGTGACATCTTTCAAAGAGCTAGTGGCTATGATGGTCAAGGAAGATATTGAAAAATATAAAAATCAAATAAGAAGTCAAGCTGACCTACGTAACCGAATGCTGGTTGGATTCATAACTTAAAAAAGCTCGCGGATAATCTGTTCTGACACCTGGACATACTTTCTGACGATCTGTGTAAACAGCATTTCCTGTTGATATCGGTCCATGCCGTAGGAGTCTTCCAAGCCGGAGTCCTGCAGCTCCATGGAAACTAGCCTCATCTGAGCCTGACCGATCTTCAGCCGTTCCCTTAGAGCTGCCAAGATGTTGATATAAAAGCCGATCTTTCGCGGCTTATCCGAGGACAGGTTCTTAACCAGGCCGCATTCAACGCAATAGGGATGTGGCTTCAGCCCGCAATCTTTGCCCATGTAAGTGTGCATAAGCCATACCTTCTCGCTATCGCCGCAGTTCCTATGTGAACAGCCTGTCATTGTAACTCCTTGACCTATCATTGATGTGAGAACAAATAGTTTAAGAAACTTTTGATCGCCAAGCGAACTTCATTTTGTTAGCATGTTCTTGGGCAGATCATGGTGGATCATAATAAAGTAAAGGCCATCGGTCAGAGATACGAGGGCCTTTGACAACAGCTTAGGCGTATCTTGGACAGTTCTGGGTCATTGTGAAGATCCTGCCCTTCTTCTCTTTGTTTAATGTAATTTGATTGGATGTTCCGTTGACAGGGCAGGGCCCATTTCTAGCGCATGATATGCTGTTCGAGTTGTTGTTAGCGCCCGACTTCGGACAGGTGCAGTTATTGAAAGCGCAGTTGTTTAGGTGGCAGGTCGTGTTGCTTTGGCAAGTACAGGCCCAAATGTAGTTCGCAATGTTGGGTCCTACACAGGTGCCTGTTCCATTTGTCCTGCATTTCTGATTCACTGGGCAGCTGGTATTGCAGCGGGTATTATTTGAATAAGTGTAATACCGAGTATTGGTGCTATCATTCGTCAAATCATGTCCATTCCAGGGCAGGCCGGTTTCCCGACTGCTTCAGGAAACGTTACACGAACTATATGCCAATCCTATTCCAACTAGAGCAGGATCAATGTTATCATTGCCGACTTGCTCATTCTATCATCCGCAGCTTCCGAAATCCATCTACTCTACGACGGCCTTGAACGGGTTTCTAGTATTATAGACAATTGACTAAAAAACCAGGATAGCTACCAATAGATTTTAAGATAGCTTAAGCATTGTATTGATCTTGAAATATGTTATAAATAGCTTTAGAGTAATTGATTAACTTAGAGATCACACTCGCCTTTGAATCGACATTTGCCGTCTTTCTGAGAGGGCTAAGGTGTCAAATTATTGGCAATTTAGCTGGAGATTATACCGGAGTTGCCCAGATAATATCGATTAAGATCGTGATTCATTCTGTTCTGCACGAATATTTGGAACCATACAGCAGATGAAGAGCTTATTAACCTGAAAGACGAAAATGCCCAGGTACCAAAAACGGTACCAAAAGCAGTTTGTACGCTTAGTATGGAGGTTCAGATTTGAGAATTAAATGGATTGGACAAGGGGCATTACTTTTACTGATATTGGTCGCAGCGCCTCAGGGCGTCCTAGCGGCTCCAGGGCAGAATTCGTCGGAGAACATAACTTCGACTCCAGTTAATAACACCTCGATGTTCACACCAGCGGTCGAATTTGTCGGTGTTCAGGGAATCTGGAAAGTGTCCTTTGCAGTTACCGAGATTACTATGGCATTAAACCAGTCGGGCGACACTATCTTGGGAAGATGCAAATTCGAAGGAGCCGAACCATGGAATGGCGTTTTGACAGGGTCGATCTCTGGTAAGATGGTAAACATCGCGGTGGCTGCAATGCAGGGCAAGGTCCTCGTATCCACGGAGATGATCGGATTGATCTCAGGCGACACAATTCAGGGAAGCTATACCAGCTATGACAGCAATGGCAGCGCAGCCCAAGACATGTTCACGGCTACGAAAATAAGTCCAGACATTTCGGGTTACACGCCTGCAGAGATCGCTACGCCGTCGCCAACGGCATCGACTGCAGCAGCAGAGCAGCCAAAAACAGCTCAACAAACCCCGACGACAGTTGGGCAGCAGTCCCAGACCCCAACCACTATTGGGCAACCATACCAAGCCCCAAAGAGCAAAGTAACGGACGTAACAGAGCTGGCAAAGGGAATAGATCCCAACATTATGCCGAGGCACGCTCCCCTTTAGGGTGGGCGAATTCCCCCTTTTAATAAATGTCTAAGCTGCTAAATGCAGCTTATTATCTTCCTCAACAACAGTTATAATTTGAGCTTGAATGCCCAGATTTGGTATTCGTACATCCGACCCAGCTTGTCCTCCGAGTAATTTGATTTCAATATAGGCGAGGCTAGGCTGGAAAGGAGGGAATAATAGCAGTCTATGATTGGTCGTTTGGTCACATCGTGTTCAGGTATACCCTCAGGCAGGCTCAATGTATTGGCCATGACCAGTAGCCCTTCATCCTTCAGCTTGTTCATAACCTTGCCCAGAAGATCGTATGTCGTGGTCAATGGAAGCCGTGCACCCAGATAGTAGATCGATTCGCTCCATATGCAGACGTCGTAGCAGCTATCTTCGATGCACAGTTCGTATTCTGCGATGTCAGCATTTATCAGCTCGATTCTATCCGCGAACTGCTTCAGGTTATTCTTAGCCCTTCCCAGAGCATTCGAGGATATCTCTATCGCCGTAATATTAGCTTCTGGGAATTGATCAGCCAACAGAAGGGTCTGGGCGCCTTCGGCTGAACCGATCTCAAGAATCCTTTGAGGATTTGGATTGCGGTCCTTTATAATATCGAGTTGCCGCTGGTACTTCGTCCTCTCGTAGATCGAAGTAAAGTATTTCCAGGGATCGGGTTTCGCGAACTTATCCTCAAAATAATCGATCGACCATGGATCTAGAACTCTCGTAAGAATCCCCTCTCGCATATTTTCTTGTAGAACAGCTAATCCCTCAGAAAAATCACATCTTTGGGCTATTTCGAATGGTGATCGCCATAGATGAGGGCTACAGGAATCTAGGATTTTTCAAAGTGTATCGTTTTAACTATCGACCTCATCAGATGTGGTGTACTCCTATCATCCGGAGAAGAGATGGCAAGTATCTCGCACATAACGAAGTCATCAAGCCAGCATCCGACCCGCTCTGCTGATAAAATAACAGTTCCAGCTTTGCTCAGATAGGCATTTTGAACACGAAATCCATCGCGACCATCCACTTGAATGCGCTCCGGACCCGGGCTGCGAATGTCCTCGGAGATGTCCTCGATCTTCCAAGGAAAGTCCCGCGAAGCTGTTCGAACTCTTTGAAGTGTTTCTTCGTACAGATTTGTCCAAGGAACACTCGGCAAAATCGAGATTCTGACTTTACTATTCGGATCATCTTTTGCGGTGGCTATAGCAAAGTCGTTTCTCATTTCGATGTTGTACTCGCTTCGATCAAATTGGAGAAGATACGCCCCAAAATTCAATTTGATTGGGTCCTCTGTAGCCATAATAGTATAGAGACGATGAATACACATAACCTCTTCGGTCAGTAGAAATTCTGTTGAAAAGAGAAGGCATGAAGTGGGCTATGTGATGAGATTTTACGAGGTTGACTAGGCCAGGTAAGTCTTCTTGCGAGGACTGATTCGATGAGGGTTTCGGGGTGAAGAAGGCTGAGCCGGGCCGGTGATCATATTTTTGCATCGGGAAGTAGGATTCAAATTATTAATCGAATCAGCTTTTTCCAAAATGACGCAAAAAGATCGAAGATGGACTTGGCGGGACTCGAACCCGCGGCCTCCGCCTTGCGAAGGCGGCGATCTACCGCTGATCTACAAGCCCGGAAAAGAAAAGTTAGAGGAGGCCTACCTCTTCCACCTCGACCGACTCCACGCCCGGAATCTTGGCGAGGAGGAGCTCAGTCTCCTCTGGGCTGTGGCCTCCCTTATCGTCCATAATTGTGACCACTATTAGAGCCTTCAGTCCGAAGGCAATTGGCTTCTCCTCAACGGCATGCAGCCTTGCATAGCTGGGAACGGCTGCCTTGATGGCCTCCCCTAGCTTGGCCAGATCCACATCAGTGCTCTCAGGCATAACCTTCATCCTTATCGCTACGTCTCCCATTTTCAAGTCACCTCAGGGACCTGCAAAACCGCACACCTTGCAGGTGTAGGCATTGCTCTGTTTTTTACATCTGTTGCATCTGGCTATTACGGTGCCGCAGCTTGGACAGGGAAACTTAACCCCGCCTACACCGGTCAGCATCACGCCACACGATATGCACTTCTCGGGTATTTCTTCCTTCATGTTTCTCACTTCTGGTTGCTGTATCACATGGTATAAACCTTCCCATAGACGAGAGACGAGACAGAATGGCAAGGTCGGAAGTTTGAGATCCGGGTGCCGCTTTCCTACCCCTTTACAACCGTCCCTCCTCTTCCTGTAAGTATTGAATCGATGAGTTTATCTGGATCTGTCCCGTTAAGAATCCAGCAGCTCCTGCCTTTGAGAAGCTCAAGGCTTCCATGATCAAGGCACGACTCTACTCGGACCAGCGAGGTGGCAGTGACCTCTTCTACCGTCTCGCCGTTCAATATGATACCATCGACGTTCGTTGCCTTGATTAGATCTGCGTTCAGCCTGACGGCCACCAGCGCGGCCACGGCATCGGAGGTGTAATCCCAGCAGTGCTCGAGACCGCTATCGCCCTCCATCAGGGCGTGATAAGGCAGTAGAACCTTCACCCCAACGCAACTGGCGATTTCTGTTGTCAAGGCGGCTCCAGTGCCGTCTGCCAAGATATATGCGTACTGCTCCATGGCCAGGATGGCCATCCAGTGGGCTGCCTCATCCGAAAGATTGTACTCCGAGAAAAGTCCACGAACCAGATCGGCCATGGGGCCTCCTCCCGGAATCACCAGGAAGCTATAGCCTTTGGACTCGAGGTCAGATAATCTGGACACAATAGCCTTGGCTGAACCGATCAGGCTGCCCCCCAACTTGAGAACATAAAAGGGCATGAGTTAAAGAAAGGGAGGATACATTTAGCTTCATCGCCGGCGCGGGGGTCGTGTATGTCTATAATTGATAGGATTTATATATCTTGAGTTTGATTCCCCCTCATGGGGGAGTAGTTACGCAATCGGATCTAGATGCATCAGCATTCTGGTGCTGGCACGAAGGTTGTCCGGATTACGGAAAGAAG
>JBGQAL010000032.1:0-20829 GCA_041494285.1 Methanotrichaceae archaeon
GTAAAGGCTGGGCTCTTGGTAAGCAGAGCAAATATGATGAAGCCATAAAGGCTTACGATAAGGCTATCGAGCTAAAACCAAAAGATGCTGATGCCTGGTACAGTAAAGGCTGGACTCTTGGTAAGCAGGGCAAGTATGACGAAGCCATAAAGGCTTACGATAAGGCTATCGAGCTAAAACAGGATTATGCTGATGCCTGGTACGATAAAGGCTTGACGCTTGATAGGCAAGGCAAGTATGATGAAGCTATCCAAGCTGCAGATAGAACTATCGAGCTAAAACCGGATTATGCTGATGCCTGGTATGGTAAAGGTGTGACTCTTGGTAAGCAGGACAAGTATGACGAAGCTATCCAAGCTTTAGATAGAGTTATCGAGCTAGAACCAAAAGATGCTAAAGCCTGGTACGTTAGAGGCCTGATTCTCGGTCGGATGGGCAAGTATGATGAAGCTATCCAAGCTTTAGATAGAGTTATCGAGCTAAAACCGGATTATGATATGGCCTGGTACGGTAAAGGCTTGGCTCTTGGTAATCAGGACAAGTATGACGAAGCCATAAAGGCTTACGATAAGGCTATCGAGCTAAAACCGGATTATGCTGATGCCTGGTACAGTAAAGGCTGGGCTCTTGGTAAGCAGAGCAAATATGATGAAGCCATAAAGGCTTACGATAAGGCTATCGAGCTAAAACCAAAAGATGCTGATGCCTGGTACGGTAAAGGTGTGATTCTTGGTAATCAGGGCAAGTATGACGAAGCTATACAAGCTTTAGATAGAGCTATCGAGCTAGAACCAAAAGATGCCGATGTCTGGTACAGTAAAGGCTGGACTCTTGGTAAGCAGAGCAAATATGATGAAGCCATAAAGGCTTACGATAAGGCTATCGAGCTAGAACCAAATTATGCCGATGCTTGGGTAAGTAAAGGTTTGGCTCTAGGTAGACTGGGCAAGTATGACGAAGCTATCCAAGCTTTAGATAGAGCTATCGAGCTAAAACCCAAAATAGCCGTGTATTGGAACTTCAGGGGAGTTTTCCTCGCAATACTAGGCAAGTATGATGAAGCTATAAATGCTTACGATAAAGCTATCGAGCTAGAACCAAATTATGCTGAAGCCTGGAACAATAAAGGTGAGGCCCTCAATGATTTACATAGAACTGCAGAAGCAAATGTCTCATTAGCAAAAGCCAAGGAGCTTGGGTATACAGGCTAGTTTCGCTCTCTGTAAGTATATATAACCTGCAAGCATTTTTTCATTTTCTTTTTTTTTCCGTGATTTCGTTGTCTCAGCATTTATTATAAATGCAAACCAGACTTCAACTCAACTGCTGTTGGCGATAGATTTTACATAATTGGAATCGCTGTTCTCCCCGCGATGGATCGATAGCAAGCTAGCTTGCCGATCTATACCTAAAGTATGTGGTATAATCGGGTTAGCCGGAAGAGCATTTATGACTTTTAAGGAGCTCCGGTGAGAGCTATGTAAATTAGTGCATACTATTCGCACGATGCTACGTGTATCTTTATCCCCAAACGAAAATGAGATGCGACAGATCGATACTGAAAAGTTTTTATCTTCGCTAATAAAAGAAGGAACCGCCTCATCGAGAGCCCTAAAATCGTGCTAGATACTTTGAAGGTGCAAAATAATGGTCGTACACAGTGGCGGTATTTTGTTATTTAGATCCAACAACCACAAACTCGAAGTGATGTTGGTTCATCCGGGAGGGCCCTTCTGGACCAAGAAGGATGAAGGAGCGTGGTCGATTCCAAAGGGGGTGTTCGAAGAACACGAAAGCCCTCTAGATGCGGCAAAAAGGGAGTTCAAAGAGGAAACGGGGTTTGAAGCCGATGGAGAGTTCATTGAGCTTGGAAATCTGACGCAACCAAGCAAAAAGGTAGTGCATGCCTGGGCGCTGGAAAAAGATTTGGACGAGACCAAGGTGGTTAGCAATAAATTCTCTCTTGAATGGCCAAGAAGATCTGGAATTATGAAGGAGTTTCCAGAAATTGATAGAGCAAGCTGGTTTGATATAGATCTAGCCAAGAAAAAAATACACAAGGGTCAAGCTGGTTTCATCGATAGACTTTTAGAAATTATAAGTTGATTTCTGGAAAGAAGGATAGGACCGAGCAGCATCACGATGCGTTCTGTTGCCACCCTAGTTCTTTAAGGGCTCACCCATCTCCTTTCCGGGCACTACCTCGGCCTATAGTGTCGATATATTTGGGTTGGAGTTAAGATCCGATCCTCTTAAATCCAAAATTTGGGAATGCCGTCAGAACAGTCCGGCGCGTGCTCCCTCTAACATTGCGTTGGTCACGTCTCGCGGTTCAACGGCATCGCCTACCACGAACACCTGCTCTACAAACTTACTTAGATCATCTGCAAGGGTATTGTTTGGCTTCGCACCGGTGCTAGCTACCACTGTGTCAGCCGGCAGCTCTCCAGGCAGCTCTTCCGAGTCTCCCGGACCGACGATAAGGACTTTGCCTTTCATTATCCCTACGATTCTGGTATCTGTGAGCATCGTCACTCCACACTGCTGTAACCGATCCAAAAGCAAGGCGCGGACTACTACTGCCGAGTCCTTGGCTATCTCCTTGCCTGCTGTTACTATTGTTACATCGTAGCCCCTCTGGGATAGGAAATCCGCTATTTGTGCTCCGGATGTACCTCCTCCGAGTACGACCACCTTCTCGCCGTGTACCCTGGCCGTACCCTCCAAAAGGTCGCGGCTTAATACAACGTTTTTCATTTCAATTCCAGGGATTCTCGGAGGATACTGTGAGGCACCAATGGCCACAATGGCAACATCCGCTCCTTCTTTTCTTGCAAGGTCTGCGGTAGCTTTTGTCCCTAAGCGAACATCCACACCCAATCTTTTCATCTCTCCTACCAGATAATCGCGCAGCTCAGACCATCCTGGCCTCTTAGGCGGCATTGATGCTAGAAGCAGAGTCCCTCCCAGGTGGTCACGCTGCTCAAAGAGCACTACCCCGTGGCCCCTCAGGGATGCGATCCTCGCAGCCTCCATGCCGGCTGGTCCGCCTCCAGCAATGAACACGCGCTTCCTAGCTTTGGAGAGTGGCTTTGCAAACTCATCCTCGTGACCTGTTTCTGGGTTAACCGTACACCATACGTCTTGTTGTGCAAACAATCTGGAAATGCAGCCCTCATTGCAGGCAATGCAATTTCTTATCCGATCTACGCGGCCATCTTCCGCCTTCTTAGGCCAGTCAGGGTCAGCGAGAAGGGACCGGCCGATTGCTACATAGTCAGCCTTGCCTGTACGGATGATGTCATCAGCCATTGCAGGCGACCGGATCTTTCCAACAGCGATTACGGGGATCTTCACGCAGCTCTTGATCCATTCTGCAAAAGGTACTTGCAGGCCATCAGGCATGGACATGGGAGCAATCATGTATCCACGATTGAAAGACGCATAGTTACCAGAAGATACATGAATGGCATCCACTCCCAATTCCTCCAATTTTCTCGATACTTTTGCGCTATCCTCAAGGATCAGGCCATTTGGAACCATTTCATCAGCAGAAATTCGTATAGTGACTGGAAATTTTGGGCCAACGACTTTTCGGACAGCACGAATCACCTCGGAGACGAAACGCATTCTGCCCTCTTCTGTGACTCCGTACACATCATCACGGATATTGCTGAACGGAGATAGGAATTGAGTTATGAGGTAACCGTGTGCACCATGTATCTCGATAAAATCGCAATCAGCTTCTTGTGCCCGCCTGGCTGCTTGCGCGTAGGCCTCCACGATATCGCGAATCTCTTCAATCTCAAGAGGTTTTGGCATCTCATTAGTCGTCGGATCAGGGATAGGAGAGGGAGCTACAGGTTGCATGCCTGTGGTTTTGGATGATGTCTGCCTGCCGGCATGGTAAAGCTGCGGTCCTATAACAACTCCCTGTGCATGAGCTGCTTGGACAAGCTGTTTTAGCCCTGGAATAACGTCGTCAGTGTGCAAACCAAGCTCATGAGTAAACCCTTTACCATCCTGTCGGATAAACGACGCTTCAAGAATTATGGTTCCGACACCACCTTGAGCCACTCGTTCTATATTAGCGACATATTTCGGAGTGGCAAAGCCTTTTTCGTCTGCATAGTTGCGAACCATGGGAGCCATTACCACTCGATTTTTGGTCACAAGCGTGCCTATTTTGCCAGGAGAAAATAAAGATGGGAATTTAGTCATACTATTATATTTTCGAATGCTATGGCAAATAGTTTTCGGCTCGGGAGGTTATCTTACTGTAATCACCGAACGATAATATTCTATATGTGCCCTATAGATGTGGTTTCTGGATATGAGATTACGTGCGGGGGGATCTCATCTCCCGCACTCGTGAACATAGTCTTAAGATCGCTATGCTTTGACAGCGAAAGGATAGGCTCACCAGGAGTTTACTGACAACGGATCAAATTTGAAGAGGAATATAGTAGGACCATTACCAAGCCACTTGAATTTGAGAAGCAGATAAACTCTATTCGTGTGTAAAGATAGAAGATCAAGACAAAGTACTCTATGGGCACTAACTTCCTGGGGTAATCGGAATCCTCTCCAATGATATACGTGCGTTGATTCGAGCAAAAGTTCCTTATTTGAATTTGAAGTCCTGCCGAGTTGTGTGAATATTCTCTTCTGTCTTCGTGGGCACATCCACCGATACTGTTTTGATATTTTCCTTAATCTTCTTTTCCGTTTCCGGCCATATCTCCTTAAAACCGTGGGCCTTGGCGGCATGCATTTTCGTATACTCCATGATCTCAGCCTCAGTCTTTGCACGTACCTGGAAGCCGCACTCTGTACCTATACGACTACAGATAAATTCTTTGTAATCCTCTTGAGCCATGAATATAACTATTACATTTAAAGCTAAAATACTTTTCTGAAAAATGTTATAGGTTGTATAATTGACGGTTGTAGTTCGGTCGCATAATGGCCTATCACCTTCTCCTTAATATTCGACGGAAAGTGAGCAGTTTGTACATACCTGCTCAAACATTAGCGTCTATCCCTCCTTCCCCTGCGCGCATGAGCGTGAAAAACGCATTTGTGTTGTTCTGCTTCTGGCGGAATTTCTCGTGAATATCTTGGGCTTGATGAGTTAGAAAGCTGATGTCAGATAGATATTTAGAGACCGGAGATAATGGTATTTAGGTAACATTTAGTTCGAGAATTGGCACAGTTCTAGAAAACCGAATTGATCTGTCAACGAGGCGAAAAATCTTTCATGTTATACACACTTGATGCCGGAAGCCCGACCAAAACTGCTATCGTCTTCCTTCATGGCGGGGGACTCAGCAGCAAATCCTGGCTACCCGTAATAGAGCGTCTGCCAGATTTTCACTGTCTTGCGCCGGACCTACCGGAGCAAGGACAAAGTGTTGATATTCCATTTACCATGAAGGGTGCAGCCTATGGAGTGGCCGAAATAATTAGGCTGCTACTTCCCAACAAAACAGTTCATGTAGTGGGTCTATCCCTCGGCGGTGCGGTTGCTCTAACTCTACTGCAAATCGCGCCGGAGCTTGTCGACCATGTTATTGTCACCGGCAGCTCCGGACGCCTATCACGTTTGACATCCGCATTTGCCAAATCCATGCTATGGCTCTTACGATTTTATACGCCAGAAAAACTTGTACAAGCCACCTTACGCCAACAAGGCATTCCGGCTCAATATCACGCCCTGCTACACGATGATCTCTTGAAGGGAAGCAATGCCAAATTTATGCGCCATTTAATTTCGGAACTAGTCACACTGGAGTTGCCACAGCGAATAAACGTGCCTCTGCTGATCTGTGTGGGTGAGAAGGAGAACTACATAGCCAAGGGAATCGCCCGAGATTTGCTGGAACGGTATCCTTCCGCTAGTGGCATCGTCGCACCAAACGGAAGTCATGCCTGGTGTCTGCAATTTCCCGATCTCTTTGCCGACACTGTGCGTGCTTGGGTTACTGATAATCCCTTGCCATCCATTTTATTGCCGATGTAGCTTTCCATTGGTCTCTCATCTAGTCCTTTTTATGTGAACCTTGTGCGAGGAATGAGACTTCCCTAGCACGGAATTGCAAATACCGAAATTCGCTTCTAAAGGCTTAGTCTTGTCAGGCATAGCGCTGAAGATTCTCTGGAGGACAATTCGAATATCATACGCAGCTGTTCCTACGCTGACAAACATTGTTAAATAGAATCAGAAAATGGTTCGAATCACAGTGCTATGTAAAGCCGATTCATGAGAACTACAATGTAAGGTCGAAGATGAGCGCATATCATATTGAAAAGCAAATTATTTCGTTCCGCAGTGCCCTGATACTGGCAGCTCTCATCGCCCTCGCATACACGGCAAATAGCGTCCTGGTAACCGACCAGGAGCTTCGCATGGCTGTTAGCGACTTTGGTGCAGTATTTGTCGATTTGGTTGTAGCGGTTGGTCTGTTCAGTGCAGCACAAAGGTCTGCCATCTACGGAAGACAGGTCCGTCTAGCCTGGACTATTCTAGCCCTAGCCCAATTCACCCATGGCATTGGGGATACTTTATGGACGATCACGGAAGTCGTTATGCACCAGTCACCTTTCCCCTCGCTGGCGGACGGACCGGACCTGGCCTATTATCCGATCTTTGCCTTAGGCATTCTTCTCTTGCCTAAAGTGCCCCTAAATTCCAGCGAGAAGCTCAAGGTATTCCTGGATACGGGTATTGTGATGATCGCCTCTGTGATAATGTTCTGGGTATTGCTGATTGCCCCGACGATTGAATCTGACGCAGGAGCTGACAACCTTACCACTACTCTGGCCGTGGCCTATCCGGTCATGGATCTAGTATTGCTCTTTGCCTTAATCGAGATGCTGTTCCGTAGAATAAAGTCAACTGGCATTGGTCCAATGATGCTCCTGGTTACCGGCACAGCAGTTTTGCTTACTACCGATTTCTTTTTCATGAGCCAATCATTACAGAATACTTATGTTTCCGGAGGACTTCTGGACACTGGCTGGATTGCTTCATACTTGCTTGTTGGACTGGCCGGCATATTGTATGCAGATTCCCTGAAATTCGATTCTTCATTTCAAGCTATCGTTCCCAAGGATATACAGTTCATCTGGCCTCTTTATTTGCCGTATCTCTTGGCAGGAGCAACTTTTATTCTTCTCGTTTGGAGCTACAATCACCCTCTCCCAATCAGTCCCTCCGTTTTATCGTGGGGAGTAGGTGGCATAATCGGCTTGATAATCGTCCGCCAAATCGTGGCTTTGAAAGAGAACGAACGATTGTACGAGGCGACCGTTCAGGAGATAGCGGAACGCAAACATGCCGAGAATGAGGTCAGAAACCTGAATGAGAGACTCGAAGATCGGGTCGCCGAACGCACGAAGCAACTTGAGTCTGCCAACAAAGAACTGCAGAAGACCAAGGAAGAAGCTGAGGCCGCGACTAAAGCCAAGTCAGAGTTTCTGGCGAACATGAGCCATGAGATTCGAACTCCCATGAACGCTGTCGTGGGACTGACAGGTCTTCTCCTTGGAACAGATCTAACTCGAGAACAACGCGACTATGTGGAGACCATCAGAAGCAGCGGGGATGCCCTGCTATCGGTTATCAACGATATATTAGACTTTTCAAAGATCGATAACGGCAAAATGGAGGTGGAGATCCAGCCCTTCGATATAAAAAGCTGCATAGAGGACTCCATTGATCTGTTATCTTCAAACGCGTCTCAGAAAGGCTTGAAGATGGTCTATTCTATCGACAACGGCACCCCTGAAACAATCATGGGCGATCCCACTAGGCTACGCCAAATCCTGGCCAATTTGCTTAGTAACGCAGTTAAATTCACGAGTTCTGGCGAAGTTGAGATCTCGGTTTCGAGCAAAAATCTCCAAGGCAGCGGTTATGAGATCCACTTTGCGGTTCGAGACACAGGAATGGGAATTCCAGAAGATAAGATGGGCTGCCTGTTTAAATCCTTCAGCCAGGTCGACATCTCAACTTCACGAAAGTACGGAGGCACCGGCCTTGGCCTGGCCATAAGCAAGAGACTTGCTGAGCTGATGGGTGGAAAAATTTGGGTCGAATCCGAGTTGGGCAAGGGTTCAATATTCCATTTTACGATATTGGCAGAGGCTACTTCCATCAAGCCTGGAGTTGGCAGGGAACCGGCCTTGCGGCCAGGGACCAATATTCATAAAAATCGAGATCATACTCTTCGCATACTGCTAGCCGAAGACAATATAATCAACCAGAAGGTAATCCTGCGGATGCTAAGCAAGCTGGGATACCGCGCGGACGTCTCCGCTAATGGGCTGGAGGTCTTAGCGGCCTTAGAACGCCAGCCTTACGATGTAGTTCTCATGGATGTTCAGATGCCGGAGATGGATGGCATCGAAACAGCCAAGAAGATTCACGAAAGATGGTCAGCAAGGGCCGAGGATTATCGCTATTACAGCCTATGCTCTACAGGGCGATCGGGAGAAATGCATCGCAGCAGGCATGGATGACTATATAACCAAGCCTGTGAAGCTCGAAGAGCTTCAGGCCGTATTGGAATCTTTCAATTAGTCTATTAGTCGAGTCTAATTCAGAATCTACCATCTAATAGAAATAATTCTTGAAGATTGGCATGTATAGAATGTTTCCAGGACATAAGGAATTGCTTGAGGGCTTGACTCGAACAGCTTGCTTACTCTGCGATGAATCGCCAACTCCTGATATCGACACAATCAAGCTCGTCAATGTATGTCATGCAGACCCGGAAGGTCTGGATAAGACAATAAAAAGAAGTACTTTACGGATGAAGGATTGCATATGGATCTTTTCTCTCAGTACGAATTAGGCAATATCAAACTCCAGAACCGGATGGTCATGGCTCCAATGACTCGTTGTCGCGCTGTTCTAGGGAATATTCCAAATCCATTAGCCGTTACGTATTATGCCCAGAGATCACAGGCAGGTTTGATTATCACTGAAGGGTCGCAAGTCAGCCCTCAAGGAGTTGGTTACATTCGTACTCCGGGAATTTATTCTCCTGAGCAGGTTGTTGGTTGGAGGAAGGTCACAGATGCGGTTCACCAAGCAGGCGGTAAGATTTTCCTTCAACTCTGGCACGTAGGAAGGGTATCGCACCCTGATTTTCTTAATGGGGATTTACCTGTTGCACCCTCAGCACTTCCAGTTGAGGGTGAAGTGCATACGCTCTCGGGTAAAAATAAAATCGAGACTCCACGTGCTCTCGAACTCGATGAGATACCAAGTATCATCAATCAATTTAGAAGAGGAGCTGAGAATGCTAAATTTGCTGGTTTTGATGGCGTCGAGATCCATGGGGCCAACGGCTATTTGCTAGATCAATTCTTGAGAGACGGTTCAAATCGTCGAACCGATCAATATGGCGGGAGTCTGCAGAATCGAGCGCGTCTTCCTCTTGAAGTCACTGAAGCTGTTATAGATGTATGGGGTGCAGAGAGAGTAGGATACAGAATTTCGCCGCATTTTCAAAGGTATTCGATGTCTGATTCGAATCCACGTGGAACCTTTTCCAATTTTGCAAAGGAGCTAAGCAACCTAAAACTCGGTTATCTACATATGATAGAGCGTGTAGGGGCTTATATGCAAGTGGCTCCAGAGGCGCGATTTGCCTCTGCCATTCGCGAGAGCTTTAATGGAACGTTCATGCTAAACGGAGGCTACGATGCTAAAAAAGGAAATGAGGCAATTAAGAAAAGTAAAGCGGACCTTATCTCGTATGGCACCCTATTCTTAGCAAATCCTGACCTGCCTGATCGATTTAAAAGGAATACTCCACTAAATACACCCGATATAGAGACATTTTATGTAGGCGATGAAAGGGGCTATATCGACTATCCAGCACTATAACTGATATGGCGGTGCAAATCGCGGATCTGATGTCTATAGAATTAAGTTCATGGATAGGGTTGAGCAAGATTCGGGTTCCGGCACCACCTTAACAAGTCGTTTAGAGGAAGATCCTACCTAGAGGAAGATCACATAGACCATCATGTTGAGGATGGTAAGGGGTATCCCGACCCTAGCGAAGTCCAAGAAGGTCAGGGTCTCATTCTCCTTCTCAGCGTTCTGGATTATTATCACATTGCTAGCAGCTCCCAGAATGAAAAGGTTCCCGGCGATGGTACTGCCCGCTGCCAGAGCCATCATACTTTTGACTGATGCGCCAGGCAGAAGAGGGAGGTAAAGGGCCACAAAGGGAACATTTGAGACGAGCTGGCTCAGTATCACGCTTAGAGCCAGAATCATTGGCACTTGGGCGTTTATACCAGGTTTATCAATCATCGACTGTAAGACTCCAGATTGCCAAACGCTGGCCATGAGCACGAACATCGATGCGAAGAAGATTAGCGTATGCCAGTCTATGTTCTTGACGACCTCCAACCGCCTCTGGCTGAATATCAGTATGGGCAGTGACGATATAAGAGCTATGTACGTCAGCCGGAAAGACGCTCCGTAGCCCATAAGCACCATAGTTATCTTAATCACCACAAGCGCGATCAGCAAGATGAAGGAGGCTTCGGAGACAAGGGCCAACCTTCCGTCTTCCACCGGCTCCTGAACCTGATTCAAGGGCGGGCGGTTCAGAAACTCTCCTTTGTAAAAAACCCTCAGCAGGAGATAGGCCAGGAACAAATTGACCACAGTTGGAATGAAGAGATATTGGACAAAAGTGGCAAACGGATTGACAAAATCGCCGTTGATGGCAATCAGTAAGTTCTGGGGATTTCCTATAGGGCTCATGACGCTTCCCGTAGTAACCCCAAAGGCCAAGGACAAGAGAAGAAGCTTCGGAGAGATGCTCTGGGACCTAGCCAGGTACAGAACAAGAGGTGTACCTATGATTGCCAGGGTATCGTTCATCAGAAAAGCAGAGAGCATGCCGGTGCCGAACAGGATTAGCAGCACCAGATGGTCGAGGCTCCTTGCTCTCCCAAAGAGACGATAGGATAAATGAAGTAGAAAGCCGCTCCTGTGCATGGTCTCTCCGGTTACGAACATGCCAAAGAGAAAGATCATCACATCTGGGTTGATCGACTTCAGGCCATCATATGGAGAGATCTGTCCGGTGAGCAGAACCGTCAATGCTCCCAATAGCATTATCTGCCAGATATGGAGCTTGGTCCCGCCTACCTGTCTGAAGGCGATCAAGATGAAGATTGCTGTTAAGGTCAGCACCGAGATGTTGATCGGAAACATCGTTACCCTGCTCAGGAAATCCTGTATATAAGCCAATGCATAATAGTCCACGCCGATATCGTCATCGTCAAAATCAATAAAAACCGCCTTATGGCAATTCGCTTGGATAAAAGATCCATCTGAGGGCTTCATTAACCGGTAGTGCTCTGGGCCCTTAGCTTTCCAAAGACAGGACAGCAAAGCCTAAATGCTCCGAGGACATCAATAAATAAATGGAGGATGGATGGCCGAAAAAAGGGTAATGGATCTGGACGACGCTAGCTGGGAGGCGATAGTTGAGAAGGGCGATAAGCCGGTGGTTGTAATGTTCTACGACCAGTTGTGCCCTCATTGTATGATCATGATGCCTCATTTCGAAAAATACGCAGAGGATTTCAAGGATAAGATTCTCTTCGCAAGAATCGATGTGACCAGAAATCCTTTCGCAACCAGCAGGTACGGGGTCATGGCAACTCCGACTTTTAAGTTCTTTTGCGGAGGACGTCCGGTTCAGGAGATTGTAGGGGAGATCTACCCGACTTTGTTGAAAAAGATAACTGAAGAGGCCCTGGAGTACTCTAAGGATTGCGGTGCAAGGTCCACCCCGATCGACTACAACATAGGATACGCGTGAAAGCCGGTCATGTCAACCATCGTAAATTCATCTCCACCATCGAAAATCCAACTCCTGTAACCAGACAATCCAGATCAAGCGAGGCTTCAAATGGTGGAGCTCAAGGCCATGAGAATGATAAAACATGTGAGAGGTCGACCTGTGTTCATTGAGAAAATAGTTCCGAAATCAAGAATAAAGCTGATGTTGGTTCTCATTCTGGCCGGAATTATCATTTCCGGTTGTGTTCAGCCAAGGATGGCCTCAAAAAATGTAACCGAACAAAACGTAACCCAGATTTGGAAGCCTGATGGCATCATCTCAGATGGCGAGTACTCCCGCAACATGACGATGACTGAGGTGGGAGGATCCGGCAGATCCTTTGAGGTTTATTGGAAGAACGATGCCCAGTACCTGTACATGGCCATGAAGGCCAAAACTCTTGGGTGGATTGCGGTGGGCTTCGAGCCAACAGACTGGATGAAGGACGCGGACATCGTACTGGGCTATGTTCACGACGGAAACATCACCGTGCAGGACCAGTACTCAACTGGCAACTATGGTCCGCACGTGCCGGATACTGAACTCGGCGGAACCAACGACGTACTCGAGTATGGTGGAAGAGAGGAGAACGGCTACACCAGTATAGAGTTCAAGCGGAAGATGAACACCGGCGATAAATATGACAAGGCCTTTGTTCCGGGTCAGGCAGTGCCCATGATCTGGAGCCTATCAGATTCCAACTCCACGGAAGTCAAGCACGTTGCGGACGGGAAGGGAGTGATGAACCTCGAATAAATTTTCATCCTGTAACTTCCTTCTACAACTATTATTTCAAAATGAGAGTATGTATGACATATTGGTTTTAAATAAGGTAATTGGGTAATCCTACCCCTAAATTTTATTTGTCTTAACTCAGATTAGCCTTATTTATTCTTAATTCATTTCTACTCACCATATAATATACCAACATTTCAAACAAATCTTCATTTCTATTATTATACATTCATTCCATTTCTTTCAAATACAAGATGAATTGATGCTTAGATATCCCGTGATACTTTATTAACCGTTCCTTAGCGAAGCTCCAGAATCCCTCTACGCCATTAATGAAGACTTTTCCTTCTTTGAATTTATATCTGTGATCGATATTAAGATGCTTGTATCCCGAAAACATCAGAGAATCGTATCCTTTCCACTTATCCGTGTATACTATGCTGCCACGTCTCACTTTTTTCACAGTCTCGCTCATGAGAGTCTCTGCAGTTACATTTTTCACGATTTCCACGGATACCTTCCCACCTCTTTCCAGAATTCCGAATACTATTGTCTTCCCGGCAGCGCCTCTACCTCTTTTTCCTTTTCGTTTCCCACCAAAATAGGATTCATCCAATTCTATTTTGCCCTTCAAGATCTCATCGGATTTCGAGAGTTCTTCGGCTATGGCTTTTCGCAGGAGATCAAAAGCCTTGAGTGTGGTTTTATAGCTCATGTTCATCTCGACAGAAGCTTTTCTGGCAGAAACGGATAGCTCAAAGAGCTTGATCAATATAAGCCATCTGGAGGCAGATATCTTGATCTCGGAAAATTTTGTAGATTTCAAAGGACTGAAATCCCTGCCGCAGATCTTGCAGCGCAGCCTCTGTCTCGACATAAAGTAGTATACTTGCTGCTCACAATTCGGGCACGATAGATCTTTAAATTTATTACAAAGATACCGGAAGGATTCTCTCTCGTCAGACGTGATCCGTCCCAGTTCTATCAAATTCATGCTATTCATTTGGTTCTCCCTAACTTAAAGTTAGGGGCGGGAAATACCTAATTACCAAGACTAATTACCCGTCTGCACAACTCCCCACATAGTGTGTGTAACACACAAATATGCAACCTATTTCCTATCCTCTCTGATCCTGTAGGACGGGTAAACATCCGTAGATGATTGGAAGCGTTTTATAGAAACCTTTTCGAATCAGAAGCTTAAACGCAGTACATTAAACCAGTATTCTTATGGAGCCAAGGCTACCGTGAGATAATAGGAATAACTATTGGAGTCTATAGACTAGAGTCAAACAACCTGATCTCCGCGAACAGCAAAAGACTAATAGATTGTTCTCCCTTAAATCGGTCTTACGGGTGGTGGACATGCTCAATTAATTTATTTTGATATTATTCAGATTGCCGTCGGGCAGATAATTTTTATGATATCTAGTTGATCTAGTATGGCCATTTCAATTGCTAGATTTTCAGCGACCATGAGGCCATTGATTACTCTTTTAGGTATTGGTACTTAACCCAGATTGCTTCAAGAATTATAGTATATGAAAAAAACGTAAGTTATTTATGTTACCTCCTGTAATATGTTCCACGGAGGCTAAAATTTTGGGTATTGATGAATTAAAAATAATTCGTGGCAAGATAAAAGAACGGATCCATTCGTGGTCAGCGGGTTTGACCTCTGTGTCGGAGCTAACACCTGACGAACGAAAAAAACGCATAGGACTGGCTATCACCGAGGAAGAGAAAAAAATGACCTCGGTGAAGATGGCTGATGAGGATGTATTAGCCGCTCAGAATGGAATCGTCTTCGTCTATCCGTCGCAGTGGGATTGGAGGAGCTTATCCAGGAATAATTGGACGACGCCGGTGAAAGATCAGGGAGATTGCGGCTCGTGCGTGGCCTTTGCCACTGTAGGGACTATTGAATCAAACCTGAAGATATCCCGGAAAGACCCTTTACGGAATCCGGACCTCTCCGAAGCAGATCTCTTCTTCAGGGGGTGCGGCAATTGCAATGGTAGCGGTTGGAATTTTGCCCCTGCATTGATTTATGCCCGTAACAGCGGCATACCTGACGAGGCCTGTTATCCATACAACGGTGACGGGCCATGCCCAGACAGGGATAAGAGGGCAATAAAGATAGACAACTGGAGGGTTATCTACAGCATCTCACAAGCCAAGGAATGGATATCCAAAAATGGACCATTAATGACCGGAATGGAGGTGTGCGACGACTTCTTCTATTACACCGGTGGCGTGTATGTCTATGAGTCCGGCGATGTTGTGGGGAACCATACAATATGCGTGGTCGGCTACGATGAGGTTCAAAAGTGCTGGATATGCAAGAACAGTTGGGGAACGAGTTGGGGAGATGATGGCTGGTTCAAGATAGCCTACGGAGAGTGCGGCATAGGCAGCGAGTTTCCCTTCTACACCACCGAGTTCATGAGCAACAACAACGACCTGATCATGCCTAAGAACGGCCGAGTTTTGGTTCGGTTAAAGAGCAAGGGGGCAGCTTTCGACGATAGTATCTCGCTTCACTATCCTACCGACAAGCCTCTTTTCGTTGCTTCAAGTATAAACATCGGCCAGGTCTACGATGCCGGAACCTTCACTGCTGGCACCAAGTTGGACTTTGCATTGACAGCGCATGACAACAACACCTATTACACTGATAGTTCTTTGAACAAAGATGCCTGCAACCATATCCAGAAAACGCAGCTTGGGACCTATAAATGGGAGCTACGGTGGGAGGATATGTACGGGTTGGCAGAGCAGGATTTCAACGACGTGGTAATGGAAGTCGAAGTAACCGATAAGTCCAGTGACGACATATCGATGCCCAAGGACGGAAAGGTCATTGCCACATTCAAGAGTAAGGGCACAAATAACATTAACCGATTCATGTTTTCCAACACGAACGCACTCCTGTTCGTTGCCGCGGACTTGAACCTAGGCAAGACCTTCGATGTAGGAACATTCTCTGCTGGCACCAAGCTCGGCTTTGCCCTTGAGGCCCATGACAGGCACACCTACTATACCGACAGCATGCGGAACCCGGACTCTATCACCCACGTGAAGGTGCTACCTACTGGATCAAACAAGTGGGAGCTACGGTGGGAGGACAGCTTTGGGCTTGTCGAGAATGATTACAGTGATCTAGTTGTGGAGATCGAGGTAGTGCCTTCAGTAAACAACGACATTGAGATGCCCATATACGGTCGTGTATCGGCCAGATTCGTCAGCAAGGGTACGCCTTTCGACAACGAGTTCAGGCTTTTCAGCCCTGTGGACCAAATGATCTTCATGGCCACTAACGATAACCTTGGAAAGACCTTTGATCTAGGGACCTTTTCCGCTGGAACTCGGCTTGCCTTTGCCTTGAAAACTCCGACCCTACAGAACAACACCTATTATACGAACAGCACCTTGAATCCTGACGGCAAATCTCATGTGTTCAAGATGCAACTGGGGCCAGACAAATGTCAACTTAGATGGGAGGACCTTTACAATCTAGCGGATAAAGATTACAACGACGTGGTTGTGGAGATATCCATAAAACCTACTTGATGAGAGGGATGGCAGATTGTTCCATTCTTCTTGTTTTCGTTTTAATCGATGTCAAATGCACGGCATCCAGTCTACGCTTATCTCACCAGGTGTGCTGTTGGACCAGAGCTGAATGAACTTCTGGATTGAGAAGACGCCTACTAGATCCTCGACGCTGCGGCCGAGCAATGCATGGTGACCCTTTGCGTCGGCCTTTGGGTCTACTGATTCCCATGCTATATGTGCTTTGCCTATTACGTTTGAGTTGATGCTCGCTTCTAAAGATCCTACACCTCCGCACGGCCCTCCAGCACAGCCCGCACCGTACGACGCTGTTTTCACCTCTGTCTGCTTTTGTAGATGTTCTGCATCGCTGTAACTCTCAGTTACCGAGGCTCCAGCATCGTAGTTCTTGACGAAGAGTTCGTCCCTGTACTTTTGGTTGTTCATGGACTTGTAGAAGCTCATCGGCATTTCGGCAGTTGCAGCGGATACCATTAAAGCAAGAAAAATGGCCATGCACATCGCTTTGGTCTTCAGCGCTATCACCTCGACTTCGATGATTGTCGTACACCTTCTTGAACCTTTTGGGCGATCTAATGGTATTGAATCTCAATCAGACTGACATGCGCCTCCACTCTGTATCCGTGGGAAATAGCACCGGTACGCCAATAGGCTGATGCCTGTCTTGCTCAAACGCGTGGGGACCATTCAATGCTGCGGGTTATGGAGCTGTTGGACCAGAACTGAATTGGCTTATTGATAGGTAACACGCTGTCAGGTCCTCGGGCGTTGCTGACCAGAAGGTTGTGGCGTCCCTTTGTATTGAGCACGGGATCGAGGGATTCTCAAGGATAGTCTGGCTCGGCCTATGACGTTGGAGTTGACTTTGGCATCGAGAGCACTTACGTTTGTTCCGAACTGATCCTCTGTTCTGGGATTGCGCGAAACGACGGTCGTATCTTTATCAAGATGCTCAAAATCAGTGTAGGACTCGGTGAAGAACTACGCCTGCCTGGTAATTCTTAACGAACAACACGTTCAGGGTATTCATTTTGTTCATTGCCGTGTCGTAGTTAGCAGGCATATCCGCTATTGTGGTGGCAACTAAAGCCGCAAGAACTATCGCCAGATAGACAATCTCTGCTCCTTTCAACCACTTCCTCGATATCGAGTGATGAGGTCCTACTTATTGAATATGTTGGAGAACAGCAGAGCAGAAGCGCATTTACCCCTTTGATTTTTGGATCTCAAATCAGTAGCATTAGTTCTGTAGAATTTATTTGCAGATCCGGCCATCGGTAACGTAGTAGATTTCCGCGCCCTAAGTAAAGCTGCACACCGCGGTTCAGGGGATTTGTCTGGGCGGTGGTGAGGAACTTCGCCGCTTTGACTACGAGGAGACATATAATGACGAAGGAAGAGTACAAGCAACACAACTGCTCGATGTGCGGTTTCATGGTTCGTGCAAAGACGGATGAAGAGATCTTAGAGCATGCAAAGTACCACATGGCTCACGTTCATGATGTTATTGAAGTATCACCTCAGATGGCCAAGAAGATCATAGAGAACATTAAGTTGGTTACAGTCTACGTACCGTGAAGCCTTTATTCATGAAGGCGATGTGCCATAATATCTACATATCTCGATGATGCAAAATATCAATCGATACTAATATATTTTCATCTCTTAGTAGCTCAAACTCTTGCGGCATTAGCTGTTGATTCGGTGACGTCATCCACAAATCTTATACGCTTTGTAGATCAGAATCTGTCTCATGCTTTTTAAGAACAGGGTCGATGCTGGCCAAAGACTCGCCGAAGCCCTCATCGGGTACAAAGGAGAAGATGTGATCGTCTACGCTCTACCAAGGGGCGGGATTGTTCTAGGCTACGAGATTTCCAAACGCCTCAACGCTCCCCTCGATCTGATTATAACAAGGAAGATCGGTTATCCGGGAAATGAGGAGTGTGCCATATGTGCCGTTGCCGAGGATGGGCACATGATCTGCGACAGCAGTGGCATGAGCTTGATAGATTCCCAATGGATTCAGGAAAATGCCGAAAAGGAGATAGAAGAAGCCAAAAGAAGACGCATGGAGTACTTAAAAGGCAGAGCGCCTCTAGCGGTTACCGGGAAAATAGCCGTAATAGTGGACGACGGCGTTGCCACTGGCCTTACAATGATGCTGGCCATCCAAGAGCTAAAACACAATAATCCTAAAAAGATAGTAGTTGCGATTCCAGTCTCTTCGCCAACAGCCGCTCTGAAGATCCAACAAGAAGCTGACGAGCTTGTGGTCCTTGATACACCCGCCAATTTCTATGCGGTGGGGGCGCACTATGAGAGTTTTCCGCAGCTTACTGACGATGAGGTGATAAAAATAATGGACCTTGCCCAGTCATCTGACAGTCAAGTAAAGGAAGGTTCTGTCAGACCCGGCAATTAAAAAAGCCGAACTCTAAAAAGAATTAGACCACCTCTTAAATTGTCGATTTTTGCCTAAGCGAAGGGGTGCTTCGTCGAATCCTTCTTTGCCAGCACCTCTTGGACCGTAGGCTTACCGGTTATAGCTCGCTCGAGGGCAAACTTGGTGGCCTGGTAGTTGAAATCGTAGACCTTCTTCTTGTCCTTTGCGTCCCACTCGATGAAAACTGAGACTATGATGAAGATCTCCTCCGCCTGATCTTCAGGAATCAACCCATCGGACACACAATCCATAACTGCTTTGGCGACCGCCGCCTGGGCCGGACCGAACATGAGTATTGCTTGGGCTGCGTTTTTAATGGTGACCTTGTTAACAATAAGTGTGGATGGTTTGGTCGGCATATTGGGCGCAAGCATCGCTAGAAGGGGAGTGTGACCTCTGGCTGGCGATGCCAGAGCAGCCACAAACGCCTGCTCAACAGCTCCACCTTTCTTCCCGATCACTAAATCTATGTGTGCGACCTCAGCACCAACGCCTACAAGAGCCTCTCCCACTAATGTGTCCCTAAAATGATGCGTCATAATGCAGAGTAACTGCTTTTTGTATTTAACAAATATGCTCTAGAAGCAGTCAGAACAGAAGGTACTCTACTAACGCCTCAGCGAATGACATTATATCGATGAAGTGACGTATTCCGAGTGGAAATTGTTAGCACCATTGTATCAAATGTTCTTACTTCGTACTCTTTTCCGATACCCTTTTATAATTAGATGTGACTTTATCGGTTTGGTGAATTTATGCATATTCCAGATGGCTATTTAGGACCATATACCTACATTGCATTTTGGATCATCATGATCCCTATCTGGTATTACGCTGGAAAGAAGCTCAGCACAGAGCTAAAGTCCAGGCAGGTACCTCTGCTGGCGCTCTCTGCCGCGTTCTCTTTTGTAATAATGATGTTCAATATCCCTACCCCCGGAGGCAGCACAGGCCACGCCGTGGGCGGTGCAATTGTCGGTATAGTTCTGGGCCCCTGGGCAGCAGTGATAGCCATATCTGTAGCTCTAGTATTGCAGGCACTGATGTTCGGCGATGGAGGAATAACGGCGATTGCTGCCAACTGTTTTAACATGGGAGTAGTAATTCCCTTCATCGGCTATTACGTTTACAAGCTCGTTAGCAGAGACACAGAGATCACTTCTTCGAGAAGGATAATAGCCTCGGCCATCGCTGGATGGGTATCTCTTAGCTTAGCCGCTGCTTGTGTGGGCGTTGAGTTCGGTATACAGCCTATTTTGCATCACGACGCCAATGGTCTCCCGCTCTATATGCCTTACCCCCTGAGTGTTACCGTTCCTGCCATGTTCCTGGAGCACGCTCTGGGATTTAGTATCCTGGAGGCACTCGTCACAGCGCTCATCTTCGCCTACATCCAGAGAACGGATACGACTCTTTTATATGGAGAGATGTCTAAGGCACGGAAGAGCAGAATAAAGAGTGCGACACCTGCTGAGATGTGACAACATGGAAAAAGTATACAGAAACTTTGCCATCGGTTTATTGATATTGGCAGTACTAGCTCCTATAGGCCTTTTGGCTGCTGGTGATACGTTCGGCGAGTGGGCTCCCAATGAGCTGAAGGGGAAGATTGGCTTTGTTCCACAAGGACTCGAAAAGCTCTCGGGTATCTGGGACGCACCTCTTCCAGACTATGGCATCCCCGGCGATGTATCACAGACTGGTAAGGCCGGAACGTACATCTTAACCGCAGTGATAGGCATAGTGCTGTGTAGTGGCATCCTGTTCTTCGTTGGAAAGAAGGTTGCAAAAGACTGATTCTCTTTTATTATCAAATTTTGTTTTGAGGCAATTTTTGAGGCAATAATAGAATGAAATGTTAATATTAGCTAGAATTAGCTGCTAATGGTGAATGATGATCCCTGACTGGATGAAAGAGGTTGATGTCGGCCCGTGTAGGTGCTCTGCGACATACCACGGCAAAAAGGGCTTCGTGGGAAAGACAATTGATGGGATTTTCGGATTTTTGGAGGAAGCATTTATCTCGGAGAGCTTCTCCAGACGCAACGGCCTTCTGCAGAGCCTTGACCCCAGAGCCAAGCTGATTTCGATTCTAGCCATTATATTTGCAACCAGTTTGATCGGAGACTTGAGGGTACTAATCTATGTCTACTCATTAACACTTCTGTTTTCGTATCTCAGCAAGATCGA
>JBGQAL010000171.1:0-5445 GCA_041494285.1 Methanotrichaceae archaeon
CGGAGTTCCGTTCCTGTACAACGGGGCCTATACCGTTGGGATAAAACCGGTCGACGGAATGAAATTCGGAGCGGACTTCATCGTTGGCTCTGCCCACAAGAGCATGGCCTCAGTGGCTCCGTCGGGCGTGCTGGCGACAACTGACGAGTGGGCCCCAAAAGTCTTCCGCACAACTCAGATGGTGGGGGATGTCACCAAGAGGAAGTTCGGAATCAAGGAAGTGGAGAACATCGGATGCACCCTTATGGGAGGCACTCTAATCTCAATGATTGCTTCCTTCCCCAGGGTAAAAGCCAGAACTGAGAACTGGGATGAGGAGGTCAAGAAGTCCAACTACTTCTTAGAGCAGTTCCAGAGAATCCAGGGAAGCAAAGTCTTGAGCGAGCAACCAAGGAAGCACACCCTGACCAAGGTGGACACGACAGAGAGCTTTGACACAGTGGCCAAGACCCACAAGAGGCGGGGCTTCTTCTTCAGCGACGAGCTGAAAGATCACGGTATCATCGGCGAGTTCGCCGGTGCTACTCGAACCTGGAAGCTGAACACCTACGGCCTCACCTGGGACCAGATAAAGTACACTGCGGAATCGTTCATCGATATCGCAGAAAAATATGGTTTGAAAGTCAATTGAGATGAAAATCAATTGAGAAGACGAATCAACAAGACGAAGAGCAGACGAAGATTAATGTAATGAAGAGATTGAGGAGTTTACATGAGCAATAAAAAATACGGCCTGGGTACATTGGCGGTCCATGCAGGCCAGGAGATACCGGATCCCGCTACAGGATCAAGGGTCGTCCCCATCTATCAGACCGCTTCCTACGTATTCAAGAGCACCGACCATGCAGCAAACCTGTTTGCCCTAAAAGAATTGGGAAACATCTACACCAGGCTTATGAATCCTACCAATGACGTCTTTGAAAAGCGCATTGCTGCTATCGAGGGCGGCGTAGCAGCGTTGGCCGTCGCCTCAGGTCAGGCTGCCATATCCCTGGCTCTCCTGGCCATCACTCAAGTAGGTGATGAGATTGTATCTGCCAACAACCTGTACGGCGGCACCTACGAGCTCTTCCACTACACCTTCCCGAAGCTCGGAAGAAAGGTCATATTCGTGGACTCTACCAGGCCGGAGGAGTTTAAGAAAGCCATCACAACCAAGACCAGGGCCATCTATGCCGAGACCATCGGCAACCCTAAGCTGGACGTGCCTGACTTCGAGAAGATAGCAAAGATAGCCCACGATGCCGGCCTTCCCTTTGTGGTGGACAACACCGTTGGAATCGGCATAGTCAGGCCAATAGAATACGGCGCGGACATAATCGTGGACTCTGCCACCAAATTCATAAACGGCCATGGGAACTCCATCGGCGGAGTCATCGTAGACTCAGGAAATTTCGATTGGTCCAACGGCAAGTTCCCGGAGTTCACCGAAGCCGATCCGAGCTACCACGGCCTGAAGTACTGGGACTCCTTCGGCAACTTCCCTGGATTAGGAAACGTAGCTTTTGTTTTCAAGGTCAGAGTCCAGCTTCTCCGTGACCTTGGGCCTGCTTTAAGCCCCTTCAATGCCTTCCTCTTCCTGCAGGGCGTTGAGACTCTGGCTCTCAGGCAGGAGAAGCATTCTGCAAATGCCCTAAAGGTAGCGCGATTCCTCAAGAACCATCCTGCTGTCGCCTGGGTGAACTATCCCGGATTGGAAGACCATCCCAGTCATGCTCTGGCCGAGAAGTACCTGAAGGGCAAGTACAACGCCATCCTTGGGTTCGGAATAAAGGGCGGCTTAGCAGCCGCCAAGAAGTTCATCGAGTCGGTAGAGCTGCTTTCGCATCTGGCGAACATCGGCGACTCTAAGAGCCTGGTGATCCATCCTGCGTCCACAACGCACCAGCAGCTAACGCCAGAGGAACAGCAGGCAACGGGGGTAACTCCGGACTTCATCAGGATCTCGGTGGGCATTGAGGACGTCGAGGACATAATCGCAGATCTGGATCAGGCCCTTGCCAAGGCGGTGAAATGAAGAGAGAATCGGCCGGAATAGTCGAGACCCAATGCTACCGGATTCCTGAAGAAGTTATCCTCGAGCATGGCGAATGCCTCGGCGGAGTGAAAGTCGCCTACGAGACCTATGGCAAGATAAACAAAGAAAAGAGCAACGCCATCCTGATCTGTCATGCCCTCTCAGGAGACGCCCATGCCGGTGGTTGGCACAAGGAAGATGAGAAGCCCGGATGGTGGGACATAGTAATCGGTCCAGGCAAAGCCCTGGACACAGATAAATTTTTTGTAATTTGCTCCAACGTCCTGGGCGGGTGCAAAGGAACCACAGGGCCATCTTCTATTAACCCCAAAACCGGGAAACCTTACGGCCCAGACTTTCCCTTCATCACCGTAAAGGATATGGTAGACGTTCAGAAGAGGCTACTGGATCATCTTGGCATCGACAAGCTATTTGCCGTTGTCGGGGGCTCATTCGGTGGCATGCAAGTCCTTCAGTGGTGCGTATCATATCCTGATATGGTCCGTCTAGTGGTTCCCATAGCGACCAGCGCCCACTCCTCGCCCCAGCAGATAGCCTTCAACGAAGTCGGTCGGCGTGCCATAACCTCTGATCCCGATTGGAACAGCGGGAACTATTATGGCGGTAACCCTCCGGCTCGTGGTCTATCCCTAGCTAGAATGATCGGCCACATCACCTACTTAAGCGACGAGTCGATGCACCAGAAATTCGGGCGAAAGCTCCAGGACAAGAGCGATTACGGCTTCGACTTTTCTTCCCTAGACTTCCAGGTCGAGAGCTATCTCAGCTACCACGGCGATACCTTCGTCAAGAGGTTCGACGCCAACTCTTACCTCTACATCACCAAGGCCATAGACTATTTCGACCTAACCAAGAAGGGCTCTCTGTCCCTGGCCGAGGCCTTCAAGAGTGTTAAGGCAAAGTTCCTAGTAATATCGATAAGCTCCGACTGGCTCTACCCGCCTTACCAATGCAAAGAGATAGCCGAGGCCCTGAGCGCCAACGATATAGACGTTCGCCACTGCACTGTCAGGTCCAACTATGGCCACGATGCTTTCTTGCTGGAATCCGGCCAGATGAACTACACGATAGGCAACTTCCTATCACGAACATCTGTGGGAGACGTGATGATCAAGGACGTTGTGACCATTAGGCACGGCTCAAGCGTTGAGGAGGCGGCCAGGATCATGATGACCGAGGGAGTCACTCACCTGCCTGTGATCTCCGAAGAAGGCAGGCTTGCTGGCATTGTCACTGCTTGGGATGTATCCAAAGCGGTGGCCCTGAAGTACACTCAATTGGAGGAGATAATGACCAGAGATGTTGTCACCATAGGACTAGGCGATCCAATCGAGCGTGCCGCCAAGAAGATGAACGAGAACAACATATCTGCTTTGCCGGTAGTAGACGAGGAACAGAGGGTCATAGGAATGATAACCAGCGATGGAGTCAGTCGACTGGTGAGCGTCTGCAGATGAATGCTGTTGGTTAAAATTACGAAAATCACAGGAGACGAAAATGATCATACACGTCAGATCGTTTGCGAGTTTCAGGGACATCCTTGGAAAAGAGCTTAGCGTGGAGCTGAAGGAAGGCTCCACAGTCAAGAACCTTCTGGACGATCTTATCTCGACTCGACAGAGACTGAAGTCGGCGGTCTTCGATGAGTCAGGCAAGGTCAAAGAGTACGTGATCCTGATGAAGAACCGGAAAAACATCGAATCCCTGGACGGCCTAGACACAAAGTTAGCTGAAGGGGACGAGGTGGCCATACTTCCTCCAGTGGCTGGGGGATAGATTGTATTTAATGAGCGACCTTTTTTATTCCACTATCAATACGATAGCCAGAGCTATGCATAGTACATTTCTTGATTCATTATGTATCAACAAACATCTTGATTAGCAGCTAATCGATATTTGATGAGCTTGCTCTTTGGAGAGATAGGCAGCTAGGCATAAAAAAATGAGCGATGAAAGCCCTTTTTCCCTCCGATCTTAATTGGACAGCTCAATAAAGTCTGTGACAATTTTGGCGAGCCGGTAAGGATACTGATACATCAGGCCGTGGCCTGCCCCTTCGAACTGAATCAGCCAGGAGACATTTATCCTTTGGGCCAGAATAAACGCATTCTTAGGAGGCGTTATGACATCCTCCTTGCCGGTGACTACAAGGGCAGGCGACTTTATCGAGCCGAGCCGATCGAAGGAACCGGGCCACGTTGCGATTGCCTGGGCCTGGCGTTCTATATTCTCTGGGAGTGATGTCTCCTTGGGTAAGGGGAACCACTTATAGAAGACCGGCTGCTTGGACAACCAATCCTTTGGGAAGAGCAGGTTGAATAGCCTCATGCCTCTTTCTTCCGTGGACCCAGTGGTATTGGATAGATCTCGTTGAACCTGGGGGGAAGGCATGACCGCCTCTTTTCCACCACAATCACCCGCATATAAAATGATTTTATTCACTCTCTCAGGGTGGCGGATGGCCAGCTCTTGAGCCACGAATGACCCCATGGACCAACCCAGTATGTCCGCCTTTTCTATGTTTAAGGCTGCCATAAGGCCTGCGGTGTCATTTGCAAACTGAGCAATAGAAAAATTTCCTGGTGGCGCTGTGGTATTTCCCATTCCTCGGTTGTCGAATATTATTACTTTGTACTTGGAGGAGAGGTTATCCAGAAAAAGAGGGTCCCACATATCCATCGTGGAGCTGTAGCCCATGATCAGCACTATTGGGTCTCCCTGGCCCAGGACTCTGTAAGCGATGTTGATATCTCCTACCGGTACACTTTCAACTTCGGCTATGCTGCTGTGGTTCTTCTCCCCTCTGGAGTCCATTCCTATGCAATCATGCGTTGACACCGCCAACACAAGCAGCAAAATGAGGCTGGAAATCCTTAATGTGCCTTTCATGAAGCAACTCCTTTTGAGATAATTCCCTCCTAACTTCTTAAATTTTTCCTATACTTTAATTTAGAGAACTAGATCAAGACGACCCCTGCCGGCGTCCTCGTAGAGCAGGTGGTCGTGCTCGATGATGATCAAGGAGTGGCGGGCCTCATCTCCCGTAAGTGGAGATCAAAGCAAAGTGGGACATGTAGTACAGCCCGCCAGTTCCAGTGTCTGTAAGCGAAATAGCTCTGATTGCGACCCAGCCCCTTTGAAATGAGGACATACAAAAATCGTTGGTCTGCCAAGTGGGCTAAGGCGCTAGCTTCCGGGGAGCCAGGTCCCATAGAACGGCTCTCAGAAGCTGCTCACTTCGATTGGGTTGGTGGCTGTGCTTTCTTCGTACTTGCTCAATATTACGTTGAATTCCCCAATCGAGTGAGTGCATGGACCAAAAATTATTAATACATATATCTAAAATATTTTGTTTGTGCCAGATATTATACACGAGGCTGTAATCAACCTCGATGTAGACAAGATCA
>JBGQAL010000114.1:0-9294 GCA_041494285.1 Methanotrichaceae archaeon
AGATAGTACATGTCAGGATCGCAGATGCTGTCGCCGATAAGAAGAAGCCCGTCCAGTTTCTGCTCTTCCAGGTACTTCTTCAGCTTTGTCTGCATTTTATGGCCCTGGTCACATCGAGGACGAAGGCTGTCACGTCCTCGCTCTTCTCCACCGCGGTTCCTGTTACTATCAAGTTCGCGCCCGCAACCACCAGCTCAGCGGCCGCAGCTCCGCTTCGGATTCCTCCGCCAACCACCAGGAGAGTTTCCCCCAGAACACGTTTCACAGCTTTGACCATGTCCAGCGGGATTGGGGTTTCCGCTCCCGACCCGGCCTCCAGGTAGACCATGCGCATTCCTAGGTACTTGGCTGCCAGAGCATAGGCTGCTGCTATCTCCGGTTTCTTTCGAGGTATGATCCTGGCATCCCCCACCCAGCCCACCGTCCCCCCTGGCTCTACTATTATGTAGGCCATGGGCAAGGGCTCGAGGTTGTACCTCATAACCAGGGGTGCACCGAGCACCTGGTTCTCCACGATGTAGCTGGTGGACCTGGAGTTCAAGAGGCTCATGAAAAATACGGCGTCTGCATTCTGACAAAGTCCAGCTGCGCTGCTAGGAAATAGGATGACTGGCAGTTCGGTCCAAGCTTTGATCTGTCTGACAGTCTCTTCAAGGATAGAGCCACTGGCCCCTACCGAGCCGCCCACCATGATGGCATCTGTGCCTCCAGCAGCCGCTCCGTCTGCTATTCGGCCTGCCTCTGATGGGCTCTGGGAATCCGGATCTATCAGCGTCAGATGGGCTGCTCCGTTGGCTACAACTGCCTGGACCAGCTTCTCCTCGACCCGGCCGATATTAAACCTCATGCAGAAGCTTAGGCAGCCCTGCTCTCCTTGGACTTCATCCTCAGCCCATGATAGCCGCACTTGCGGCAGCGAGTAGCCTTAACCGGGTTACGCGCATTGCAGCGCATACAGATCTTCAAGTTCAAAATCCTGTTTTCAGCCTCTGGAAACCTAGCCATTATAATCGCCTCATAAACATTCTTGGATTGCGGTTCTTGAATTGTAATTCCTGGTTTTTGATTCTGTCTCAATTCTCGAAATCGCCAAGATAGGTTGTCTGCTCTGATATTAAGCTTTCCAGCAGATTTTGAAGGGACGGCCTCGATCTCGGGCGAGAGTTCGTGCCCTGTTGAAAGCCAGGACCTACCCGAAGAAGGCCTACGTTTTCGTCATCCGGAACGTATTCGTGGTGCGCCCTATCCATCAATCATTGACAAGACTGCCAAAACTGCCAAAATGATGCAATCGGAAAGATTGAAAGGCCAAGCGTCTCTGGTGCTAGACCAGACGGGAGTGGGAGCGGCCCGTGGTCGATCTCTTAAAGAAGGCAAAGCTTGAGCCAGCCGGTCGTGTGCTGATGCATGGAGGCGATAAGGCGACGCATTACCTTTTGTAGAACTTAAGTCTAACACGATTAATTATATATGGTGTAACTTCATTAACGATTGAGTAAGGAGGTGAACCTGCAATGGGCCTGAAAGTCAAGATTGCTCTGACTGCTGTCTTGTTATATTTGATGGCAGTTGCCCCGAGCCTTGCGGTAGTTGTGGTTAAGAGATAGATGATTTCTACTTTTTTCTTGGTACTCGAACGCATCTTAGGAAGACTAACAGAGAAGGCAAACTTAGACTCATTATAGCGTGGCAAAACTAAATTGCCTATTTGTAATTTATGTGGATCTCTTTATATACTTGGGTTCAATTCTCAATAGAACTGAAGATTCATGAGCCCAATGCTATATAATCAATTTCTATTTGCATTGTAATCAGAAATTTGATGTGGAAAGAGGGCTATTCTGGCATCTTTTTATTTATATAATGACGCTTTTACCAATAAGGAGCTCGGCATATTAAAACGGTTACTTCCTGCAATAGATTCTATATCATCAGAATCGCTATATCACGGCACGGTAGATCAATAACGATAAGCTGGCCGAACCATCCTATAGTGTAGAATTGCTAGTTTGCCAGGCCAGATCACAGATCGCTTGGAAACAATAAAATAGCTGACCATCGACCGCACGTTTTAGCAGTCTGGGCTATTCGCGAGTTGATTGAGGTTCTAAATCAACATAAAGATGCGAAGGCATTTTGCTGAGCAAATAAGCGCCGGGGTTGGGATTTTCATGACAGGTCTCTAGCGGCCTGCCAATTTGAACCCAAGCGTCCCTGGAAGGGACAACAGGTCTCGAGCCTGCCGCGTATGAACTCCCGCCTGCAAAACAGACGAGAATAGTCCGCTCTGCCACCCCGGCTCGCTTTACGAAGAGTAGGGCATACTTTATATCTGTTGCTACTCTGACGAACGGCCTCCCCCTGAACAAAGCTCTCCACTGGACAAGGTTTATCTCTGAATCTGCTAACAGGACAAAGATGTCTCTTCGTGAGGAAGCCCTTGAATTTCACCGACTGGCCCATGGCAAGATCGCCATTCACAGCAAAGTTCCATGCCAAACGCAGCACGACCTAAGCCTGGCGTATACCCCAGGCGTGGCCGAGCCCTGCCGTGAGATAGAGAAGAATCCGGATGACGTCTACCAGTACACCTCCAAAGGGAACATAGTGGCGGTGGTGACTGATGGAACGGCAGTGCTTGGCCTTGGAGATATCGGCCCCCTGGCAGCAATACCTGTGATGGAAGGCAAGGCGATACTATTCAAGAACTTCGCCGGGATAGACGCGTTTCCGATCTCCGTTACCTCCAAAGACCCTTCGGTCATCGTGGACACTGTGGTAAGGATTGAGCCAGTCTTTGGCGGAATCAACCTGGAAGACATAAGCGCACCAAGATGCTTCGAGGTTGAAGAGAGGCTTAAAAAGATCCTAAACATACCGGTCTTTCACGACGACCAGCACGGCACAGCCGTGGTAACCCTAGCCGCACTGATCAACGCCCTGAAGGTGGTTGGCAAGGACTTCGGCGACATAAGAGTAGCCGTCAGCGGTGCAGGAGCAGCGGGAATAGCAGTCACAAAGTTCCTGCTCAGCTTCGGAGCCAAAGACGTTGTACTATGCGACAGCAAGGGCGCGATACATCCTGGCCGGACTGACCTTAACCCCGCCAAGCAGGAGATTGCTAGGATTACCAACCCACAACAAATCACCGGAAGCTTGGCGGATGCCATCAATGGAGCTGATGTTTTCATTGGGCTATCCGTGGCGGGCATTGTAAGCCAGGAGATGGTTCGCAGTATGGCCAAGGGCTCAATAGTCTTCGCCATGGCCAATCCCGTCCCTGAGATCATGCCTGACTTGGCTAAAGACGCTGGAGCCAGGGTGGTTGCAACCGGTAGGTCCGACTTTCCCAATCAGGTCAACAACGTACTTGGCTTCCCGGGAATCTTTCGCGGCGCATTAGACGTTAGGGCCAGCGACATAAATGAGTCGATGAAGAAAGCTGCCTCTCTGGCCATAGCGAGTCTGATAGAGTCAGTCTCAGAGACCTGCATAATACCCTCCCCCTTCGACAGGAGGGTGGTTCCCTGCGTGGCGGAAGCTGTAGCAAAGGCAGCTATAGAAACCGGAGTGGCCAAGAGACCCACAGACCCGAAAGAGGTTGCCAGAAAAGCTGAAGCTATGATCCGACAGTTGGAGAAGGACCAATTTAGGAATTCATAACGTTATAAAGAACCTCGCTGACAATCCAGGCCTAGCACCCGCAGAGCCCGAAATTTAGGCTCACTACTTTTTCTGTTTACAGCTACATGGTTTGGGTCGAGTTTATATACAGTTCCAGCCAGTCTAATACAAAAAAATTCCAATAGATCTTTCAAATTCCATTGCTATTCCAAAGTTGGGTCGTGCATCCGTCCCACTGAGAAACAGTGATTCATTGCTCTAACGTTTAGAACTATGAGAATTCGTCCACCAAACATAGGTTTTGAAACGAGCTTTCAGTTAATTAGGTGCACGACCCAAAGTTGATATCAGTCGGATAAGTATTGATATCCTCAGTCAGGACTCACACAGACCGGACTTCATCAGAGCGAAAAGAAATAATCACCTGACTAGGGTATCTTAAAAGCACACAATAGGAGCCATTCTTTAGTATGAATCATCCGTAATCATATTTCGCACGAACTTATTTACTTAATTATAGCGAGTAGTGATACTAGTTTGCTGGACCTATGGCATTGAAAAGGAGGGACGAATCTAGTTCAAAAGTGGCTTGTTGGTTGAATTGGCCAATAGCTAGTCATAATGAGGTGGTAAAATGGAAAAATACATTAGATCTCTTATAAATGTAATTATTATATTAGCCTTACAATTGGTGACAACTTTGGCGCCCACGGCTACACCTCAAGTTAGTGTTGATTCCGATCCAAGTTACGGGGTCAAGCATCGGAGCTTAAACAATTATCCGTCGTACCAATCAGTAGGTTTTTTGCCCATAATATTAATGGTGACCTATCATTGCTTATTTCCTAGAGGAGGCTGCATAAATTTGAATATTCTCTCATGCTGCAAAACCATTATCTAAATAGGAGATCGTGCAGCTGATTAGCTGAATGCTGGATCCAAAACCCGTATTTGGATTACAAAATCACGTGGTTTTGGAGTTGATCTGTGAATAGCGATTTTCATTGGAACGGATACACGACCAAATAGGAGGAGCTGAATTATGAATAAGCACAGGAATTGCATGTCTATTGAGAAGCTGTCTGCAGATCAATTCGCTGAATTCAATCATGGATCTATGAATGCCTCCAATAGAGTCGGCAAATGCTTCTCATCATTATTCAATTATCTCCTTGCTATGACCAACAGTAAGAAAAAGAGAAAATATTTCTTTATCTCGACTATCTTAATCCTATTGTGCTTTCAATCAATATCTGCCTCAGCAACCACGGCTACTATAGTTTCTTTTCCTACCTTCACAGTCTCCCACCCTAATTTGCATGGAGGGATCCCAACTATTGCAGGACTAATTTTGATCACGATTGATGGATCTTCAACAGAATACCCGACTTATTGTTTACAGTTAGGAATATTTACGTCTATAGGTAATTCTTATGTGCCGGGCTCGACTTATGATAAACCGAGCGTTCAGTGGATCTTAGGCAACTATTATCCTAATACACTCGAACCAAGCGGTTTAAGCAATGCTGATGCCAAGGCTGCTGCAATTCAATTAGCTATATGGCATTTTACCAGCGGCTTGGATATAAGTTCTCCTGGGAATGACCATCTTGACGTCTTTAATGCGGCCCAAGACATCATAAGTGCTGCAAGTTCGCATTCGTCATTGCCACCATCGCCAATACCAAAGATTCTTGATCTTGCCCCTCAATCTGCAACTAACCAAATAGGCTCCTCGCACACAGCAACTGCAACAATAACTGATCAGAATGGTGCCCCTCTATCAGGAGAAACCATTCAGTTTGAAGTTACGGGTGCCAATCCAACCAACGCAAACAGTGTTACAAACAGTAACGGTCAGGCAGAACTTACATATTCCGGTACGAATCTTGGCATTGATGCCATCAAGGCAACGGTTAGCTTCTCCATTCCAGTTGGCCTTAGATGGATAGGGGCTAATCCACCTGATACCCAGGAACTGATTATGGCGGATACCACACCTGGAAGTCTTGTCAAAACCGCTACAAAGACCTGGCGAGGCCCAGTGATAACCTCGGTTACATCATCATCGCCCTGTACTAATAACGAGCTTAATTATGTAGTTGTAACTGCCCACGTTAATGACAACGTGGATGTAAACCCCGTAACGCTGGATTATGGTGCAACACCAGTAACGATGACTTTAATCCCCAATGGTGGAACGCGACAAAACGGTGATTGGACAGGAAACATACCGGTTCAGTCGGCAGGTACCACCATAACCTACCATGTTACGGCTGTGGATGCAGACAACTTTGCTACCACCTCTCCAGACAAATCTATTAAATGGATTGATTGCGGTGCTCCACAAATAGTATCTATTCAGCCCCTCACCGCCTGTAGTGGACATGATGCAGTCGTGGAGGCGCACATTACCGCTTCCCAGGTAGTCTCTTCAGCAACTCTGGTGTACGGAACAACGCCAGTGACAACAACGATTACAATGGTTCGGCAATCGGGAACTGATCAGGATGGTATCTGGACAGCAACTATACCCAGTCGGCCGGCAGGAACCTTTTTGCCCATTCAGGTCTCAGCTACCGACAGAGCTACGCCAACTGCTAATACCGTTGCCCGTGACTCGACACTGACCTGGCAAAACTGCATTGTTCTTACAGTAACTCCAGGGACCATAACGCCCACCGTGGTGTGCATGGGCCAAGGCAAGGAGATTTTAGCACATGTCGAAGACGCAGCAGGAGTCACCTCCGTAACTCTGACCTATCTAGACCGGAATGGTGCACAACAAACAATACCCATGAATTTAATCAGTGGAACGGCACAAAACGGTGATTGGTCTGCCCGAATACCTGATCAACCCGTTGGCACCATAACGAAATACAAAGTTACCGCACAAGACGCAACATCGAGTATAACTGAGCCTGCTGATCAAAATACTTACTTCCAATTATTATGGAAGATTTGCAAATCAGGCTTGGAGCTGAAAAAGACCGTTCAGAACGCAGTGGTGCATAGAGGAGAAAGTATAAACTACACAATCAGAGTCTGCAATAACGGATCTTTCCCTCTCACCAACGTCACCTTGTGGGATATCTTACCTAAGTCGGTCGAGTTGCTTGACGTTTCTCCCGACTCTTCAAATCTCCAATGGCATATAGGTACTCTAGATCCTGGAGAATGCTTTGAGGTGGACTTGAGGGCACGTGTTCCAGTAGTCGATATCCATTACGACATGTCTCAGGATGTCAAAGGGGTGGGATTCGCGAACGTGCACACCGACTACAATACGCATCTTGGACCAGAATCGGTTGTCAACTGTGCCTATGCAAGGGCGGATTTTGTCAATACAATATCAAGTTGCGCGGATGTTACCATCGTCGATCCTGGAACCGAACTCAAAAAACGGGAATTTGGGAGCGGCTCATATTCGAGCGAGGAACTGACGAAAATCCGTACCGAGAACAAGTCCATCAAGACGACCACCAGTCTTTCGGCCGTCTACAATCCCACGACTCTCTCGTTGCCCAAGGGCCGTTCAATTCAATATGGCACCAAATGGACCGAAAAGTCCAAAGGGATAAATACGTTAACTGGCGCCACTATGGACGAGGAGTACACCTTTGCCAATAAGATTAAAGATGATCGTTCTATCGAGCTGGACAAGAATGGCTCCACCATGAAAAGCGATGTAGAGTTCGAAGGGGCTGGGCATATTGGCGTTCTCAAGAAAGAGAGCCCGGATGATCATCCCAGGGTCAAGCCAGCCTTCGAATCTACGGAAGATTTCGTGGGCGCTTTCAAGGTATATGAGTATGTCGATGAGTACGGCTGCAACGTGCGATCCAACAAGTCCGTCACGGGCATTGGTTATGTGGCGGTCGACAAGCGAGTTAGGGATAGCCAGAGGACTTACGAGTCGGGAACAGGCTCATACACAAGCGACGAGATCATCGATACACCCACGAATTACATTGCCAAGAATCTCAGTCTGATCCATGCACCGACTAAGTACAGCTACTCCCCGACCTTCAACGTAAACCAAAGCATAAAATGGAGCGAAGGCATGTTGTCAAAGAGCGGTGCTTTACGCGGCGGCGAGATAGTTGATGCCCAAGGCTCATTTGGATTCCCGGCCAATACGGCTAGTTGTTCGGGATATAATGGTTCATCTTCAGCCTCTATAATCAGCGAGAAATATTCCTACCTGGACTATCTGAAAAAAAATACAGTTATGTCAGGCCTAAATGAGATGAAAACCAATGCCAGCTTCAGCGGTACCGCGGATTACAAGGTGAAGGCACTTGGCTCCAACAGTACGAGTAAAGTTGAAAATGAGGAACGCTACACAGGCAAGTACAACATAAATCGGAAAGTAGTTTTAACAGGCGTCTCGAAGTACGATAGACCGCATATAACGGTAACCAAAGAAGGCAAGACGATAAGCGAATGGTACAACAATACCAATGCGGAGGTAGCCGACTACATCATAACCATAACCAATGATGGCAATAACGATTTAGCCCCGATATATGTAAGGGACTTCTTCCCGCCAGGCACATCGTACATAAGGTCGTCAATAAGGCCATCGAGGATTTCATCGACCGATGCAAATTGGACTCTGCTTTACCTGGGCATAGGTAACACTCTGAAAATCAACCTACAATTGAATGTAACCGAAGATGCGCCAAACAGCCTTGTGAATCGTGTGATGGTTTGCGGAGTGCAGGGAGAAAGCTGGGTTTGCGCAGCGAATTATTCAGCCATTGAATTCGCCTGGCTCCCATGTTGCCCACCTAAGGTATCTGTTGAAAAGACCGCCAAATTGGACTCTGCCGATCCAACGATAGTGCATTACATCATTTCAGTCAAGAACAATGCCAAAGTCATCATGGCTGCTACCCTGACCGATAGCCTTCCCGCCTACATGAGCCTGTTGCAATCTTCCATAGAACCCAATAGTTATACCTATGATAATGGATTCATAAAATGGGTTCTTCCCGAGCTTGCGCCGGATAAGGTCGAAAACATTGAATATGCCGTAAGGGCAACAAGGGACGGCACATACGTCAACACAGTGCACGTGGATGCCAGCGGCTTGAACGGAGTAGGCTACGACGATACCGCTAATGCGGCAGCATACATAGATATAAGAGGTACAGGAGCGCCACCAAAAACCTCCAGGTACGGAGGAGATTGGCAGCCTCCCAACTGGAACTTGACATCGCCGGACGAAGGATTGAGCATCGATTATGTGCCAGAACTAACTCTGTTGACTGCGGACGGGCGGCAATAGCGCTCCTGTCTAATTTTCCATTTCTAAAAATTGGTCGTGAAGGCCTAATTGGTTTGCATTATATAATAGCGGTAGGTGAATGGCTTTTGTAAAAACCAGTTGTAATCGATCAAACCAAGCTCTTAGCAGGGCAATTTATGTTTGTTCTTCACTCCTTATCGCGATATTGCACGAACTATGGCCCTGCAGAAGTTGAAATTGGAGAAATATAGAATCATCTGAGCTTCGAGCTTTCGATCTTCTTAGAAAAACCAATGGAGGACTGCGAACAACCCTTAATCGCAGTCTTTCGACTCACTTAACCTAAACTCCGGGGCAATTAATAACTATACGAAACTATAATGTCTTCAGACATCGATAAGAAAATCAAGCTTATA
>JBGQAL010000233.1:0-2932 GCA_041494285.1 Methanotrichaceae archaeon
GATAAGCTCGAAGAACTCTTCAAATATGTCCAGATAACATCCCCTGCTTTAGATATCATACACAATGCAGAGCCAATAATGATCACCCTTGAAGATTAGTGCATACCTCCTAATTGAAAAAGTGATAATGGGATCAGGCGGATATTGAGGCATTATCCCGTGGCTCAACATCGGCCTCAAACATGATAAAATAGCGGACCAACGGCGCGGACTGTCTCCGCCCCGTTTCTCCGTCCCCAGTTCAAGTTGAACAAGGGCACCATCTTTCCAGGCCCAAGAGGTAAGCCGCACCCGCAATTGTGGTTCCATAGAATACCACTCTTCTTCTGCTGCACAAAATATTCTCCATAAGGCCATCGATGGTGCCGTTCACAAGGGTAGATCCTGTCATTAGGATAAGCTGACAATGCTTGAACATTTCGGGAGAATCCGTACCGTCCAGCACTTTTAAGCCACAGCGCTCCTTTCCAGCATCTGCCAGATCCGAGACTATCACTCTATCAGGACTCAGGGTTCTCGTCAGAGCCTCGAGGAGAGCGGGTTGCATGCCTACAAGACCGACTCTACTTATACCCTGCTCATTTATCCATGATCCCATAAGCAAAGCGCACTCTTTTGGACCGTCGTTTTTGCAATGTACAGTTTCCTCTATCAGGCCGAGATGTCTAAGAACCGCATTCATGGTCGAGATGAAAACTGCCCGTTCGGAGGGATTCTTCAAAGGTAATTCCAGCACATCTTTGAGGCTGCCCTGAAAACTTCCTGAAGCAGCGGTGAATGCCTGTCCTGTAGAGCCCTCGTAAACGGCCTGCATCAGCACCTCTTTTCCTCTTAGAAGAGGGAAGTCGTCTCTTCCTGGATCTCCTAGAACTTCCCTAGCGTTTAGCTGGCTGCTTACTACCACTTCGGCATTTAAATATTTGCATCCGCAATCTCTTGACTCTAGTTTGGCGATGAAACGCCTTTTGGCCTTTTGTAGCAGATCTTGTCCATTCATCACGCCTCATTCACTATCCATCTCTATGGTTCTACTTCGCCCGCGAAAGATATTGCACTCTCAAGGCTTCAATTTCCATAAAGTCGATTTCAAGCTACCACATAGCCATGCTTTTCAAGGATGGCCTTTCCCTTTGCAGATTTTACTAGATTTATGAATCCTTCGGCCAGATCTGGGGACTTCGACTGCTTCAACGCTCCAATGGCATATTCCGACTTAACGTTGTATTTACCCGGAATGTCTATTACTGTGACTTTATTTTCATATTCGGAACTGATCTCCGACTTATGGACGAAGGCAGCATCAGCTTCTCCTAAGGCTACTTTGGATATGATTAAGTTAATATTTGTCTCCTGGGATACCACGTTGGATAGGACCTTTTCCTTGTATTGTGGCCCGTAAGCTGGGTCAGCAGCCAGTTTATCCAGAATCATCATAGTTATATTGGTGATAGGCAGATCTTTTACTCCAAAGACTATCTTCACCCCGGGTTTCGCCAGGTCAGAGAGGTTTTGGATCTTGGCAGGATTGATCTTTGGAACTATGAGCGCCTGCCAATTCATGGCAAATACCGATATACTGCTATTATTTAGGAGACCCTCTGCCTTCAATGCATTAATATTCTTGTCGTTGCTGGAAACCAAGACGTCTGCGTAAGCTCCATTCTCGACCTGGGTGCGCAACACCTGAGCCCCATCGAAGTTGAAGACAACGCTGTCATTTGATTCGTTTTTATAAATTTGTCCGAGATCGTTGAAAGCTCCCGTTAGACCTGCTGCGCAGAATACTGTAATTTCCCTCGGCTGCTCTGCGCATTGGCCTGCAGACATAGCCAGAACGAAAGCTGCCAATATTATGGTGAATAGACGTCCATCTACCAATACCAAGATTTAGCCCTCCTGATTTACTTAATCTATCTCAGTAAGTAAACATACATGTTTACTTTTATCCTAATATGTTAACCCCTATGTTAAACTTATTAATCCTTTGCGCTTGGCGTTGAAGGTTAATCCTTTTACTCGGGAAACGCAAAAGAGCCATTAAGCATTATTATGCAACTTACTTGCGTTCAACCATCTTTATCTCTTCTTCAGTCAGCCCTAAAGTTCGTAAACTAGCTGGAAGAGCATCAACGGCCATCAGGTTGCCGAATTTTTTTGGTAAATCTGGCCCAGTACCATGGCACGATGTAAACCTGGTCGCCCTCCTTTCGTCCTTTGAGAAGCTGGCAGTGTCGCAGGATGGCAAACTGGTTCTCCAGCTCGGTTGGCGAAAGCTTGAACTGCTCCGTCAGCTCCGACTTGGTGGCCCTGCCCTTGGCCTTGATGTAATCGTAGATCTCCTTTTGCTGGTCGGTCAGCCCATCGGTCCCTTCCAGTCCATGACTTTCCCGGAAGATCATCTTGGACCGCTCACCCCAGGGGTCGCATACCCTGATCCGATGCCCCATATCGATATAGCAGTCCTCGCAGAGAGTCTTTCCTTCTGTGGCAAAGACCTCGTCCTCAGGGATTTCTTTGCCGCAGTTCTGGCACTTAATGCCCTCTATCATTTCCTTATGCCTCTATGCGCCTTTGCATCGGTTAATCGTCCAGCAGGACCGCGGCGGTGTTGAACCCCGAGCCCATGCGCACCAGGCCGGCCACAGCTGCTGCCTCCAACATCTCCTGCCGACTGGCACCGGCGTTACGGGCAGTCTCCTTGTGCCTCTCGACGCAGTGCTCACATCTGATGGCTACAGAGCAGGCCAGGGCGATGAGAGCCTTGTCCTTCGCAGAGAGAGCTCCATCTTTAAGGATCCCGAACGCCAGTCTCTTGAAGGCAGAGTCCACTTCTTCGCTTAGGGCTTCCGAAAATCTATCAGCTCTTGGTTTTTCTCCTTCCATATCCAATCACCTCTAGCATCTCTGAAATCTCTCTCTCGAATGCGCATAC
>JBGQAL010000050.1:0-16672 GCA_041494285.1 Methanotrichaceae archaeon
ATAGAGATCAATGAGGGAAGAAAAAGATGGACGCAGCGAACTCCGGCAATGGCTGAAGGTCTAACTGATCACGTATGGAGCCTGAAGGAATTGTTGAATTTCAGAGTGCCAATTCAATAAATGACATACACGACCTCTTTTTCATCTTGAGGATCTATCCCTATCCCGTATCGCCAAGCTTGGTGGGCTGCACTCATCGGCCATCTCTCATTGCTTCTGCTTCCACCTAAATTAAATTGTAACTCATTATCTGTTTTACAAATAGCCGCAGATATTCTTAACTTTTTTGCCCACAATGATAGATCATGGCCGTTTTTTAAAAGTTCCTCATCTTGGATCTCTGATGTACCTTTTAGCCTATTTGTACGAAGGAATGCACATTTTAACCCGCATTCTATTGCATAGAATCGCAAGAGATAATAAGATTGACTTGTTCCGTCTAGCATGCTTACTTTATGATGTTTATTAAAAGCTTTACGCAGTTCGGCAACATATGCTGGTATTTTGCTCATCCAAGTCCCTCCTTTGCTTTAGGGAGAGTCTATATATTCATTTCGATATGTTTGCCATCTGGTATTAATTTTAATTAATATATCAATATATCTGCTGGATAGTTCAAAGTATTGTAGGGCATCTAAGGTTCCAGAATATCCACAGGCCTGCCATCATCCAAGGCCTGGGTCTGCGTTCTTCATGCTCCTCTGCCCTGGTTTAGACCGCAGGTTCCAGGACCTGAAGATCCGCCGGGCCTTTACAATCTTTCAGCTCATGGCCATTCTTGAAGAGGCCAGCTAATCTTGATCGTCGTCAAGCACGACCCCTGCTACTAGAACGCCACGGAATGATTGAGCTGGTCTCCAGAAAGTGAGCGATGCTGCGGAGCCCACGAGAGCAAGATCAGAGAGTAGAAATTTCAGAGGCTCCTTGGGTATTCATTTTAAAATAAATATTAAATAGTTCCTCAGGCATACATCTTCGCGTAGGGCCTCTTCGATTTCGGTGCGAGCTTGACGAACTCTCCTTTGAGGATCTCTTCCTTGCTCAGGCCCAGCTCCGGGAAGTGGTCCACGAACTCTCCAATGTTCTTATCCAGGACTGCCCAATCCTCTTCCTTCGGCTCGGAGATATCCACCTGGCCGGCCACCTGGAGCTTGTCAACCTTGCCGCGGATGTAGATCACACCGCCGTGCATCCCCGTGCCGATGAAAGTCTGATTGTGGGGCTTGTCGCCTAGTCCCAGGAGAATGACTATGCCCCCGGCCATGTACTCTCCTAGGAAGTCCTGGGAAGTGCCGCCTATGACAAGAACGGGCTTCTTGTCCAGATACTCCTTCATGTGCAGAGCCGTTCGGTAGCCTGTATTGTCCCGGATGAAGATCTTTCCTCCACGCATGGACATTCCGAGCACGTCTCCGGCCCGGCCTTCCACCACGATCTCCCCGTCATCCATGGTGTTTCCGACTCCGTCCTGGACGTTGCCGTGAACCCTGACGCGGTGGCCGGACATGAAGGCACCAAGGTCGCTTCCCGGAGTACCTACGATGTCTATGTCCAGCTTTCGCTTGTCGCCGTTCTTGGAGTATAGTCTGGTTCCGATATACCTCTGGCCGCAGACGTTCTTCAGGACGAACTTTTCAGTGCCTTCAAGCATAAGGGCTCTCAGCCGTTCGTTCAGCTCTTTGGTGGGAATGCCCGTTGCATCTATCTCGACCGTCTCCATCTTACCAGCCTCCCTTTACCCGTGAACTGATACTGCTACTACTATTACCACTCCAGATGTCCAGCATTGTCCTGCCTACTGTCCTGCGCCCTTTATGCCGAGGACTTCCAGCTCCCACTCGTACAGGCCGATGCCCCGGAGGTGATCTCTGTTGCCTCTCAGGCTTTCGATGGCGTTGATGCCCATTCCGCCCAGCATCTCCATGATCTCGTGGGACCAGGCGTTGAGAAGGTTGGTCAGCCGTTTGGTGGCAATCTCGGTGTTGAGCCTTCCAGATAGACGCGGGTCCTGAGTGCACAGGCCCCAGTTGCACTTGCCGGTGTTGCACTTCTGGCAGAGAGTGCATCCCATGGCGATGAGTGCGGCAGTTCCGATGTAAACGGCGTCAGCGCCTAGAGCAATGGCCTTTATTATGTCGCTGCTGGATCTGAATCCGCCTGCCGCCACGATGGAGCAGCGGTTCCTGATGCCCTCGTTCTTGAGCCTCAGGTCCAGAGCAGAGATTGCCAGTTCGATGGGTATTCCTACGTTGTCCCTGATGGCTTTTGGTGCTGCACCCGTTCCGCCCCGCAATCCGTCGATCGCTATTATGTCCGCCCCAGCCCTGACTATGCCAGAAGCTATGGCAGCGACGTTGTGAACTGCAGCGATCTTCACTGAGACGGGTTTCTCGTAGTTGGTGGCCTCCTTGAGGGCATGAATCAGCATGGACAGATCCTCGATGGAGTATATGTCGTGGTGAGGAGCGGGCGATATGGCGTCCGTTCCTACTGGTATCATCCTGGTCTCTGCAACCGACTGTGATACCTTCTCTCCGGGCAGGTGTCCCCCAATTCCGGGCTTGGCGCCCTGGCCAACCTTGATTTCAACTGCAGCGGCACAATTCAGGTACTCGGCGTCTATTCCATATCTTCCGGATGCAACCTGAACTATGGCGTTTCCTCCAAACTCGGCTCGCAGCTCTCTAGGCAGGCCGCCTTCACCTGTGTTGAAAAGCGTTCCGAACTGCTTGGAGGCCGAAGCAAGAGATTTGAAGGCGTTGTAGCTTATGGCTCCGTAGGACATGGCAGAGAAGAGGATGGGCGTTTCTATCACCACACTAGGGCCTAGCTGTGTCTCTATCTCCACATCTCCGTCTGCTTTTACCTTCAAGAAGTCCGGCTTTGACCCTAAGTAAGTCCGTAGCTCCATGGGCTCGCGGAGAGGATCGATGGATGGATTGGTGACCTGGGAGGCGTTCAGGACGATGCTGTCCCAGTAGATGCGGAAGGGCTTGTCAGTGCCGCAGCCAGTAAGGATCACTCCTCCTGTCTCAGCCTGTCTCTTCAGGTCCTCCAGCTTCTCTCTGGACCAGTTGGCATTGGGCCGGTATGGTGAGAGAGTCGGTCTGACGGATATGGCTTCTCTTGGGCAGAAGATGACGCACCTCTGGCAGCCGGCACACTTCACCTCGTCCGAAACCATCTCGCCGGTTTTCTCGTCGAAGATGTGCGTCCCGAAGGAGCACTGCCTCTCACAGCCTCTGCACTGGTTGCATAGCTCTTGGTCCCTTATAACCTGAAATTCAGGAAACAGGAATGACTTCATCTCGTAACACCCTTTTGCTGTTTAGTCGGCCGACGACAGGCTCTCCCCCGTTGGGGGTCCATACACGATCCAGCTCTGGCGAGATAAGCCTAATGGCTGCCTCCTCAGAGGAGAGGTAAAGCATCTCACTTCTGGTAGCGGCTGTGAGCGGCCTCAACCTAATTCTATCTGTCAAGCCTATCATGCTGTCGCTGTGACCTATGATTATCGTAAACGGCCCGTTCATGAGCAGTGGACCGTAGACCATCCTCAAGGTGCTAAGTAACTTTCGCTCCTTAGCGTTCATTCTGTCAATGGCGTTCCAGATTGGTGGGGAGAATATCTTTGCCACAAGCTCGATGGGAAGCTTCTGCCTCCTCATAAGCAGGTCCACGGCATAGGCGATGACCTCCGTGTCCGTTTGTAAGGTGCAGGCATAGCCGTACATCTCCAGGTACCAGCGATTGGTTCCGTAAGAAGAGATCTCGCCGTTGTGCACTACTGTGCAGTCCAGGAGGCTGAACGGATGGGCTCCACCCCACCATGCCTGGGTGTTGGTCGGAAAGCGACCGTGAGCTGTCCAGATGTACGCTTGATAAGTATCATGAAGCATGAAGTAGTCGGCCACGTCCTCAGGAAAACCAACGCCCTTGAAGACTCCCATGTTCTTTCCGGAGGAGAAGACATAGGCGTTCTCGATCTTGGTGTTGACGTGCATGACTTTGGAGACAATATAGTCTTCGTCTGAGAGATTGGCTTCCTCGCCCTTTTTGTTTGGGGCGACGAAGTACCTCCACACCAGAGGCGGATCACTGACGTTCGCATCGTCGCAGTGGGGTATCTCCTCATCGTGGACAACGTCGAAGTTGCAGCCAAGGAAAGAATCGAACTCTTCTTTGGCGCACTTCTTATCCTCCCAGGTTCTTCCGGTGAACATCATGTGGAAGGCGTGGTAGTCGTCGTACTTGGGGTAGATGCCATAGGCTGCAAAACCGCCTCCCAGGCCGTTGCCACGCACGTGCATATTGGCTATGGCTTTTACGACATCTTGGCCTTTGAACCGTTCTCCATCCCGGTTCATCGCACCGAAAATGGAGCAGGAACAGATCTCCTTATTGTACAGCTCCCGTCTCTTTCTCAGCATAATAATCTCGAACTCCAGCCTTCAACTGAAGAGTCACACCCGATGCTGCTATTTATAACCGACGCAAGCATGAAGAGACTCAACTAAAGGCTTTATAGATATTAAGAAATATTCATAAAATATATGATCAAACCCGGTCTCCGATGATCGATCTTTAATGGTGATACTTCGGAGCCTATTACAAGATGTCACTTCCTTGAACTTGAACGAAAGATTTTGAGCTAAGTGACCTAAAAAAACAAAAAGGGAGAGAAAGCACCTACAGAAGAGGTAGGTACCTGTCCAGCTCCCACTGGGTGACCTGTATCCTGTAGTCGTCCCATTCCTTCTTCTTGTTGGCGATGAAGGCGTTGAAGGTGTGGTCGCCCAGAGCCTCGCGAACCAGCTTGCTTCCCTCCGTGAGTTCGACGGCGTCATTCAGGCTTCCAGGCAGGGATCCAATACCCGCAGCCTTCCTCTCTTCCTCGGTCATGTGGAAGATGTTCTGCTCCTGAGGATCAGGCAGCTCGTACTTGTTGGCGATTCCTGCAAGGCCTGCAGCGAGCATCACCGAGAAGGCCAGGTACGGGTTTGCTCCTGGGTCCGGGCTGCGGTACTCTATCCTGGTGGCTGCCTCCTTTCCGGGCTTGTACATTGGCACCCTGACCAGGGTGGATCTGTTCCTTCTGGCCCAGCAGATGTAAACTGGAGCCTCGTATCCGGGAACTAGCCGCTTGTAGGAGTTGACCCACTGGTCGGTGACGGCCGTTATCTCAGGTGCGTGCCTTAGCAATCCGGCGATATAGTACTTGGCCTCGTCGGAGAGGTGGTATTCGTCTCCTGCGTTGTAGAAAACGTTCTTCTTGCCCTGGAAGAGAGACTGGTGGACGTGCATTCCAGAACCGTTCTGGCCGAAGATGGGTTTGGGCATGAAGGTGGCGTGGTAGCCGTACCGGTGGGCGATCTCCTTGACGGTGATCTTGTAGGTTATTACCTGGTCAGCCATGTTCAGTGCATCCATGTACCTCAGATCGATCTCGTGCTGAGATGGTGCAACCTCGTGGTGGCTGAATTCAACGTCGATTCCCAAAGCGTCCAGGGCAAGGACGGTGTCGCGGCGGAGGTCTGACGCTGCATCCAGGGTGGTCAGGTCGAAGTATCCTCCTTGATCAAGGACTTCAGTTCCTTTTTCGTTCTTGAAGTAGAAGAATTCTAGCTCCGGGCCTACGTAAAAGGTGTAACCTTTATCCTTGATTCGTGCCAGATTCCTCTTGAGTACCTGCCTCGGGTCGCCCTCATACGGGGACCCATCAGGGTTCTGTATGTCTCCGATCATCCTGGCCACGGCGTTCTCCTGCTGCCTCCAGGGAATGATCCTGAAAGTAGTCGGGTCAGGCTTGATGACCATGTCCGACTCCTCTATCTTCTGGAAGCCGGTGATGGAGGATCCGTCGAATCCCATGCCCTCGCTGAAAGCTCCGTCCAACTCATTTGTGTTGATGGCGAAGCTCTTGGGGAATCCCAGGATATCTGTAAACCAAAGTCTTACAAATCGTACATTGTGCTTATCTATTGCGGCAAAGACATCATCTTTTGTCTTCATTTGTTCAACCATATTACTATTCCTCCTTGTACATCCAATCAATCCGGTCCGGATTTATAGGTATTTGAGACCCGTTCATAAAAATTATGAAAATTTATGATACCAGAAAAATCGATTTATAGTGGATTAAATTTTAGAATACGAAGCAAAATTGGACAAAACATCCACACAATGAAAATGGATTTGTTAAGACTGATCGGCTTTTAAAGGGGGGGTTTCGGGTCCCTCAAGGCAACAATTTTGGTTTTGCACAGGCATTTTTGCCGATTGGAAGGATGTTCTCAGCCTCAAGCCTCTGGATGATTACCTGACGGATCAGAAAGAACCCCTTAATTAAGCGAATAGCCTCAATCTCGGTTAGGCGGTGGCAATGATTATCGCGAGCCCTGGCCGAAGACCAAAATCTTTATCAGCTATGAGAAGGGGCCTTATTAAGGTGGTAGGATGGACCTTATAACTGTAATCGAAGATCTTCAGGCGTTGTTGGTGGTGGTAATCTTCCTCCTGATCATTGCCGTCGGGTTCAAGATCTGGGCTTGGAACTACTCAGTTCCTCACAAATAAAATCTTTTCGATAATTTTATACAGCCCACCTCGCGTAGCCTACATTTTTGGAGATTGATTGAGATCGAATTACATTATCATTTAGAAACTGAACTGTTCAAGAGCTCAAACAACCAGATCTTATGCTACGTCTTGGTATGAAATTCCCAGTCTTCCAGCACCAAAACTATAGGTCGTCAATAAAACGTGATCGGTCTTGATAATGCTCTATTTTTACTGTAAAAGCAAGCGTCCCGACCGGGATTCGAACCCGGGTTGAAGGCTTTCCGCGAACAGCTCCGCAGGCCTTCGGGATGTCCACTACCCCATCGGGACAACAGGATGTCATGACAAGGTTCAGGTAATTAAGCTTGTTGATTCTCTGGATGCCTTCTGGCCTGGGCGGTACGTATGGCCCGCAAGAAATCGATCTTTCTGAACTCCGGCCAGTAAGGCGCGCAGAAGTATGCAGCGCACTCATTGCCGTTGGCCTGCCAGGGAAGAAAGTTAGAGGTGCGGGCATCTCCACCCGTCCTTATTATGAGGTCCACCTTGGGAACGGAGGTGTCGTGATGGGGGTACAGATATCTGGCTATCATTTCTTCATTCACATCGTCCGCCTTTAGCTTTCCTTCCTCGATCAGATAGGCTAAGGCTTTCGCAGCGTCGACTATTTCACACTGCCCGCTGTAGGCGACCGCAAGGTTCAGGTACACACTGTCATATTCCTTAGTGGCCTCTTCAACCTGAGCAATGACTTCGCGGAGGTCTTGTGGTAGCAGGTCAACCCTGCCGATGGCTCTGACTCTCATCCGGTTGCGATGGGTCTTCTCTGAGTGCAAGATCTCCAGAAGCTTCTCTTTTATCAGGCCGAAGAGGTACTCTTTCTCCTCTTCGCTCCTCTGGAAGTTCTCTATAGAAAACGCATAAAGAGTCAGGTGCTTTATGCCCAGCTCAAGACACCAGTCTGAGACCCTGTCTGTCGTCTTGGCACCCATGCTGTGCCCAAGATTGCTTGGGATTCCCATTCGTCGGGCAAAGCGGCGGTTGCCGTCCTGGATGATTGCAACGTGCTGTACCAGATGGCCCCTAAGGATCTCCCGCTTGAGAATGGTTTCGTACATCGAATAGCATAGGTTGGCCGGATTAAACAAAAATACAACACCTCAGCTTTGTTAATAGTCTCGCGAATTCCTATTTAAATTATTCTACCATGTTGCGACCCAGACCTGCATTTAGACCTGTATTAGACTTGTATTAGATCTATAATGTATCTCTCGTGCTTCTCTTCAGGGGCAAGATACAAATAACAGGTGCCAGGTTTGATCAATGGATGGGCCCGTGGTCTAGCTGGTTATGACATCGCCTTCACACGGCGGGGATCACGCGTTCGAATCGCGTCGGGCCCATAACTATTTTGATCAACACAACCTTTAACTATCATATGCAGGGTTTAGTAGGTAAGCGTAGCGAAATTGTTTCGCTTTCTGGAAACCGGGCCTCGGAGGTGCGTTAACATGTCACCGGCAGATGGCAGATGGTTCCTCAAGAATACGTATTAATCTCAAAAGGTGATATGCTGAAGAGAAGAGGCCAAGAAGGGGATGGAGAGAACATCATTACAAGGGTTCGCCTCCCCCATAAACAGGATAGAGAATTGTTTGGGTATGTCGAGAGCCTACTCGGCTCAAACAGGATAAGGGTCAGAGGTTTGGACGGCGTGACCAGAATGGCCAGGATTCCCGGCAAGATGAAGAAGCGCATCTGGATCCGGGAGGGTGACGTTGTCATAATCGTGCCTTGGGATTTCCAGAAAGAGAAAGCTGATGTGATCTGGAGGTACACCGGTCCCCAGGTTGACTGGCTCCAGCGCAAAGGATTCCTTAAAGGCACCCTATGAGCAGGGCGACCAGGGAGGAGGATCTCGACACGCGAATCGACCTCCTCCGGGAAAGGATAAAGGACTCGGACGATCTGAAGGTCAAAGGCGACGTCTTCGATACTCGCACTCTAATGAACCTTTACGCCCTGGCAAGCAAAGGAGTGATCGATGCCTTGGGCGGAGAAATCAGCACCGGTAAGGAAGCTAATCTCTTTTACGCCATCCGTGAGGACCAGAATCTGGCAATCAAGATATACCGGATCACCACCAGTAACTTCAAGGCAATGCAGGATTACATGCATGGCGATCCCAGATTCGGAAACATCAAAGGCACTAAGCGGGCGGTCATATCCGCCTGGACCAAGAAAGAGTTCCGCAACCTGAAAAGAGCCGAGGAAGCGGGGGTCAGAGTTCCGCATCCAATCGTCACAAGGGACAACATTCTTATCATGGAACTGATAGGAGAGAGGGACAATCCAGCTCCTCAACTCAAGAATGTGGACCTAGAATTGGAAGAGGCGAGGCGTATCTTTAATACGCTATCCGATTACATCTCCCTCCTCTACAACAAGGCCGATCTCGTGCACGCTGACTTCAGCGAGTTCAATGTGCTCTACGATGGAGAGCCTGTGGTGATCGATATGGGTCAGTCGGTGACTCTGGAGCACCCAATGGCTTCCAAATTCCTGGCTCGCGATGTAACCAACATCGCCCGCTACTTCGAAAAGAAGTACGGCATCGGCTCGGAAGCGGAGATCTGGTCTAAGGTGAAAGTTCAATAGAATTCAATAGTACTACACTATCGCTTGATAGCTTGATGGAGGAAATATAATTGCATATTAAGATTCCTGAAGAACGTTTAGGTGTATTGATCGGTCCGGACGGATCCATGAAAAAGTTGATCGAGGAGAAGTCCAAGACCTTGCTTGAGATAGACAGCGAGTCAGGAACTGTCACAGTTGAATCCTCCGAGGATCCCCTGATGGTCATGAGGGTATCCGATCTTGTTCGCGCCATCGGCCGTGGCTTCTCTCCTGAGAGGGCTCTTGCCATACTGGACGACGAGATGCTGATGCTGGACGTTATGGACCTGTCCAAGATGGTCGGAACCAAGAGCGACATGGCTCGTCTGAAAGGACGCATAATCGGAAAGGACGGCAAGACCAGGGAGATAATGGAGAAGCTATCCGGCTCGAAGGTCTCGGTCTACGGCAAGACGATCGCTCTTCTCGGATACCCGGAGCAGATCAGGGTGTCCAGGGCAGCGATTGAGATGCTCCTGGACGGTGCGCCACACGGCAACGTGTACAGCTTCCTGGAGAAGAAGCATCAAGAGCTGGCAAAGGAAGAGCTAAGAGATAAGAGCGTCCTCTAAGCTCCCGATCTCATCATTTCTTTTGGTCTTTGCATTAGACACTCAAAAACGTGACCCCACTCCCTTCAGAGATTTCCCGGACGCCCATTAGGCGCTATGCCATCGATGCTCCGAGCTTATATACAGCATCTTTCAGAGTACTGCTAGTGCTGCATTGGAGAGACGTGAATTGAGCCTTTTTGCAGAGTGGACGCCTGATGACTGGCTGTTCATGGGAGTGGCGGCAGGTCTGTACTGGATGCTGGCCATCCTCATAAGCAACAGCAAGGTCATGAAAGACCATGGTATAACTACCTGGGGCCCTGTAATTTTCGTACGCACCGTCCGTGGCTTGAATCTCTTGGAATGGCTCGCTCGTCCCAAGCGGCTGTGGAGGATGGTAGCAACGGCCGGTGTTCCCCTGGTAGTACTGAGCATGATCTGTTTTCTGGGGCTTTTGCTACTGATGAGCTATGCGATGATCCGCTCGCCTCCCGTTCCCAGCAGCTACAATGCCCCGAGGAACATACTGCTCATACCCGGAGTGAACCAGTACATTCCCTTTGTCTGGGGATGGATAGCACTCTTTGTGACCCTGTTAGTCCACGAGTTTGCGCACGGAGTTCTGGCCAGGGTCGAGGGCATCAAGGTCAAATCCATGGGATTGGCCTTTTTGGCTGCCCCAATAGCTGCTTTCGTCGAGCCGGATGATGAGGAGCTGTTCGGAACCGCCGAGAAGCCCGCCATAGCATCAAGAAGTGCTCGAGTCAGAATCCTGTCCGCAGGCGTCATCTCCAACTTCCTGGTTGCGGCCATAGCCATAGCTCTATTCTTTGGCCCTGTCATAGGAGCCATCACCCCAATGGACCGGGTCGTGGTGGCCGATGTTCAGAACGGCTCTGCCGGCGACCTTGCCGGATTCAATCAGAACACGATCATCTTGAAAGCTAGCGGCACCGGCGTGGACAACCTGGACAAGCTCTACAGCGCGCTGGCTGGAGTGTCTTCAGAAGTTGTCGTGCGGAAGGACGATAGAGAGTTGACTATGACATTGAAGGGCTATCCTGTCCGGGGAATTTTGATAGTCTCCGTCTTTGAGAACTCACCGGCGGCTAAGTCGGGATTGCCATCTAGATTCGTCATCTCGGGAATAGACGGCAGACAAATAGTAAACGTGGAAGATTTCAGAACGCGAATGAATTCCACAGTGCCAGGTCAGAACATCACTCTATCGACCAACCACGGCGATTACGAGGTCAAGCTGGCCGCCAAGCCCGATGGCACCAGCATGATCGGAATTGGGATAGCTGGCAACGCAGTTTACGATGGCGGCGTCACCTTCCAGGAGTTCCCCGCAAAGCAGTTCATTTCTGGCTTAGGCCAACTGCCTGGACAAGGCGTTAACGCTTTTCTGATCTTCCTAGCCATGCCCTTTGCCGGCATCGGCGGCCTGACGTCTGGAGGCTTCCAGGGGTTCAGCGGCTGGATTGGAAACTTCTTTGAGCCCTCCGGTTGGGCAGCACCCTTGGGCAGCCATTTCTTCTGGATAGCCAACGCACTCTTCTGGATAGCCTGGATCAACCTCTATGCTGGGCTCTTCAACTGTCTGCCGGCAGTGCCCCTAGACGGCGGCCACATCTTCAGGGATTTGATCCAGGGCAGCCTGGAAAAGGTCGTGAATGTGAAAAGGGCTGAGAGGCTGACAAGGACGGTTGTTGCCATCTTCGCATGGCTGATCTTCACCTCCCTCATAATCAGCGTGATGGCTCCCTACTTGGCTCACGGACTCCTCATCTGAAGGCGGCCCTCCAGCAGTCTTGCAACAGCATAGGCAGGAAAGATATCGGAGATGCGCTTGCCGTACTTTTCGGAGAGACTGATGCAAATCATTCCCAGGCTCTTGGAAGCTCTAGAAATGATCTTCTCTCCTATTCCTGTGGCTACCACCTTGTCTAGATGGTGTTTTGCGGATTGTTTTTCGATGGCTTGAGTTACGACCTCTAGCTGGAGATCGACGGTTTGTTGGGCGATGCTCACAGCGTGGGATTCCCCTATCTCATCCAAGTCGGCGCACACAGTCCGGGCCAGCCTGCAAAGGGCCGAAGCTCTGTCCTTGCCAAAGCCGTCAGGCGTATCGCATGAGTACTGCTCTGGCGATATCTGGCCGGTCACAAGGTAAGCATCGGCGGTTATGGCGAAGAACTCCGGGGATAGCTGGACAATGTGCTCATCAAGTTTGGCTGCTCGAAGCAATGATCCAATGTTCGTCCTGAGCATGCCAGTATAGACCAGTTCTCCGTTTACAAGCCGCAAGTAGTCAGTCGCAGAAGCAAGGGCTTTATTTCTTATGGGTATGATATCCGTAGTAGTAGACCCCATGTCCACGAAGAGGCAGCAGCCATTGTCCCTGGCCACCAGGGCAGCCGAGGCCGACCAGTTGGAGGCTGCCAGCTCTATGGGATCGCGCCAGTCGAACCCGTTCACGCCCCAGAAATAAATAGGACAGCGGAAAGCCTTCTCCACGGCGGCCTTGATAGAAGTGATTCCTTCTGCCTTACTCCGGTAGCAATCGGCCAGCTCGCCGGTTATCACAACTCCCACACTCGATGGATCCGTCTCTGCCAATCTTTGAAGGACTTCGCCTAAGGGCGCATCGCGCCATAAAGGGAGGTACACGCACTCCGCTAGGGAGCCGTCTGCGCTGGCCGCTTTTGTGTTGGCTCCTCCGATGTCCAGGCCCAGGATCATTGAAGCTTTGAGATTAGCCGAACCATAAAAGCTTTAGGTCTGAAGCATATTCTGTTAGCACCATCTTTTGGAGATTACGATCATGGCGGCCAAGGAGAAGTACGTCGAACCCACTTACCTCGAATGTGGATTCGGAGAACTGGAGCATAAGGTCATAACCCCCGAGATATGCTGCAAATGCGGCACCTGCGAGGCGTTCTGTCCCAAGATCGAGCACAAGGAGGACAGGCCCACCCTGATGGAGTACGATCCTCTATGCGGACTATGTTTTGCCTACTGTCCTCGAACCTTCCTGGACATGCCTGATCTCGAGTCCAAGATCTTCGGCAGGGCCAGATCAGAGGATGAAGCCCTAGGAATTTACACAAAAGCAGTCTCAGCCCAGGCCAGCCCGGTTCGAGGCAAGGTCCAGGACGGCGGTGTGGCGACAGCCCTTCTTGTGCACGCCCTGAAGAGCGGCATAATCGATTGCGCTGTGGTCACCGACAGGGATGAGCAGTGGAGGGCTGTGCCCAAAGTGGCCACCACTGCCGAGGAGATCTTGGCAGCGGCGGGCACCAAGTACACCATCTCCAATAGCGTCCTTGGCATAAAAGAGGCCATAGCAAAGGGCTTCTCTAAGATAGGGTTTGTTGGCACCCCCTGCCAGATTCAAGCTCTGCGCAAGGTCAAGACGCTAGAAGAGCCCTACGAGTTCGGCCAGGAGAAGATAGCCCTGCTGGTGGGTTTGTTCTGCATGGAGAACTTCGACTACGACACCCTGATGGAGGGCTTGATCAAGACCAAGTTCGGGCTTACACCAACGGACGTGGCTCGCTTCGAGATCAAGAAGGGCATGTTCCGGGCGATCGATAAAGCAGGCAAGGCCCATGAGGTCAAGATCGAGGAGACTGACGAGTTCACCTTCAAGGGCTGCGGTCCGTGCTTCGACTTTGCCTCCGAGCTGGCCGACATCTCTGTGGGAAGCGTGGGCTCCGGCGAAGGTTGGTCCACTGTTCTGACCCGTACTGATGTGGGCGAGAAGCTCTATGCCTCGTCCCTGGCTGCTGGAGCGGTGCAGGAGAAGGCCTTATCCGAGAAAGGATTGGCTCTGGCCAAGCGGTTGGCAGCGAACAAGGGCAAGCGCTTTGAGAGCTGCTCAAGTGAGCTGAACGTCACAGGAATAAAGCGCTAGAAAGAGTTAGAAAGCGTTAAAAAGCGTTATCGGACTTGATATGTTATCTGTCGGACTGGCTGGAAAGCCTAACTCTGGAAAATCCACCTTTTTCAAGGCAGCGACCCTGGTGGATGTGGCAATCGCTAACTATCCTTTCACCACCATCGATGCCAACCACGGCGTTTCATACGTCCGGGTAAAGTGTCCTTGCAAGGAGCTGGGCATAGCTGAGGGATGCGGGAAGTGCAGGGACGGCATCAGGTTCGTCCCCATTGAGCTGATTGACGTGGCTGGACTGGTACCCGACGCCCACCTTGGCAAGGGCCTGGGAAACGAGTTCCTGGACAGCTTGCGGGTGGCGGAGGCCGTTATACACGTGCTGGACGCCTCGGGCTCCACGGACTCGGAAGGCAACCCAATCGGCCTAGGGAACCACGACCCAGTTGGCGATGTCAAGTTCCTGGAGTACGAGATAGGGATGTGGCTCTACGGCATCCTCAATAGGAACTGGAGCAAGCTGATGAGGAACTACGGAGCCATGGGAGGCAAGCCCGAGCAGATAATGATAGACCAGATGGGTGGTGCCGGAGTCCTCGATAACCACATCCGCCGAGCCCTGACGGAGATGAAGACCGATCCGCTCAGTTGGGATGAAGAAGGGGTGAAGAAGTTCGCCCGCCTGCTGCGAGAATACAGCAAGCCCATGATAATTGCAGCCAACAAGGCTGACATAGCTCCCAAGGAGTTCGTGGACAAGCTTCTGGCCATGAAGGATGAAACTGTCATCCCGGTCAGCGGGGTGGCTGAGATTGCGCTACGAATGGCCGAGAAGGCCGGATTGATCAAGTACAATCCAGGCGACAAGGACTTCGAGATAAAGGGCCAGCTTTCCAAGGCCCAAGAAGCAGGCCTGGAGAAGATCAGGACGCTCATGAAGCAGTTCGGCGGCACAGGTGTTCAGGAGTGCCTCAATCATGCAGTGTTTAATCTGCTGGACTATATCGTTCTCTATCCTGTGGAGGACGAGAACAAGTTCACGGACAAGAAAGGCGTCATCCTTCCGGATGCTTATCTCATGAAGAAGGGTAGCACGGCGCACGATCTCGCTTTCCGCGTCCATTCGGACATCGGGGAAAGCTTCCTCTTTGCCATCGACGCCAAGAGCAAGAAGAGGCTGGGCGAGAAGTACGAGCTGAAGGACGGCGACGTGATAAAGATAGTATCAACGAAATAATTCAACTACAAATTTTTCTCCCTCAATCACGAAAACTTCTGAAGATTAGTTTCTGCCTTATTCAAGCTACACGCAGCAGGGCTACAATTATTTATATCAAAATGGATTACTTCTTGCCTTGGTCTCTTTTTGGTCTAACTACCCTTACGACTAAATAGCTATTCAGCTATACTACGGAACGATTTATCGACAATATTGTCCGATATCGATTTTTTGTACTTGCTCAATAATCAGTTGATTCACTAGCCATTAGAATGAGATCAGATAACCGTGGCATAGAATAACTATCTGAGAATATATCATAAAGATATTTGTAAAAGCTTATTCCGAGCTTCCTACACGTATCAATTATAGAGAGCATATTTTCCCATGCAAGCTTGCCGAGTTCACTTCTTGTTCCATAACTGATTTTTCTCTTGATCACACCTTCTCTCACAGCTATCTCTGCGCGATTGTTATGAAGCGGAACATTTGGATAATCCAACACCAGCAACAACTCTTGTTTCTTTTTCTTAGTCTTTGTAATACGATCATCCAACGTCCCGTAACCGGTTACTGTCGAGAATATCGAATCAAACCTCTTCTGGACATACATACTCATAATTTTATTAGGATTCTCCTTATATTGTGTAAGCAATTCATAGAACTTCCAAAGCTCAGTTAAAAACATATTAAGAACCGACTTATGATGAATCAGAAAAGGATTCATCTTTTTGTAGTGTCGTATTTCATGTATCCAGCACAGAGCATGGTGTGATGATACATCTATGTATTGCCCGGCATCATCCGAGATAATGGGTAAATCGATCTGCTCCTCATCGTTTAGCCCAAAGAAATGTTTGATTGTATCACTTCCTTTGGTTTGCCTGATGAAGAACGCACTAAAGAACTTGTTGCAGACAACGTGCAAATAATGGTTATTGCCTTTATGCCTCGCGCCTGTCTCATCAATGTTGAGATAATCGGCGCGATTCACACCCGCTTCAAATAGGGCCTGCTTCTCTATCGCATATGCATTGCTCTTTTCCTTGGTCAGTATGTTTGAGATCTCGCCTTCCGAGATTGTTATGCCGATCTCTTCTAGAATTTTGTGTATCCTATTCTCAGTAACCCTTCCAGCATAGTAGAGGTAAGCGATGAATGCTTTCAGATGGCTTCCAAATTCCGTGTTCTGAAGGGACTCGGTAAGTTCTGCTTCATAGGTCTTTTTCAGAGACGGCGAATAGTAGCGTTCCAACCAGTATTCCACATTGTCGGTTTCAAATTTTATGTTCTGCTTTATGACCCGTCTATAGCCGTTATGCTTGGCATCAGGTGGAAGAATCGATTTATCAATTTTAATGTATTCTGTTCTGTCGATTTTTATCTTTGGTTTCTTGCTATCTTTATGCCATTTTTTGGGTTTTTCCTTCGGCGCATTAGCCTGGTATTCAGGATTGTCCGGCAGTATTTTAGGACGACCTTTCTCACCTTTCAGTCGGTTTATTTCATCCTTTAGCTGTTGATTTTCTTTGCGGAGTTCTTGATTTGACTGGGCTAATTGCTCTATTGTGCTCAGAAGCTGGACGATCAATTCTTTCATCGCTTCTTTATCGTCGAAGTTGATCTTGTCTACATCGAGGTTGATTACAGCCTCGTGTATAATATCTGGCACAAACAAAATATTTTAGATATATGTATTAATAATTTTTGGTCCATGCACTCACTCGATTGGGGAATTCAACGTAATATTGAGCAAGTACG
>JBGQAL010000075.1:0-12846 GCA_041494285.1 Methanotrichaceae archaeon
ATAGAGATCAATGAGGGAAGAAAAAGATGGACGCAGCGAACTCCGGCAATGGCTGAAGGTCTAACTGATCACGTATGGAGCCTGAAGGAATTGTTGAATTTCAGAGTGCCAATTCAATAAATGACATACACGACCTCTTTTCTTTCAAGTTGGAATTACCTTTGCGCTCCAGGTTCTATATTGTGTTTTCAGTTTATCCGTTGCCGATTATTCGACAGCTGGCAATTGTCGATAAATCGTTCCACAGAGTACGGAATGGATAGTTGCCATAGCGATTTAGAGACTATTCAGGACAAAAGAGAGAACATGCCTATTGATGTGCAGGTTATATGCACTTAAATACCGGAGTGCACACGTGCTCCAGGTCATGTCGTTTGATTTAACTCTTTGGCTCGCGTGCCGCTCCTTGAAATCGGCCAGATCTTCTTGCCTTCTCTGGAAGGGATATATTATCTCTGTTTCCCAAAATATTTTCAACTAAGCTGTCCAATAGGATGCTCGTGCCTCTCCACCTCAACAAGCCAGCCTTCCGAACCTTAGGGATCGCCGAGAGCTTCGTGCGAACGTGCCCCAGCTCGCGCCTGGCTGGCGTAGTGATGCGCGCCGACCTGCGTGTGGATGGCGTTGCCTTTGCCAGGGCCACCGTTGGAGGAGACGATGCCACAGAAGGAGTGCTGAAGCTATACGAGCAGCTTGGTCGCGCGGACATTAACGCTATTATTCTAAGCGGCGCGGTGATAAGTTGGTTCAACATTATCGACATTCAGGAGGTCTTCGACAAAATCCAGAAGCCTGTGATCTGTTTGACTTATGAGGAGTCACCCGGACTGGAGAGGTACATTCGCGAATGCTTCCCTGAATCCGAGGATAAGCTGACCAGTTATAAGCGCCTCGGCCAGCGCGAGATGATCAGCCTGAAAACAGGCTACGAAGTTTACATCAGGGCTCTGGGAGCGACGCCAGAAGATGCCAGAGTTCTGCTCAATAAATTTACCCTGGATGGAAGAATACCTGAGCCAGTGCGCGTAGCGCGGCTGGCGGCCAGGGCCGCGATGCACGCAGACGATGGTTTCCGGAGCTAACGTGAATTAAAGACCGAATGCTAAAGAAAATGGCCTGGTAGATAACGTTGATAGATAACGAGTGAGGAGAGTAAGCCCCCTTCTGTTCCGGCGGCATTTAGCTTAGCGCCATACCCGAGCTTGGCTGGACGTCCAATTTTTCGTGCTCTATTTTGGCTTGCACCCACAGGGTTTCGCCGTTTCATCCGCTGTTGCGCGACCTCAGCCTTGCAGCATCATCGCATTAACGCAGAGCGGTCTCGTTTCTGTGCCAGAGCCGGAGCTCTCGCCCCACATCCTTTGGGGGATGTCTGTGTGTCCAGTGGTGGGGGGACTTTCCACACCGGCTAATGCTAGCCAGCGGCGGCCGCCCTTCCTCTCTCGCTCTTTGTATCTTCTTTTTTAGCCTTATATAACGGTTGGCATCTCGCCCTGCGCCGCTGAGGATGAACTTTCGATTAGTTGAGAACGACCAGAGCAAACTATCCGGATGCTTGCCACGGGGGAATAAAATTAGAAACAAAAAATTGTAATAAGAGTTAGAACAAATAACCTAGGAATGCCTGCAAGACCGAAGAGCGATCAACAGGCTTGCAGAGACGAGTTACGTCTTTATCCTAAAGGCCGATTTCACTTCTTTATCGCCTTGCTATCGTCCACTACAATGTAATCCTTGACCGCGCAAACCGAGTCGAAAGGTATGAGCACGAACTTGCCTTCCTCTCGGTACTTCTGGCGCGAAAGCTCCGAGTCAGGTTTTACCACGAGATCAACGAGAACTCCGGTCTGAATGTCGAAGACCATGTTCTCTACATGACCAAGGATTGTGCCCTCAACGGTAACAATCTCTTTTCCTGCAAGATTTCCAGCGTACACCTTAGACATATCCCCTCACTATGCCCTTAGATCTCTGTTCGGGCCTTTCGTCCTTCATTCAATTTCTCGATAGGGCGGCTACCGTTCTTCTATTTCTGCAACTTGATCATCTATAGCCGACGAGAGAGGTAGGCTCCGCTTTCTCCCCGCCCTTGAACCTCTCATGGATCCGCTCGTAATAACTGACCATGCTCTCCTCAACGCTCGGTCTCACCTTCTTCAACGCCTCACGGTAGTGGTTCATCTCCACAGAGCTTGCATCTGGGTTTTCGCGTAAGGACAGCATAACCGCCTCTCTGCACAAGGCGGCCAGATCGGATCCCACGTACCCTTCCGTGAGTTCAGCTAGCTCCTCCAGGTTCACGTCATCGGTGTTGGGGATCTCTTTTGTATGAATCTTGAGAATCTCCAGCCTGCCGAACTTGTCCGGAGCCCCAATCATCACAAGACGGTCGAACCTGCCGGACCGAAGCAGGGCAGGATCTATGATGTCCGGCCTGTTAGTGGCGGCGATGATCACCACATCCTTTAGTGCCTCTAGGCCGTCCAGCTCAGCCAATAGCTGGTTGACCACGCGCTCCATGACTCTGCTGCCATCCTCCATCCCACGAAACGGAGCAATGGAGTCCAGCTCATCGAAGAAAACGATTGAAGGAGAGACCTGCTTGGCCTTCTTGAATATCTCTCGAATGGCTTTTTCCGACTCCCCTACCCACTTGGACAGCATCTGAGGTCCACGTATGCTTATGAAATTAGCGTTGGTCTCGTTGGCTACCGCCTGGGCGATCATGGTCTTGCCAGTTCCCGGAGGGCCGTAAAGGAGAATGCCCTTTGGAGGACGAATCCCCATTTGGCGAAACTTCTCCGGCCTCTTGAGGGGCCACTCGATGGACTCGATTAGCTCCTGTTTGATCTGACCCAGGCCGCCTAGATCCTTCCAGCTAACCTTGGGCAGCTCGATAAGAACCTCTCTCATGGCGGAAGGCTCGATGCCCTTCAAGGCTTCCTCAAAATCCTCAGCGGTGACAGTCATCTTTTCCACGATCTCCTGGGGAATCTCATCTTCCGTCCCCAGGTCGGGCAGATAGCGGCGCAACGTCTTCATGGCCGCCTCCTTACACAGAGCGTTTATGTCCGCTCCGACGAAACCATGGGTCCTGTCAGCAAGGCTCTCCAGGTTAACTTCCTCGCTAATGGGCATGTTACGCACGTGGATCTGAAGGATCTCCACGCGTTCGCTCCTGTCGGGAACACCGATCTCAATCTCCCTATCGAACCTTCCAGGTCGCCGCAAAGCGGGGTCTATGGCCTCCACCCGGTTGGTTGCGCCGATGACAACCACCTGGCCTCGTTCCTTCAAGCCGTCCATCATTGACAGGAGCTGGGCAACGACCCTTCGCTCGACCTCGCCCGTGACCTCGCTTCTCTTTGGGGCTATGGAGTCGAGTTCGTCTATGAAAATGATGGAGGGAGTGTTTCTGTTGGCCTCCTCGAAGATCTCCCGTAGCCGCTGCTCGCTTTCCCCATAGTATTTGGATATTATTTCAGGGCCGGCGATGGACAGGAAGTTGGCTCCGCTCTCGTTGGCAACAGCCTTGGCTATTAAGGTCTTGCCTGTTCCTGGAGGGCCGTACAGAAGAACACCCTTGGGCGGCTCGATTCCCAGCTTCTGGAAGACTTCGGGGTGCTTCATGGGAAGCTCGATCATCTCTCTGACGCGCTGAACCTCAGTGCGTAGTCCGCCTACGTTCTCGTAAGTGGTTCCTGTGGCCTTTACAGACCCAAAGCCCTTAGCAGGCTTCTCCATCAGGAGGATCTCGGTACGCTCGGAGATGACCAGGACTCCTTCAGGATCCGTCTCAGTGATTACAAGAGGGACCGCCTCCATCCGGCCGATGAAAGGATGGCTCGCAGAGCTCATTATGGGAAGGATGTCGCCCTTAACAATGGGTCGCTTAAGGGTCTGCCTCTTAATCAGGTCGGCTGCTTCCTCTCCATAGTGCATGTTGGAACCAGGAGGTGGAGCTAGTACTATTCTCATGGCCTCGCTGTACTTTGCCTTCCTGATCTTGACCCGGTCGCCTATGCCCACGCCTGCGTTCTGTCTGATGAACCCGTCTATTCTTATGTAATCTTGTGACCAGTCCTGTCTGTCAGCTCGCCATACTTTGGCCGCTGTTAACCTCTTGCCCTCAACCTCGATAATATCCCCTGGCGAGAGCCGAAGAGTGAGCAGTGCGTTGGGGTCCAGCCGTGCTATGCCACGGGCTGAGTCGTTAGGGTAGGCCTTGGCCACCTTGAGCAGAATGTCTTTCACTTCCCACACAACACAAGTTTATTCAAGCTATTTGATTTAAATTTATCCAACCGCAAAGAGAATTATAGATCTTAATGAGATAGTATTGTATTTAATATTTATGGATAAGCGATCATGCCCTCAGGAGGAATAATTTCTGTTTGCTTTCACGAAAGCTAAAACTTAAATATTGATACTGATTTGCAACTTGTAATAGTACTGACATAATGTCATAAAATTGTGATATATGAAGTCATAAGTGTTGGCACAATTATTCGTTGTTGTTATGCTGTGCCGGTGTACGTTTCTGCCAGCTCCCAGAACCTTTTTTGCAGGTCCTTATTGTAGCTCAATGGCGAGGACTTGGCAGGCCTACATTCCATGAAATACTCGCCGTTGACTCCTTCCACCTCGGGAGAGCTGGCCAGGTAGATAGGAGTCCTTGCTCCCTTCTCCGGAGGGCTTCCCGGATAATCCCCGAAACCAGCTCGAAGAGCTTGTTTTTTATTACTCCCGGGTGGAGACAGTTTGCCGTGACCGTCGATGCTTTCAATCGCTCTGCAAGCTCGAATGTGAAAAGGACAATGCCCAATTTCGATAATGCGTAGGTCTGGAAGCCGTCGTACCATCTTTCTCCCTGCATGTTGTTCCAATCCACTTTGGCGTTCAAGTGGGCGATGGAGGCAACGTTGATTATCCTCGAAGGAGAACTCTCATCCAACAGCTCCAGCAGCTCGTGAGTGAGCAGGAACGGCGCAAGATAGTTGACTGCAAAGGTGGTCTCCAGGCCGTCATCGGTCAGCCTGCGCTCAGCCTGAAAGATTCCGGCGTTGTTGATCAGAACGTGAAGACGTTTGTGCTTTTCAACTACTTCTGCGGCCAGCTTGCGAACCTGTTTCTGAGACGAAAGGTCCACGATGAAGAGATCGAGCTGGTAGCTGCCAGTCGTCCGGGCTATCTCCTCCCGTACCCTGCGGCCTTTTACGGGGTCCCGACCGTGCAAGAGCACCTTTGCGCCCATCCGGGCCAGGCCAAGTGCTGTCGCCTTCCCGATACCATCGGTCGAGCCTGTGACCAGAACAGTTCTGCCCTTCAATGCGCCATTTATAGGCACTTTTAGCGCCTCAGAAGTCCCTGTGCCATCTCAATGCCCAATCCCTGGACAAAGGCGATCTGCATCGCGAGCATGGCAAGAGGCTCAAGGTACCTGGCGCACATCAGAGGTCCGACGTCCAGCGGATCCAGGCCAGTCTCCTTTATGAGACCGGACACAATGGCTTTGGCAGTGCTGTCGTCTCCACAGTAGAATCCAGTGGCCTTTTGAGATCCGAACGTCCTTGATGGTGAGTTCATCAACGCTGCGAAGGTCGTGTTGAAGGCCTTCACCACTTTGGCCCCTGGAGCCGCTTTCGCAACTTCCTCAGCGGCTGAGGTGGTGTGGCCGACTGCAAGCCCGCTCATGTCCGGCTTCAGAGGATTGGTGCAGTCGATCAGGACCTTGCCTTTAATAGAACCGGCAGACTTGAGAGCATCAATTGCCTGTGTCCAAGGAACTGACAGAACCACGACCTCGCCGTAATTTGCCGCCTCGGCAGGGAGGCCATAGCAGGCGTTCTTGCCAATGGACTGTGCAAGGCCCTTCAGATTTTCGGGGTGGCGCGAGCTGAATATGATCTCATTACCGTTGCTCGCCCAGATCTTTCCCAGAGCACTGCCGACATTTCCCGAACCGATTATTCCTATTTTCATTCAACCACCGCAACTCTTTGATTTTTCAAAGACAGGAACTATTGAACATCTGTGTTGACTTCCTCTTTGGATATTCCGCTTAGTAGTTCACCATCTCGAAAATTAAACCATGTATTAATGGTGTGTTCGCCAAATTAAAGGTTATCCTTGCCAGAAAAGAATATTCTAATTGGAAGTACCTGTTTGAATTTTGAGTACCATAAAATCAAAGGCAGACCCCTTGGATTAATATAAACAATAATCAATTTAATTTATTGGACAAAGTTAAACCAGAACAAAGAGCCATCGATTTAGCAAACTATTTAAAAAATAGATCCGTATATCTATCCGGAAAGCAGTGTGGATAAGAGAAGGTGTGAAAAAGACATGAGCGATGAAGAATCAGTCAAGCTCAAGGTATCCGAGGCCAACCAGGGGGACGTGGGAAAAGGAATAGTTCGGGTGAGCGAGGAGTTCCTGGACAAGATGGGCGCTCGAACCCTGGACGTCGTGGAGATCATCGGCTCCCGGTCCACGGCGGCGCTGGCCGTGAACGCCTACACGGCAGACCAAGGAGTAGACATCGTGAGGATGGATGGCCTCATCCGGTCGAACGCTGGAACAAGCATCGGCCAGTATATCGAGGTCAAGAAAGCAACCTGGAGCGAGGCCAAACACGTAACCTTGGCACCAGTGACCCAGGGGATGCAGATCTTTGCGCCTGGAGACGTTCTCACCAAGGTCTTCCAAGGAAGGCCGATAACCAAGGGTGATGTGATCTCCACCACCAGTGTTCGAAAACCTCCAACGGATTCCTTTGGCAGGGAGACCATGTTTGAGGAGATATTCCGCGGATTCTTGGGCGCTCAGGCCTTTGGCCTAGGTGAGATCAAACTGCGGGTTATTTCCACGAGCCCTGGCGGCATTGTCAAGATAACCGAGGGCACCGAGGTAGAGCTCCTGCCCCAGGCTATAGAGGCGCATGAACGGCCCGTACCGTCAGTTGTCTACGAAGACATAGGCGGCATCAAGCCTGCCATAACCAAGGTCAGGGAGATGATAGAGCTGCCCCTGAAGCACCCGGAGCTCTTCGACAGACTGGGAATCGACCCGCCCAAGGGCGTCCTCCTCCACGGCCCTCCGGGGACTGGCAAGACCATGCTGGCCAAGGCAGTAGCCAACGAGAGCGATGCCTACTTCATAAGCATAAACGGGCCGGAGATTATGTCCAAGTACTACGGAGAGAGCGAGAAGGCCCTCAGGGATCTATTCGAGGAGGCGGAGAAGAACAAGCCGTCCATAATCTTCCTCGACGAGCTGGACTCCATCGCCCCGAAGCGCGGCGAGGTCACAGGCGAGGTCGAGCGAAGGGTTGTTGCCCAGCTCCTGTCTTTGATGGACGGCTTAAAAGAGCGCAAGAACGTCATAGTAATCGGCTCCACCAACAGGCCCGAGGCTCTGGACATGGCCCTTCGGCGACCGGGTCGCTTTGACAGGGAGATTGAACTCGGAGTGCCTGACTATGAAGGAAGACATGAGATCTTCCAGATCCATACCCGCGGAATGCCTCTGGCGGACGATGTGTTGATCGATGAATTCGCCAAGATGACTTATGGGTTTGTGGGTGCGGACATAGCCGCGGTCACCAGGGAGGCGGCCATGAACTCTCTACGCCGCATCCTTCCTGAGATAGACCTGGACGAGCCCACCATTCCAAAAGAGATCCTTGACAAGCTCATCGTCCACAAGGATGACTTCGAGGCGGCCATGCGCGAGGTGCAGCCTTCGGCCTTGAGGGAGATAATGGTCGAAGTTCCCAACGTGTCCTGGGAGGACATCGGCGGCCTGGAACCGGTTAAGCAGCTTCTCATTGAGGCCGTTGAGTGGCCTCTGCGAAACGCAGAGAGCTTCAAGCGGCTTGGGATAGACGCTCCAAAGGGCATCCTCCTTTACGGTCCTCCAGGCACCGGCAAGACCATGCTGGCCAAAGCTGTTGCCAATGAGAGCGATGCAAACTTCATCACCGTCAAGGGCAGTGCTCTCTTATCAAAGTGGTACGGCGAGAGCGAGAAAAGGGTTGAGGAGATATTCCGCAGAGCAAAGCAGGTCGCCCCTTCAATAATCTTCCTGGATGAGCTTGATGCCCTGGTCCCCGTCAGGGGCGGGTCAATGGGTGAACCACACGTCACCGAACGCGTGGTCAACCAGCTTCTGAGCGAGATGGACGGTCTGGAGGAACTGAGGGGCGTGGTTGTCATCGGAGCGACAAACAGGCCGGACATAATCGATCCTGCGTTGCTTCGCCCCGGACGGTTCGACGAGCTGATCATGGTTCCCGTCCCGGACGTTGAAGCCAGGCGCAAGATCTTCCAGGTCCACCTCCAGAGGATGCCCCTGGCAAAGGACGTCGATGTTGATGAGCTGGTCAGGCTTACCGATCAGTACACCGGCGCGGATATCGCCTCGGTGGTCCGAAAGGCTGGGCGATTGGCTCTAAGGGAGAACATTCAGTCTCAGACTGTGGGCCAGAGCAATTTCCTGGCTGCCATCCAGGATACAGGACCCTCTGTTACCCCGGACACAATGAAGTATTACACCAAGCTTGGGAGCGAGCTGCGGAAGAAGGCATCCCGCGAGGTTGAGCGAGGCGGCATCTACGCCTGATTGAGGGGATCATCCCCTCATCAATTTGTTATAAAATAGAGTGGAAGCACCTATAGCCGTTATCTTTTTAACCTTTATTTTCAATTAAGGCAAGGTATCTGTACAAATTGGAGTTGTACGTTGATGTCACTTAAAATAATAGCCTTAGCGTTGTCAGTTTTGGCGCTTCTAGTTTTCTCAGTCGTTGCGCAAGAGGATGTATATAACGTAAGCAAACAAACCGGGATGACTCCCGGTGTAGCATCAAAGGAGTCAGGAATCAGGACTTCGCCTGTCGGCTCCCTGGCAAACATTGCAGGTGGCTGGACCATAGCCCTCGATAATGCGGGGACCAAGAGCCTGAAGTTGACGTTGTACCAGAATAACGGCGCAGTCTTTGGTTCAGGAAATATTATAGTATTGGGTAACTCAACCCCAGTTAGCGCGGGTGGAACCTTAAATGGCAACAGCCTGACGCTTTACGTAATACCTTCAGGAGGACCAAGCCTATACAAAATTGACATGATGGTAGGTCCTGGTTCAATGACCGGCAGCTACTTTTTCAGTGCACAAGCCGCGACGCAACAATCAGGATCGGCATCCGGTCGAATAACTGAGGCTTCTGTGTCAATCCCCATAACGACCAGAAATGTTGTAATTACAACCCAGGTTGGTGCAGGTCAGACGAATGCTGAAAAACCTCAGGGACCAAAGGGGACAGCCGTTTAACGCTGCAAAATGATTTATATTATTTTTATATTATTTCAGTTTTTTCAACGAATGTTGCCAATTCCGCTTTGACCTTTGTCAATAGTCTGGGCGCAACTCATCCAGATCATCAATTTTCTGAACCGTCATTCATTACCTCGGGATCCCACATACCTCAGAAATTACCGCAAATTAGTTATAACATCGTCATCAATTAATTTATGGATTGTTTTCCTGGAGTGATGATGATGCCGAAGATTGCGATAATATATGGCAGCGGGATGGGAAGGACCAGGCAGATGGCAGAGGCTATAGCCAACGGAGCGAAGACCATTAACGGCGTAGATGTATTGCTCAAGGATGCTTACGACGCCTCTTCTGAGGATGTAAAGGACGCGGATGCCATCGTCCTGGGAGGATCGACATACAACTATAAGCTCATTAAAGCCATGGATCCATTTCTGAAGCAGATAGAAAAGCTGGACCTCAAGGACAAGATAGGTGTTGCTTTCGGCTCTTACGGCTGGAGCGGCGAAAGCATTCCTACCCTGATCAGCAGGATGAAGTCCTTTGGCATGAAGGTAATCGAACCAGGTACTATCGCCATTCAGGTACCTGATGCGGCAACTATCGAGAAGTGTTTCAAGCTCGGCAGGACAGTAGCTCAGGGGCTAACTGCTTGAAGAATTTTCAATAGGTATCAGCCGAGAAAGAATTGACGATTCCCGGATTTCGAATCTGAAGCCTGAAACCACATGCTCTCAAAAGAAGGCAACCGATTTTAAATCAAATAGATTTTTAAATGATATTCCAGCCAAAAGACTTTATGTGTTAAAAATCTTTTAGTAGATATGGCCAAGTTAAAGACTCCGGTAGAGGAAGAGGAGGTCGAGGAGGAAGTGGAGACCTACGTTGTACCCGCCAGGGCTGTTTGGTCAGGCAGCCTCAGCATGGGCTTGGTCAATATTCCTGTAAGGGCCGTCCCTATCACCAGGGATAAGAAAATAAGCTTTAGAATGCTCCACAAGAGCTGTAGCACTCCTATATCTTACAAGCGGTTCTGCGAGGAAGGTGACGAGGTTCCTGAAAGCGAAACCGTATACAGCTACAAGGTCGGGAGAGGCAAGTACCTCATCTTTGATAAAAAAGAGATATCTGCTGCAAAACCCGAATCCAGCAAAGTGATAGCTCTTGACAGATTCGTAAACTTCTTCCTGGCTGATCCACACTACTTCGAGAGGACTTATCTTCTTGTGCCTGATGGCTCGGAGGCTGCCTATTCCCTCCTTCGGAAAACCCTAGAAAAAACAGGAAAGGCAGCCATAGGAAAGATGACTATGAGCTCAAAGGAGAGGATCGTTCTGATACACTACCATCAGAACGCCATCGTAGCCACTACCATGAGGTACTCCGATGAGGTACTGGCTCCATCTCTGATGCAGGAGATAAAGGACCTTCCAGAACCGGGAGAGAAGGAGATGGCTCTTGCGAAAGACATAGCGGACAGGCTGACAGGAGACCTGGATCTGAGCGGATATCACGACGGCTACAGGGAAAGGATTGAGGCCCTGATCAGCTCCAAGCTCAAAGGCGAGGTGCTGCACTTGGAGACGAGGCCCAAAAAGCCTGCAGCTAAAAGCCTTATGGAAGCGCTAAGGGAGACGGCTAAATCCCTTAATGATCTGAAACCGAAATGAGATGATTCCCAAAGAATGAAGCCCATTAAGCCGATGCTGGCCGTTTCAGGGAACCCCTTTTCCGCTAGGGGATGGATCTTTGAGCCCAAGATAGATGGAACCCGCTGCATAGCTTACGTCCGTAACGGGATAGTGTTGCTCCAGAACAGAAGGCTGGTTGATATTACATATCGCTATCCAGAGATTGTTGAATCCCTGGCTAAAGGAAACGATTGTATCTTGGACGGCGAAATTGCTGTTCTTACCGGTGGCCGCCCAGACTTTTCTGCTCTGGCCATGAGAGAACACCAGACCCGGAGGATGAAGATCGACTACCTCTCAGAGGCTCAACTGGCCAGCTACATTGTCTTTGATATACTTTGCTCTGGCGGGGATGACGTGATGAACAAACCCCTCACAGAGCGAAAGAAGATCCTAAAAGAAGAGCTTGAGGAGGACGATATCGTCTCCATTATCGATTTTTTCCCAGAGAACGGGGAGGCATATTTCAAAGCTGCTGTCAGATTGGGCTTAGAGGGGATAATGGGCAAGAAGGAGTCTTCAGTTTATCGGCCAGGAATACGAAGCTCAGACTGGATAAAGATCAAGAGGAGCCTAACGGTGGACATGGTGGTTGGTGGTTACATCCCTGGCAAAGGCAATAGAGAGTCATTCTTTGGGGGCCTTCTTGTGGGTGCTTACGACCAAGGAAATCTGGTTTATGTTGGCAGGGTCGGCTCAGGATTCTCTGAAAAGGAGCTGGAGACTGTAACCAAGTCCTTCCAGCCAGTCTCTGAGTCTCCGTTCTCAAATCCTCCGCCCACTACTGGGGTCGTCTGGCTAAAGCCTGAAATAGTTGTCGAGGTAACGGCCATGGAGGTAACCCACGACGGACACTTGAGGGCTCCAGTCTTCCTCAGGCTGAGGGACGACAAGGGGCCCCTGGATTGTTTGCTGGAGCAGATTAGAGCCTCTTCTTAATTGATCTTCTTAATCGAACAAGAGATCAGGCCGTTATCTTCGGTTTCGCCAGTATCTCGTAGCTGTCCTTGTGAGGATTGACCAGCAGCTCCTCAGCAATCTTTTTGGTCACTCTCTCTTAATTCTGGCCCTTCATGAATGAATCCCACATTCCGCACTTTGACTTTCAAAATCGAGTAATTCTATTGCTAGCGATTTTGGGATATAACTATAATTTTTATTATTTATAACAGTTAATATTTAGTGCTGAACATCCTCGCATTTTCGGCCAAAGGAATTCTGACAACATATGTCCGCTTAAAAATCAACGAAATGCAAAATACTAAAATTGAAAATTCTTAATTATTTTAAATAATTATATCAAACTAACTAAATCGATAGCTTCAAAAATGTGAATTGGTGACTCGAAGTGCGGAATGTGGGATGAATTCGAGACTCCATAGTTTGGCGTTCCTGTAGAGGTTTACTTTGTGTATAAGCGGGCGAGGACCTCAAGGGCAAGAGTCCCCAGGCGGAGCCGGGGAGGCCAGCGATATATATTGAGTAAGCATCTAATATTGATATGCATCAGCATTTGTCGGTAATTTGCTTTATTTTTTAATATTAGTCCTTATGAGTACATTTAATCTTGCTTGATTCAATAATGCTAAAATATTAATATTACAGATAGCGTATATTATATTATGAATGACGATATTCCTGAATTCGCAATCCAAATAATTATAGTCCTTAACACAACAAATTTAACTTATCGTCCAGGAATCTAGGAATCCACATTCGTGCTGAAGAAAGATTTCCAGCCAAGCTAAAGAAGCTATTTCTTACAATCTCAATGAGTCCCAGTTTGTTTTCTATTTCAGATATAGATATAATTCTC
>JBGQAL010000077.1:0-12691 GCA_041494285.1 Methanotrichaceae archaeon
GGAGAAATAAAAATCATGAGGATAAAATTGTAAAGCCCATAGAAAATCGAGTAAACTTTCTATGAAAGGGCACTAGATAGGACATCGTCGGCATTATCAGTAGGCTAATCACGGGCCTTGGTCGCACCATCGGCCCCTTCTATCAATTATTGCGAAGGTATTTTCTGTTAAGACTATCCTTTGGGCTTTGTGCCTGGCACTCTTGACTATGACCACAGGATCGCTTACCTTTCTGGCCTCCGCTAAGATCCTGTGACCGTGGATCGAGTCGCCGATCTCATAGCCCTTCATTCAATGGACTCCATCTTGCCTTCCTTCTCAAGGTCATCCATGATCTTGCATACCAGCTCGTAATCTAGCTGAAGGTCCGTGCTGGCATCTGAGGCGTATGCTTCGCCTTTCATCTGGAAATATCCAGCTACTTCTTTCTTGGTGGTCTCATAGTCTACATCGCGGTATTCAATGACCTTGATTGCCGCCAGCTTATCTCGGACAGCTTCTCGGATGAAGTCAGATGGATTGAGGTAGAGACCAGCTTCTACGAGCTTATTGATTTGGCCAATCTCATTTCGGGTAAGCTTGGCACCGACTACCTTACCTGCGCTGCCAACAATGCTTACATCTGCTCCCATATCCGTTTTATTAGTTAATACTAATTTATAGGTTTATCTGTTTGTTGTTACACGCACCACTTTTATACAACCACCTGGGCCAGTAAGAGCCAAGTCCGAGGGTTCGAAGAGCTTGGAAATGGATATAAGAATTCGTTATGTAGTCGTGCAATTGCCTTATTATTGACACCTATTCGGAGATTGGATTCTAAATATCCGCTTATTCATTGGAAATTTGGATTCTAAATATCCTTTTGTTCATCACATCCGTCTCCCAAGGCCGCTTATAAATCGCGAATACTTCAGTCTCGCCCAAACGAAGCGGTGTAAAGGCGAAGACCTCCACACTTCCGCCCCCAATAGCCTCGGGCTTGGAGGTCATGTACCATTCTTTGTCCAGCCTCAAGAAGCCTGAATCATGTTCAACTGTCCATTTGTATCCAGCAGTAGGAAGCGAATCAAGAGCTAAGGTAAAGGATTGGTTAAGCTTTGCCTTTATTATGTTTTCAGTCATCTCTTTCTTCACCCGGTATTCTGCCCTTTGTTGTCTCCATTAATGACATTTGTGATTTATTTGCACCTATAGCTTTCGGTTAATCCTTCGCTATCCCTGTTCTGTTACTGTTCTTTCTCCGAACTTATTTCAGACCTTCCGGGAGATGATAGTCCACGCATCATAGGGCAGTAAAATCTGCCTTATACCCTACTTGTTGTAAGTCTTAGATTGTATCCGTTTATTGACCTTGATGAACTCAGCTCCGAATAGGAAGATCTGGGCGGAGTAGTAGATCCAGAAAAGCAAAACCACCACAGAGCCAGCTGCTCCGTAGGCTGAACCCATATCGCCAAGGCTCACATAAACCTCGATGACCAAGTTGCCTATGGAGAAGAAGATGGCCGTCACCGCAGAGCCTGGAAGCACATCCCGCCAGCTCAGTCCGACCTCGGAAAGGGTCTTGTAGGTGACGGCAAAGAGCAGAGTGACGAATAAAATGGACGTAAGAAAGGTCACCAGCCGTAGAAGCTCCAGATGAACTGGAAGGAGATTCTCGATGTACCTGCTGAAGGGCAAGAGGATGGCTGTTACAACCGCTGAAGCTAAGAGCAGAAATGCCACCAAGGGGATAAGCAAAAAGGAGCGGAGATAGGACCTGACCGTGCCAAGAACCAGGGGCTCCTCGACACATTCCTGGGACCATATTATCCTGAAAGCCCTCTTGGTCTGCACAAACAAACCGGCTGCGCCCAAAACCAGAACAAGAAAACTCAACAGAGTGAACCTATAAGAGGCGGCCTGACCTCCTGCTCGATTGAGCATGTCCCCAACATGCCCAGGCATCTGCCGGCCAGCCAGATCCTGAGCCTGCGAAACGCTGCTGCCTCCCAGGAGCCCGTATCCGAAAAGAGCGTTGAGAATTATCATCAATATTACCAACAATGGCACCAGAGAAAAAAGGCCGTAGTAAGCAAGGGCAGCAGCCAAAAGCGAGGCATCATCCTCGTTCCACTCTTTGAAGGCCTCTCTGAATAGATCCGGAATATCTGTGAGCTGCATGACCAGGCGGTTGATCAACGATATTCAGGTCAGAGGGAGAAGTGCCTCAAAGTGGCTCTGCAGCAAGGCTTAGCTTCAAAATAAGAAGAGGGACCCATAAGGGATCACGCTCCCTTCAGATCCTCTCTCTGGGTTATATTCCTGATCTCCTGCCTCAGCTCCTCCGGCAGGCCCTTGATCTCAACATCAAGGAAACCTCTCACGATTACGCTGGTGGCCTCCTCGGACGAGAGTCCCCTGGCCATCAGGTACTCTAGCTCCTCCTCGGAGATCCTTCCCACGGCAGCCTCGTGGGACATATCCAGGTCCTTGCTCCTGCCGTCCAGTTCAGGAATAGAGTAGATCCTGCCTTTATCGGAGAGCAGTAGTCCCACGCACTCCAGATGTGCCCTGACACCAGGCACGTTTCCGGTCATCCTGCCCCTAGCTATAACCTCGCCGCCGACAGAGACTACTCTAGATATGGACTCGGCGCTGGTATCGGGGGCGTTGAGGTTGACGTTGCTTCCCACATCGATATTGCCCATGCTGGAGTAGATTACGGTGTTGAAGCTGGCAACCGCGCCCTTTCCGGCGAGCGTTGCTGTGGGGAAGGTTTGCAGGGTCTTAACCGGTCGGAGGCAGATGTAGTTGTTGGAGAGGGATCCTCCTTCGGCAATGGTTATCCCGGTCCTTGGACGCACCTCCACCTCTTTCCCCCAACTGTGGATCATGGTGAAGCTGATCTTGGCGTCCTTCTGGATGAAGAACTCGGAGACTCCAACGTGCAACCCGCGTTGTACATGGGCGGGAGTTGTGCAGCCTGTTATGACGTGCAGCTCGGAGCCCTCCTCCGCGATGATAACGTTATGAACCCGCTGGTTCAGGTTGGTTGACCCGAGGTAAAGGCAGCTCTTGACGGGAAAGACGGTCTTCATTCCCTTTTTGGCCCGGATGAAGTAACCTGCTGGTGGCGATTGAGCCACGTCCGCGGTGTACTTGTCAGCGTCCGGAGCGACCAGCTTCCACCAGTAGTCCTTTAGGTAATCGTGCTTCTCTAGGGCGCTTGCCATGTCCATTATCTCCACGCCATCGTAGAGGGACTTGGCGATCACCGGCGTCTGGTCCATCTGCACGTAAGCACCAGAGGATTCTTTGTCCAGCTTTACACCAACGTCCAGGGCCGCCTTCTTAACAACGCTTGGCAGTTCCTCAGCCTCTTGAACCTTCTCATGGGGCTTGGCCTCGGACTCGTAGCTCTCCAGGTCCACGTCGGTCCCGTATAGCGCCTTCTTCTTGCGCGCCTCACGGGCCCTCTCCACTACGTTGGGCACAGGCATGCCACACACCCCTCATAACCGCTCTTTTTGATCTGATCCAGGATCTCTTTCGGGTTGCCGCTGCAGACTATGGAACCGTTGAGCATGACGTGCGCCCTGTCGGCCTTCATGTACTCCAGGATGTGCCCGAAGTGAGTGATCAACAATCCTGACTTGGTCCTCTTGCTGGGGCGCGTATCCTTTTCCGTTAATTGGTTGATGGCCTCGCCGATCAGCTTGATGTTCTCCAGGTCAACTCCCGAGTCGGGCTCGTCGAGCATGACGAAGTCGGGCTGCTGGGCAAGAAGCTGAACCATCTCCGACCTCTTCACCTCGCCGCCTGAGAAACCGCGGTTCACGTCTCTGTTGGCGAAGGGCTCGAAATCCAGCTCCTTGAGAATAGAAGGACCGTCTGCCTTAGGATTGATGATCTTGATGAGGTCCTTCAGCTTGAGGCCGCGAATGGCCGGGGGTCGCTGGAAAGCCATCCCTATCCCAAGGCGAGCACGCTGGTCCATAGACATCCTGGTTATGTCCTGTCCCTTGAACATGATCCTACCGCTCTCAACCACATAACGTGGAATGCCCGCGATGGCGTTGAGCAGGGTTGTCTTTCCAGTCCCATTCGGCCCGAAGAGCGCGTGTGTCTCGCCGGGGCCTATTCTAAGATTAACGCCGTTAAGAACCTGTTTACCGCCGATGCTGACAGACAGGTCAACAATCTCCAGCAGCCGGATCACCTCCAAACTTCCGTTTCAGTTTGACCTCTGGATATAATATCCTTTTGCAGCGGAAAAACCATATACAGAAGAGGTCGATGTAAGGGCATGATCAAAGGCCGGGCATGGATCTATGGAGACGATGTGGACACCGATGTCATAATCCCTGGAAAATACCTGAGGACCAAAGATCTCTCCCTCCTTGCGTCTCATGTGATGGAAGGGCTGGACCTGGAGTTCTCCTCAAAGGTCAAGAAGGGTGACGTGGTAGTGGCAGGTCGCAACTTCGGCTGCGGTTCCTCCAGGGAGCAGGCACCTGTAGCCCTAAAGGAAGCAGGCGTGGCGGCCGTTGTGGCCAAATCCTTCGCTAGGATATTTTTTAGAAACGCCATAAACATAGGCCTGCCTCTGGTGGAAGCGGACGTATGCTGCGTTCAGGGCGATACCGTTGAGGTGGACCTGGGCAAAGGGACGGTGTGCGTCGGGGACAAAGTGGTCAAAGGAACAAAGCTGCCTGACTTCCTGCTTGAGATTCTCCAGGATGGCGGCCTGGTGGCTCACAGAAGAAAAGGGAAGCAAAAAGGAGCCCCATGATTTTTCCCGCTGATTACAAGACAGTCGGAATCAAGGATGACGAGCGGCCTGGAGACCCCATCTACTTCTCCACTAAATACCTGATATCCCGCGATGGGCCCAGGCTCTACCGGGTAACCAGCCGTGGTGAAGGTTTCTTGCGGGATGTGGAGAGGCTGGAGCTCATATCCTCCGGCTCAGAGATAGCTGAGTGGCCCGGGAAAGTGGACACCAGAAACCGTGCCCTTCTGATAGAGCTGGCCAGCGGCCTGAAACAGAAAGGAGCGAGAACAGTCATCTTCACCGGCCCGGACGAGCACGTCACCTTCGTCCACGAACCCGACCCGAGCCAGATCCTAAACATCGACATCCTGGACGTCTGTCCACCCAATCCATCCTGGCTGGTGTACGTAATCGACCGTCTGGAGAGCTGCGGAGTGTTGGGAGATCTCACTGTCAGGTTCAGGCCAAAAGTGCTGGATCTGCGAGAGTTCGAGTCCGAGGGCGTTTACTATCCATGTCGGGCTTCAGGCCTCGGCCGGTCCCTTGACTCGGACAGGGTTGTGCACGATCATCCTCGAATCGTAGGATGCGAGGTCTCCAGGGAGATCTTTCTTTCCACTTGCCCTGGAAAAGAGCACGAGTTCGTGGACATCTGCCCCTCCCGGAGCCTTGAGCCTGACGGCCCTTTCATAGCCAGATGCTGCCGATCGGAGAGAAGGGGGCTGACAAGGAAGGACGGACACCTTGGAGTAATAGTCCACTGGGGGGACGGACCCTACCAGATTTCAGAGGCCATAAGATGTCTGGTCAAGGCTCTAAGAGAGTAGCTGTCATCCGCGGAGACGGGATCGGCCCGGAGGTCATTGATAGCGCCCTGGAAGTGCTGGTGGCAGCAGGCGCTGGTATAGAAGAAGTGCCGGTGGAGATCGGATTTGGAAAATGGAAGCGCATCGGCAAGGCTATGATCGACGAGGATTTGGAGACTATCAAAGACTGCCGTTGCGTCCTATTCGGGGCCATCACAACCCCACCTGATCCTAATTATAAGAGCGTTCTTCTCAGGTTGAGAAAAGAGCTGGACCTCTACGCCAACGTCCGGCCGTTCTCCAATAGAGGAATTGACATGGTGATTGTCAGAGAGAACACAGAAGGGCTCTACTCCGGCCTGGAGGAGATGATGGATGACGAGGCCAGAACAGTCAGGGTGATCACGCGTAGAGGATCGAGAAGGATAGCTCTGAAAGCCTGCGAGCTGGCGGCTTGCAGGAGAAGGCTCACCATCGTCCACAAGGCCAACGTGATCCACAGCGACAGGCTGTTCCTGAAGACCTGTAGGGAGGTGGCAGAAAGTAGTGGCGTTCAATACGACGATATGCTGGTGGATGCTGCCGCCTATAACTTGGTTGTCCGACCCGAGAAGTTCGACGTAATGGTAACAACCAACCTATTCGGCGACATACTTAGCGATGAGGCTGCTGGGGTCTTGGGCAGCCTGGGCCTATGTGCCAGCGCCAACCTGGGTGAGAAGTATGCCCTGTTCGAGCCCATTCACGGCAGCGCGCCTGACATAGCGGGAAAGGGAATCGCCAATCCTATCGGAACGATACGAAGCGCGGCCATGATGATGGACTGGTTCGGCGAGGCCGAGAAGGCAAGAAGAATAGAGGAAGCTGTTCAGTGGTCTTTGGATCAAGGCATTACTACTCCGGACTTGGCAGGACGTCACAATACAAGGAATGTAACCGAAGCTATAGTCAACTATTTGCGAGAGATGGTGTAGCGAGGCATAGCCGTTTTATTCCAGCTTCTCTAGATTTATCCATGTGCTTCGTGCAAGAGCGTTCGTAAGGTGTGCCTACAATTGAGAAGACATTAAATGGAGACAATAATTGCGAGCCTCCGCGGGCATGCCACATTTTTGGCAATAGGTTTTCCGAAACGATTCCTGCTGCAAGTCCCTATTGTGTAGTCCCGATCGAAAGCTTTTTTATTCTGAACCCCCTTCGGATCTGGGAATGAAAGAGGGAACAAACGGAGCGGAGAGCAGGATTCAACGGCTCAAGGACAAGCTCGACCTCGACGAGATGGTCGGGGATATGGGCATATCCACGCCTTCCATGAACGTGAAAGAGTACATCAGGGTCCTTAGGCTGGCCAGAAAGCCTTCCAGAGAAGAGTTCATGATGATCGCCAAGGTGTCGATTGCTGGTATAGCCCTAATAGGAACTATGGGGTTTCTGATCTACGTGCTGTTGACCCAGGTGCCAAAGGCTATCTTTGGTTGAAAAGTAAGCCGGCTCTTAAGAGCCAAGCTTTTTTGCATCGGATTTGTTCAGGGCGCGCAGAGTAGCGCCGAACTCGGACTCCACAATAGAAGTCACCCCCATGGTCTTGGGGTGAAGGTCCAGCTCGACTATAACATGGTCGTGCCCCATATCACGGAGGGGCTTGACCTGTCGCGGTCCATTGGTAACCGAGAATATCTCCAATCCCTTTAGGCATTGAGCGGGAATGGCATGGGGCACTCCTGAGATGACCGCAAAGTCGTAGCTACCGTGTTCTTTGATGTAGCTGGCAACTGCCTCACCCGTCACCGGATATTCATCCAGGCCTCCGATCAGGTCGAACTTGACCTCTCGGTCAGACAAATCCCTGACTATGTTACCGGCGTCCCTCCGAACCTTGGGCAGGCCGACCTCCTGATCCAGATTAGCCAGAGTGTCTATCTTTCCATCGGCGACTTCGTAGACAGCAGCGGTGATATCGGCAAACATGTAGGCTGTTTCCTTCTTGGCGTTAAGTATATTCAATCCTCTTTTTCCCTGGGCTATCAGCTCCAGTAGCCTTGTGGCCACCTGAAACTTGAGATCCCCGCGATCGGGAGCCAGATACTCGCTGCTGGCAGCACCATAGAGCCTCTCCACCTCGGTTGCCTTATCCAGTAGGACCTTCTGCCGGTCGAACTCGGTCTGGTCTATTATTCCCAGATCCAGAGCAGCTTCTAGAGTGATGATCACCCCACGGGTGTTGTCGCGATAACCGGCGTGAACCTCCACTTCCAGAACGGGAACGTTCAGGTCGGCTTCCAAAACGGCCTGGTGCAGATCCTCTCCGATAATCATGCTGCTGCAGGTTCCGGTTATTGCAATGAGCTTTGGATCGAAGAGCTCCTTGGCTTTCCTAAGTAGGCGGACTAGAGACTCCTGACCGCCGAAGACGAACCCAACCTCGTCCAGGGCTGTTGTCAGCACGCGCACTCCGTCTTCCTCCAATAGCCTTGCGTGCTTGAAGCAGCATCCACTTGGGCCGTGGAGTATGACCACCTCAGCCCCCAGGTCGCGCAGAGTGTAGAGGGCCGCAACGATAGAGCTGGGCCTAGGGTGCAGAATCTGCATCTTCTGAACCTCGTCTTTCTTGACTTCGCTCGACATAACCATCACCTAAAGCATTTGACGCATGAAAGCAACCTATCAATTCCGCCCGAGGCCCTCGCCATTTCGATTCCAGCAGCAAGGTCGGGCGCGGTCTTTGCCTTGAGATCAACGGCCCAGGGTGCCATCCTATCTCCGACCAGGACCAGTTGATCGATCTCCGACCGGCGCAGCCTGAGCAGGACTATCAGCCTCTGCACATCCATCCCTTCACAGACAGTTTCCGACTCCTCGCCCACTACGAGGCCAATCCTGCCGCCCGAGATCCGGTCCAGGGCCCGTTCCACATCAGAGACCTTGAGCCCAGAGTTTGAGCTGTCGTAGACCTCAAGACCGCCCTCTCGGGTGACCTTCATCCTGCCGGCAAAGCCGTCGAACCCCTCAAGGGCTTCCGCTACTTCCTCTTTGCCCAGGCCCGAGGCAAAGCAGGCGGCAACGGCAGCGGAAATGGCGGTTTCGTACCCGGGATAGTCCAGGTCTTGGTCCAGGTCTAGGCTGACTGCCTCGCTTCCGAAGTGCAGCTTGCCAGGAGAAGCCCAAACGAACCCCTCTTGTCCGAAGGAGACGTCAGGCGATATTCTGACATCTGCATTAGCAACAATCCTGGAACCTTCTTTGGCCAGGGCAACCATCTGCAGCTTGGCCACGCTGGCCCAGGCCGTTCCCTGAGCTATCCTGTAGTCCCCGGAAAAGCTTGTTAGGACGCCGAAGTCAGCCAGGCCCGTGCCCCCCAAGGACACCTCGCTCACCAGGGAGTCGGCCTGGCTTGTCCCGGCCGCTTCGACTGCGCGGATCATATTTCCAGGAGTTATGCTTAACCCGGCCTGGACCATGCGGCTCAATCCTCCAGACCACAGCTCGATGCCGCGAGTGGTGTGAGAGACGACCTTTCTCTTTCCGGAGAGGATCTTTGCCAGCAGCAATGCAGTGGAGGTCTTGCTGTGGGTTCCAGTGACCTCGAACACCGGTAAGCTCGGATGGACCAGCTCACCCACTGCCTGGTGATGGGTGATGATCCTCTTTCCGAGCCTTCTGGCCTCGGCCATAGCCGGGTTTCCAGGTCCCAGATGAACAGGGGAGACAACAAGGTCGAACCCCTCCAGATTGGGAGAATCATGGTAGACCTCGAAGGCATGGGCGTCCATCCCTGAATCCACCATCCTCTGGGCGATTATTCCTGCCCCATGGATGGTGTCCAGCACGGCTACCTTAGAGCTTCCCCTGCACGCTTCAAAGCCAAAGTGGCTATGCATTCGTCCATGCCCAGGGGCTCGGCGCAGAAGACATCCACGCCTTGGCCTCCGATGTTCACAACGCCTTTTCTGCTCTGTCCATCCACTCCTAGCTCCCGGGGGATGTCCTCCTTGGTGTGAACCCCGTGGGCCAGGAATAGGGGCAGAGCCACTATCCTTTTCACATTCGTCCCTGCAAAGCTCTGCAAGCCTTCAGGTATGTGGGGGTCGTTAGCGTTTAGATAAGCAGTCTTCACAGGTCCGGGATGGCTCCTGGCAATCAGGCGGGCCATCTCCTCCACTAGCTCTCTATTGTATGGCAGGGTCGATCCATGCCCCAGCACAAGTATGCCTACATCCTTCATAGAAACACCAATGTTACTTTTCTCCGCTATCGTGTTAACTGACGATATATTCATAAGTAATAAACCCTTTCGGTAAAGAAGTCTGTAGAAACGATTGATAGCAGCCCATGGGGAGGCCGCCGGCTGATGACAAAGGGCTTAGATACAAAGTGGGAATGCACAATACTCTTGGCTGTGATTTTAGCGGCTGCTGGAGCAACCGTCATCCTGTCCTTTGGCGAAGGAATCCTTATGCACACGCAGCAGCCCTACAGCATTTCGGATAACAGAACCCTCGTGGCTGAGGACGTCGATCCCTCGGCAGGAGTAGTCTGGTTGAAGCTCTACAGCAGAAATGAGACCCTGAAATCCTCGCTTCTGGGGGTGGGTGGCCACTTTGATTACGACCATACTAATCTAACAGTGAACAAGATCTACGCGGGGGGTGAACGGGACTTGGTGGAGATAGGGCTGAACAACAGTTTGTCTGCCAACAGATCTGTGCACCTGGTGCCTTCCAACAATCCTATAAACAGCTCTGCAAACACTTCTGCAAACGAATCCTCAAATTCGTCTATGTCAGCCAAGGCTTCTGTGAAAAGCCCCGCCTTGTAGCCTCGGTTTTTCTCACAGTTGTCTTAGCGCTTAGGGTCGCAAAAAGGTCAAAAAGAATGAAATGATTCCATAGACAGAATCCATAGGCTAGAAAAATTCTTACCCTGGTTATTTATCGCCACGCCTTTTGGGCGCGAAATACTTCTCGAAGACTGTATGGATTTCTTGTGGAGTTTCTATCACAAAGACATCTTCCATCATCCTCAGCTTCTGGACGTTCTCAGCATCCTCCTTTCTTATCCGGAGGCGCATCTCGCTTCCATCCGGAAGCCGGGTGGTCAGAATTCCCGGTTTGTAGTCGCAGGGCATTATGTATGTTGGAACGAAAGCCTTCTGGCTCATGATGGCAGCATTGGACAACAGTGAGTCCGCCAGGCCTAAGGATATCTTGGCGACAGTGTTGGAGGTGGCCGGAGCAATGATCAGGAACTCGTACCTCTTCACCTGGAGCTGGCCGGCGAGGAATGGAGAGTTGGAGTTTATCTCTACCCAGACCTTGTCGAAGTTCTTCTCCAGGTCATTGAAGAGTTTGTAGTACTTTATCACTTGCTCTCCGGCCTTGGAGACGAAGACCCGGATGTCCACAACATCGTTGTACTGTTTCTGCAGCTCCTTCATGACGCTTACCGTCTCTACGATCCTGTCTCCGCTGCCGGTTATCCCCCAGGCTACTTTGCGCCGCGCTCCTTCAATGACCATGATAGCTCCTAGCCCTTCAAAAGATAATTATCTTTCTACCTTATTTTTGACGTAAATTCTCAGACTGGTTTTTCAATTCTGTATTGGCTTTAAGGGCTTCAGTAAACTTCTTGACAGTCTTTCTCAAGGATCTGAAACCCTCGGCGTCCTCCTTGACCCCCTCCAGGGTGTCCTTGGACCAGAAGGTAGCGCCCAGATTAGCGCCGAAGAAGCCACCGCTGATGGGAATCATGCCATTCAGGATGTAGAATGTGTGGATCTGCTGGATAGTCAGTTCCTGGCCGCCCATGCGGTCTCCGCCTACGGCTATGGCCATGCCGGGCTTGCCCCGAAAGGCCTCGGGATTCGCGGCCAGGGTAGCCCGAGTCCTGTCGATGACAGCCTTTGTCTGGGCGGAAAGACCGCCGTTGTAAACTGGCGTCGCAATCACGAACCCTTCGGCCTCTCTGAACAGAGGATAGAGCTGGTACATGTCATCCTTGACAACGCACTCTTTGTTCTTGAGGCAGTAATCGCAGTGTTTGCATGGACTGATGTTCTTTCCACGGACCGAGAAGAGCGCAGTCTGAAGGCCCCTCTCCTCAAGCATCTTCAAGGCCTCGCCCAGGACGTGATCAGTAGCCATCTTGCGAGGACTGCCGCATATGCCGAGGATCATGACAATTCTGTAGGCCTGCAAAATATTTCAGGCTTGCCCAGGTTCATTACAGAAGGTACTAAAAACGCTGCTAGAAAAGGGATTCAAAGTAAGGCTCGGAAATCATACGGCACAGCAACAGAAAAAAGGGGATGGAGAGATCACAGACCCTCTTCTCGCTCTGCGAGCCGCTGTCTGATCATCTCATCAACCTCCGATGATGAGGTGTCGAAGACCTCGCCGAGGATCTCCTTCGCGGTCTCGAGCTGCATGATCGGCAGATCGATTCTGCGCATGTGCAGAGGTACACATGGGCCATACGGCTGCCTCTTATTCAGAGGCCATCTCAGACGCTCAAGAACTCCTCCCATAATACGATCATAGTGCGTGTAAGCATAAATACCTTTCTGGTTAAAATGATAACGGTAAATCATTTTTTGGGTTAATGAAAGTATGTATAACATACAAAGAGAATCCTAAAAATGACCGGATAATGATCCTTTCTCAGGAGGTCTGAGGTTGAGCTATGCTGGAATAGAAGTATGCTGAATATAGGTTAAAAAGTCCTGGGAGACAGGGCGAAAGTGAAGCGAGATTGGGAAGAGGCATGGCTGGCGAGTGCCTCATCGCAACCTGTAATGTTTGAGTTTATTCGTTAAGAGGGATCGCCTTCGCGCAGGAACCATGGGGTAGAGCGCAAAATCTACTTATCCACGGATAAAAGTTCCAACGAAGTGCGTATAACCCTCAAATCCGTTTCCTTATTGCTGCTCGGTGCTGAATAGCTGTAAACTCGATAGTATCAAACTGGCCGTTCTATTTCAAGGTTAAAATTATAGTCCTTAACACAACAAATTTAACTTATCGTACAGGAATCTAGGAATCCACATTCGTGCTGAAGAAAGATTTCCAGCCAAGCTAAAGAAGCTATTTCTTACAATCTCAATGAGTCCCAGTTTGTTTTCTATTTCAGA
>JBGQAL010000002.1:0-48844 GCA_041494285.1 Methanotrichaceae archaeon
ATCATCTCTACGTTCTTGTATCCGACGCCCTTCACTGATGCCTTCTCGTACATGTAGTTGGCTGCACCGGCCATGCCTACAAGGGCCATCGCAATAATTACCAAAACAACTAGTTCCTTCCTCATTTCGTTCCCTACCTCCTTAATCTATACCCTCAAGTTAGGATCGAAAGCTGTTCTGAGACAGCAAATATATGATCCAGTATTACATCACCCCGGCAGCCGGATAGCCCACCAGATCGAAGATCTGAGGCTGTTCCATCAGATGAGACGAAACTTTTTTTATTGGCTCCGCTTCTGGATTGCAGCATGATGCCCTTAATACAACCCTCGCCGATATGAGGTGCCTGACATGATGGTTGGTCCTTGAAACTTGAGTAGGTCTCTCAGGCACATTCTTCTTCTTAAGATTAATGGCATATAAATCTATCGAATATGCCGCCGGGAAGGCAATGCGACCAATTGAACTCATATCTCTTGTAGTTATATAATCTCACAGTTTATAAGCTTTTTGGGAGTTTACTGTCTTTTTGCATATTCAAAGAGAAATAAGTAAGGCTTAAATATATTTATAATATTGGCAATAATTAATGATTTACGGCTTTCAGAACCTCATCTGCAATCATTAGCAATCCTAAGATGATTAGAAGGACTAACCGATGTACATTTGGTTAAATGGCAAAAGGAGCTTATAAAAGGTAAAGGCTGCTCCAGATCTCTTAGAACCTGGAGCCCCATTTTGGATGATTCCAATTAACTCAGTTTAGACGCACGGCAGCCAATCAACGCTGATGGCACCGCAGGTGCTGTTGCCCCAAAGCTGGATGAACTTCTCGATGGAGAATACACCAGTCAGGTCCTCAACGCTCCTGCCCCACTCGTTGTGGCGTCCCTTGACGTTCGTGGTTGGATCCCTGGAGATCCATCCGATATGAGCAACGCCTATCACGTTAGAGTTGAGGTTAGCCTCGAGAACTCCTGTGCAGCAGTTCGGACCGCAGTTGGCGTTGTACAGCCTGGTCTTGACCTCGGTGTTCTTCTGCAGGTGCTCTGCGTGAGTGTACATCTCAGTCAGAACAGCTCCGATAGCGTAGTTCTGGACGCACAACTTCTCGATCCACTTCTGGTCGTAGGTACCGGTCTGGTAGCTCACTGGCATGTACTCAAACTCAGCTTCCTTTGTGAAGTTGATGTAATCTCTGGCGCATGAGCCGAAACAATTTTGGCCATTAAGTCCGTTTGGTACACCGATCTGCCTCTCTGCCTCGAGCTCAGTCCTCTCGGTAATTACGTTACCGGATCCGGACTCTTTCTCCACCAGCTTGGCTCCTGCAAAGCCTTCCTGGGTCGAAACGATCATCTCTACGTTCTTGTATCCGACGCCCTTCACTGATGCCTTCTCGTACATGTAGTTGGCTGCACCGGCCATGCCTACAAGGGCCATCGCAATAATTACCAAAACAACTAGTTCCTTTCTCATTTCGTTCCCACCTCCTTAGTCTATACCCTTATGCTAGGATCAAGCCATCTTGAGACGGCGCTCATGATCCTAATGCCACCACCCCGTCAGGATAGTTTCCCGGACTTGAATCCGGCGATGCATCACCGAAGTGGTGATGCTGCGATTGCCTTAATCAGCTATGCCTCCATGCAACACTGAGGGCAATTAAGCCACCCTAAGCGGTGTAGTGTACCTGAACACATGATTCACGGCTAATATTTGAGCATTTTGCTCAGGCACAGGAACTCTCAGTGGTTTAATAGCATATAAACGTATCGAGCTGATATGATGTAAATCTATTATTAATCTATTGTGCAAAATGGGGGTATAATTTCTTAGATGACAATTCTATTATTGGTAAATAGAATTTGGTTTCTCATTATGTTGGATTTATTTTCATTGATCAATAAGGTGTACCTACTTCGTATCACTAAAGTTCAATTAACGAACATAAATCAGCCAAAAAAATCTAGGAAAAGAGCTTATATGACCATTTTGAAATAATCGCAGCATTAATATGCTGTTGTTGTCTTAATAGCATAAGGCCAACAAATGTCAAGTATTACTACAAACTCCGTAACGCCTGCATTAGAGTCTTACCCCGCCGTTGTTGAGCCCCCTCCGTTCACGATTCTACTGTCCTCAGCTGAATGGATCTATATATATAGAGGCTGTCGATCCCTAAATCTAATATAGATTCAAATCACCCATGTAGCTTCACCAAAGTCCAGCCTCGCTAATGATAAAATTAATGCTTTAGATTCAATATCCATTGGAGGCTTTAACCTGGAATCTTCCTTAATGGCTTTGGCTCTACCGGATTAGATAGAAAGGAAAAGACGAGCGCGACAATAATTCGACGGGTCTTTAATCGATACATAAAATGTTTAATGCTCCGGCCAGGATAAAAGCGAGTTTTTACTAAGTAAAACATTTATGGCATAACGATAATTGTCTATTGGATTGGTGAGCAATTGCCCGTACCGGATAAGGAACGATATACCTATGCCTATCATCCATCTGTAGAGCATAAGAGGAGATGGGAGAAGATAGCCAAGAAAGCCAGGACCCCATTATCTAAGTTCATCATAGGAACCGTTGATTCCGTCATAGATGAAGGTGAAGATTTCAAGCCGCGGCGCGAGATTGTGCGCGAAATGGAAATCTTGAGGGCAGAGAACAAAGCTCTGCGTGACGATCTAAGCCAAAAAATAATAGTCTTGCAGAAATATGAGAATGAACTGAAACGATATCTTTCTCAAGCGTTCTGGGAGAGGATTACCAGGGCATGAGGCGCTATTCTAAGGAGCTGGTCGAGATCCTCAAGAGCGGGGGCTTTGCGGACAGCTATAGGCTCCTGGAGGACCTGGGCATAGATCCACGTGAAAGCGACCTCGTTAAGGCTGTTTCCATGCAATTGGAAGAGCCCGAGGGTTACGGCATGATCAAGCCGGAGGGCAAGGGCTGGCGATGGATCAGCTAATCGAGGATTATCTCAAGGACTGCCAGAGCAGAGGGATGGCTGTAGGATCTATGCCTCGCTACAGGTCCGTGCTGAGGATATATCAGCGATATCTAGCTCAGAGAGAGACGGACATCCTGGCCGTGGACAACGCGATTCTGATAGGGTTTATTGATTATCTCAGAGCTCGGAAGGCCAGGGACAAGACCCTCAAGAACTACTTCAGCGCGCTATCCAGCTTCTACGAGTACCTGGCCTTTGAGAGGAAGATCTCAGCCAATCCAGTCATCCCAATCAGGAAACGCAGCCTTAAAGCTACAAAGATAACCACGACGACCAGGAAAGGAAGCTGATTAGCATCGAGGAAATGGGCCGGTTGATCAATAGCGAGATGGGCATCAGGGACAAGGCCATTATAACCCTGCTCGCGAAGACTGGCATAAGGCGCCATGAGTTGGTCGATCTGGATGTCTCTGATGTGGATCTTGTAGAACAGAGGATCAGGCTCAAGCCCACAGCAAAGCGGACCAACAGAACGGTATTCTTCGATGATGAGACGGCCTTTATTCTCAGGCGATGGCTCCGCGTCAGGGAGGGCGTGAACCGCCGCAAGGAAATGGCCCTATTCTTGAGCACGTGGGGCTTCAGGATCTCAAGGAATGATGTTTATCTGGCCGTGGTCAAGGCAGCCGAGCGCGTGGGCCTGCATAATCCTGATTCTGAGAAGGATGGAAGACCATTTCAGCCCGCACTGTGCGCGACATTGGAACACCACATATCTTCTGAGGGCGGGCATGAAGAGGGAATATGTCCAGTGGTTGCGTGGAGATGCCATCAAGGAGGCGGTTGATATCTATTTCCACGTAGACCCGAAAGATGTGCAAGAAGCTTATCTGGCGGCTATTCCACATTTGGGAATATAATGATAAGGCTAACCATAAAGAAGGTTAAGGAGATTCATGATTATCTCATCGAAACCGAAGGCGGAGAGCCTGGTATCCGAGATGTGGGCACATTAGAGTATCTAATCGAGAATATTAATCGTGAAGATGATGCGTTCGAAAAGGCTGCGTGGGCATTGTTTTTAGCCGATCACCACCCTTTTTGGGACGGGCAAAAAAGGACGGCATTTCAACTTGCGGATCTCATTTTGAGGGACGCGGGTTATCATATCCACGCAGAAGATGACGAGATAATTCAAGCATTGACCAAAATAGCCGAATATAAATGTGATGTCCAGAAGATATTGAAATGGGTGCGCAGGAAGGCCCGCAAGATGAAAGGGAGCCTTCAGCTACATTTTGGATAATCGCTTCAGTACCCTGTGATTATGTCGTACGCTCTCCCTGAAGTGCTCTCGCTGCTCTGGAGAGAATGATTCAAGCCTCTGATCTACTAGGTCAGGCTTAGCTACCACAAGGGCTTTCATAAGGATGGGCATAATAATACTCTATTTCTGCCTGCCAGGTTATAAGGATTCCGAAATGGGCAGAGATCCTTCCTCCACGTCGTCCCATCAGGCAACACTACTCAAGATAATCGCATCAGGATTCACGTAGAACCGAAAGATGTGCAAGAGGCTTATTTGGCTTGCATACCACAGTTAGGGGGTTAAAGGTCGATTCAGTAAAGCAGAGGACAATTGGCAGATATGGGAAAGAGCTGATGATATGGCTGACAAAAACCGAGCCCAAGGCAAAAGTAAAAAAGCGATGACCAAAAAGGCAAGGCTAGAAAAGAAGAAAGTGAAATCATGAGCGAAGCCAGAGATAAAAAAATGAAACTTAAGCGTAGACTAGATGAAGAGAAGGCCATTAGAGTCATGAGAGCTTGCAAGTTCAGGCGGTATGATGAGAATAGGTGAGCCCCTTTTTTTTTGTGCTCTAAAAAGTTCTGGCATTCTTGCAGGAATTGATGAAAATGTCATAGAACTGCATTTGAGCTGGCCTTGAAGGGCGATAAAAAGATTTTCGGCAATGATTTATTGTGACAAAAAGCGGGGTGGGGATGGGTTATTTGGGCATACTAAAGGAGAGATCGCTACATCATCTTTATCCTCTCGATGCGTCCTTGGTAACCGCTCTTAGTGCCATCGTCAAGGCCAAAGGCAATGGCCTTCTCACAAACCTCGATCGCCTTCTCATACTCACTGTCCTCGGTATAAACCGTTGCTAGATATTGAAAAGTGGGAACACGAGGTAAGAGGCCGATATCCTTTATCAAAGGCGTGCGAACGGTGCCGAATTTCTCTACATGCTCCGCGGCCAGCTTCTTGAAAAGCGCTCTCATCTCCGGCTCTTTGCGGCGGTTATAGGCTTGGCCGATAAGCAGGAGATACAAAAAGTGGGTGTCGATAGGATCTCCTTTCTTGTAAAGCTGTTTCAGCATCCGACTAAAATCTCCGGAAAGGAAGGCTTTATGACGCTCATCGCATTCCACAAGAACCCCGTTTCGCGAATGGTAGGATTTGAACTCCTCTTTTTTGCCCAAGAGCTTGTCAAGGAAACCCACTAATCCCCCTCCCCACAATTTCTCTTTGCTAAGAAGGCTCAAACGAAAAAGATTTTGGTGGGTCTAGGGTCTTGGGTGGCCGCTGGTGAAGCTGAAGATATGATGGTGATCTCTTTTTTTGCGCCAAAAAAGTTCTATGGCATTCTGTGCGACGCTTGAGAAAATGTCATAGAACAAAGACAGAAAAGAGGTGCGTGCGGGCTATTTAGGCGGCGAAAGCCGCGTTTGTTCCCACTATTGACACCAGTAGCACAACAACCAGTTCCAAAACCGATCTATGCACATCATTTCAATCAGCTTCCTAGAGCGGACCGCGTGCCTATGGATTCTATTTGGCCTCAACGGCGCTTATTTGCTCCTGAATCCGCGTTCTGAATGTGAATGGATCTGAAACGCTGGAAAATCTGCTTATCCCTCCACCGGTGCCAGATACTACAATTGTTCCGTATCCTAGTAGTCTTGCAAGCATTCCTTGCTCGACATTGATTCTTTCAATCTTAGTTACCTGTGTCTCGTGGGTTTGTTTCTTAATGACGCCTGTTTTTAGAACAAGTCTCTTGTTTGTTATTCCAAACTCTGAAGTGGAATAATTTATTATCGCAATCAATAACCAAATTCCAGATAGAATCAATAGAGGTGGAGCTATCAGGAATAGGATACAAAGAATCAATGGCCAGAGAATTACAACCCAACTCAATTTGGTTTTGTACGATATTACTTCTCCATCCATCAACGAACTTTCTATATATCCCATATAATCCCTCCTTATTTTTTATTAGGATTTAGGATAACTAATGAAAAAGTTTTTGGTGATCAAGAGGACTTAGGCAGATTGCTATGCAAGCTTAAGATCTGGCGGTAGCAGGTCGCCACCCTCTTTTGGGGCAGGACTTTATAGTTGAATTATAGGTGATAAGACTATGCGAATAAATGTAGTGGGTGCGATTCTCGTGACCGCTGTGTTGTTGGTATCGATGGTGGGAATAAGTACAGTCTTGGCCAAAATGCCAGCCAACTTTTCAACCAATCCAGATGTACTGAAGATCGAGATAAATCAATCAGGACTTTTTAGTTCCATTTTGGTCTACCACGACCTTAAGGCTGGATACTGGGATATCGGTTACACTGGTAAGCAGCGCCTTTGGAAAGGCGATGAGAAAATTCTCCAAGGAAACATTTCTTTTCCTGATAGCCAAATAAACCGGTTCGATGTGCCGTAGGTCCGACGTCCTCTTTTTTACACTCCAGAAAAGTCTATGACATTCTTGAAGGAGTTGAGCAAAATGTACTAGAACTCTTCCGGCCCTAACCAAGTTCCAGTACACATAAGGCTATCTTGCGTTGTTGTGGTATCTCTTTGGCGTAGATGCCAACTTTCCCATCTTCTTATCTTCTCCAAGGCTTGGGTGTCATGTTTTAACTTCGACCTAGGGCTCAGGCCCAAACGATATATGTCATGTTCCCTAATGCCGGCTGGTTTTCATTTGGCCTAAACGCGATACTGATCTTATACGCATCTCCCACTTCGGGTTTAAACGCCTCTGGAAGCGAAGTAGACCAAACGAGTTCAGTGCTTTTGACACCTCTAAAGGATATTGTCTCTTCTTTGAATTCACTGGCTTTTATGTTATATGTCTGGCTAAAAACGAACTGGTTAATCTTATCCTGCATAATAGTCCTGGAATTTGCCTTTAAAAAACTTACATCAGCCACCCCATCCGCGGTGGTCTGTCTATTATGAGAATCATAAAGCGAGATGTAGAGACTGTACGCTCCAGCGCTTGTTAGCGTCCCAACTCTGATATTGACGGGTGTATCCGTATTGGGCTTTTCCGTTCCCACGCACACAGAAAACGCGATAATAATAGCTATCAGAATAACTAGCAATGATATCGGTTTATCCATGGTCAATCCCTCCTGATCAATCATCAGAATTTTCCAATGAAAAGGGTTTTGGTGGTTTGTGCTGTTCAATTGCCTCGGCGATAAATTCCGATTGCCCCCCGAACCGATGCCATCCTAGATTGTGGAGTCCTGAAATTATTTCGCGCCCGTCTTAATTTTATCGAATTTGAATTATTCATATTGCTCACAACCCGAACAATCTCTGACCAATTGCGAAGTAGGCTTCTAATGGTATTTTCCGCCTAAATGCCATTTCCGGAGTCTCCAGGCTTTGAAAATTAAGCCTTCCGCGACCCTTCAGATACGAGCATTTTACGACTTGCGAAGCTATATACGTTTATATTAGCCCTTTAAAAAGAAAATAAAAATAGGTGGAAAGGCCAGGCGGCTCACTTGATCTTTTTCTCGAGCTTCTTGAGCTTCTTCTTGGCGGATTCGCTACCCAAAGCTGCCTGCTTCGAGAGCTCTTCTGCCTTGGCCTTCTTCGCTTTGTTCAGCTTCTCCATCTGTTTCTTACTCGTTGGCATACAGTCACCTCGCTACGCCTTTGGCTGATTCTCTTTAGCTTTTTCCGTCTTAAAAATATCCCTGTATCGTTGTACCAGCCTAACATGGTCGGTTTTTTCATCGATGACGTAAGGTGGCCCACATTACCCAGGATGACAAGGCCATAATGTGACACTGCCATTTTACTTGATGGGTACTTGATGGAGCGCTTTGAATTCAGCTCAATAAGAGATGAAGGCATGATTTAAGCCCCCACTCTCATTCGCTGGTATGTGATCTCAAAGGCCCTCAGCTCTTGGTAAGATCCCCGTATTATCGCTCTCGGGGGTGTCCAGGCCATATAGTGGCGCTCTGATAGCTATTCCACAGTGCGGCCATGCAACCTCGATCTCGCTTAGATAGCCGCCTGGGTATTTCTCAATCAGCCGCTCGGCCAACGATTCAAGCTCTTTTTGAGCTTCAAAGATTGTTCTTTCAGACATTGGTCGCACCAAATACTACCCTATGCCCTTCATATTTAAGGTCACCTAGTAGGATTTAGTACGAAGTTTTATGACCTAGTAGGAGGAAATATAGTAATATGCCTTACAAGAAGATCAGCATAAGCGTGGATGAAAGGACTTATGCAGAGGCCGAAAAAGCCATAGAAGCAGGAGAATTCAGAAGCTTCTCCCAGCTCTTTGAAGATGGAGCTAAAAAGATATTGCGTGAAAGACATGTAGAGAAAAGCGAAAACCCTCTTGAGGCTCTCGCTCCCCCCTAAGTCATTTCTTCGTGGTGCGAACAAATGACCATAATATAATTTTAGCCGATTATATCCTTATGCCTTACTCGGTATTTATATGCTCCGGCCGGGATTTGAACCCGAGTCTTCGGCTCGAAAGGCCGGAATGATTGACCGGACTACACTACCGGAGCACCTGTTTCCTAGAAAGGACAATCTGCTGCCACAAGGGCCAAAGTTCTGTTGAGAGCCAATGGCCAACAAGTTTCAGCAAGCGGGTTTCTGTTATCTGAATATATATGTATGCTTTGCCATAGGTATAAGATGGTAGTCCCGGGCGGATTCGAACCACCGTCGCAGGCTCCAAAGGCCTTCAGGATTGACCACTACCCCACGGGACTTCTACTATCGATCTTATTTACACCAAAGATATGCTATCCCATGACATATAACATGGCATATATATGGTCTTTCCACGATAGCATGAAATTGAAGACAATGAACCTAGGAGGCTTGAAGCCCACTTCTGCTTGGTTAGACTCTGGAGTATCGAATCATCACCGGATATTACACGCCTCCTAGGGTAGGATAGTACATCAGGATCAGGCTATTGATATCGCTGCCGTGATTGCTACAAGATGAGAGAGAAGGCCCAAGCCTAGACAAGGATTTTATAGAGCTTTGACCTGATGTGAAGAGTCACGTTCACATGTGAGGAGTAAAAATGGATTTTAGAGTAGTAATTTCGGATCCGAAGAACGGCAAAGCGTACCAGGTCGAGCTTAAGGACGCAGGAGCAAACAGGTTCCTAGGACACCGCATCGGCGATAAGATAGATGGTGGGGTCCTGGGGTTGCCCGGGTACTCGGTAGTGGTTACCGGTGGAAGCGATCGCGAGGGTTTCCCCATGCGAAGAGATCTTCCTGGAAGCAAACGCCGAAGGCTGTTGATAGCGAGTGGGATAGGTTATCATGCCACGGCAGAGGGCAAAAAGAGGCGCAAGAGCATCCACGGAAGAGACATTTCCGCTGATGTTGGGCAGATCAACGTCAAGATTGTGGAGCCAGGTTCCAAGCCAGTAGAAGAGCTTCTGGGTGTCGCGACCAAGGAAGAGAAGACAGCTTGATTAGACGATGCTGATCAGAGTCGTACCCCTATTTTTGCCGCCTCTGACTTGCTTATAATTCCTAGGGCGGCCCAACGACTCAATTTCAGCTTCGGGTCTTACCTAAAAGGTCGTGCAATGCGCTAAAGGCCGAGGGGATTTGGCCGCGCATTATGGATTTCATCTGATCTGAGTCTAGAGCACCAAAGAGGGCGTCCATCAACCTGTCGCTGCGCATGACTGCATCAACCATTCGTCTTATCCGCACTGATCGCTCAAGCTCCCTGCCAAATTCACTGTTGACGCGCAGCCTGTAACTATCAAGAGTTGTCTGGCCTTTTATAAACCCGGCTGCAACCTCGCCGGCGATCTTTCCTGCCACCATTGCCAAGGGAATCCCACCGCCGCTAGTGGCCATAACCTGGCCCGCAGCGTCTCCAGCTAAAAGCACATTACCTATCTGGATCGAATCAGGCATCCCGCCAGCAGGAACACTTCCGCGCATGACAGCAAGGGTCTCTCCACTCTTGAGCTTAGGTCCTGCCACAGGATGTTTTTTTACGAAATTTTCTAGCACATCCGGTAGCTTGGCCCCTCCGAGGTACGATGACCTAACGCCTACACCAACGTTTGCTATGTCGGATCCCATCGGAATAATCCAGGCGTAGCCACCGGGCGCGTACCGCAACCCAAAGTACATCTCAGCAGCATCGGGATCGATCTCTACATCCGCCATCTCGTACTCCATGCAGATTCCTTGATTCCTCTGTAGGAAGCCTATCGACCTGGCTATGCTTGAGTGGGGGCCATCGGCACCAATAACCACACCGGGCGTTATCGATCCTCGGAATCGGCCGGACAGGACGAGGTTTGGCTGTAAAAAGCGTGCCCTGGTGGCGGGAAGAACCCTTGCCCCCGCCCGAGCCGCCCGCAGGGCAAGGTGCCTATCGAAGGATCTGCGGTCAACAACTCGGCCATCGACTGCGAACTCCTTCCAGGCCCCAGAAGGGGCATACAACCTTTGCAGCCTGGTCCTATGAAGGATGCATCGTTCCGGCAACTCCTCAAGCGTTCGAGGAAGCCTGGCACCCGGCATCAGTCCCCTCAGCTCGTGAGCCTCGGGAAGAAATCCACCACACTGGACAGGTGTGCCAATCTCCGCCTTTCTATCGATCAGGACTACCTCAACGCCTGCGGTAGCCGCAGTCTCGGCTGCCGTAGAGCCAGCCGGTCCGGCTCCCACCACTGCGACCTCCGCCTTCATGATCTTGATGGAGACGCGCTAAGCCCAAACTCGATCAGGGCGGCCTCTATCTCCTCGTAGGATATGAAAAGCTCATCCTTCAGCCGGTCGATCTGTGCGACTTTTGGTTCTGCAGAAAGCCAGATCTGGTGAAGATCTCCTCGAACCATCTTGATGCAAGCCAGCATGTCTGCCTGTGAAAACCTGTAAACGATATGTCTACCAGTAGGCGTGTACCATCTGATGTGCACCGATTTTAGTCGCTCAACATAATTGTCCCAGTCTAGCTCGCCGGAAATTTGAGCGCCGTCAGACCTTATCGGTTGGAGATCAATCGAGAGGTTCAGGTGAGCCCTATCTCCGGAGATATTCTGATCTATTTTTGCCATGACATCGCGATAAAGGGCACTGTTCTTATTCACGTGGAGGTTCTGGCCTGTGAATAACCTGTCCTCAACCTCGGGGAAGAAAGGTGCCAGCCTTATCGGCTCAGTCGGTGGTGTGGCTAGGGATACTCCTACGAAGAAAATGACGCTCAGTGTCAGACCTACCAGGACACCGTGCTCAGTGAGAAAAGGCGAGACTGTGTCCAGTGATTGGTGGAGCCAGAATATCTCGTAGAGAATGAGGGCGATCTGAGTGCCGCCTCCAACGATCAAGGCAGCTAGTGCCCCCCACTTGGTGGCGCGCCTCCAGTAGAGCCCGCCGATTATTGGGAAGAAGTATGATGTAGTGCCTATGACCGTGGCAATTATCACTGCATCCATAATGCTGTCCAGGTTCAGTGCTATAGATGCGGATAAGGCAATCATGACTACTATCAGGGCCCTGTTTATGGTCAACATCTCTTTCATTGTGGCCCCGGGCTTGATGTGCCTCTGTATCAGGTCCCTGGAGATGCAAGAAGCTCCCGACGTGGCAAACGTTGATGTGCAGGACATGCACGCAGCGAGGAATCCCATGGTGAGCAGGGCCAAGAGCAACGGTGAAACGTTATCGCTGATGAACTTCGGGTAGAGCATCTCAGCTTCCACCTCGCTAGTTGGCATCGGATACAGAGCGCTTAGCCCTAGGGCCGTCAAGAAGCAGCACAAATAAATTAGTGCCATTAGCCCGGCACCCAAGATCAGACCTCGCCTGGCCGATTTTTCGTCGCGAGCCGCCCAGATCTTCTGCCAAGGGTCCTGCTCCGCGACCCAGCCGGGCAAGAGGGCCATTTGAAACACCAACGCACCCATGATTCCGCCCATGACAAATGGGTTCCACCAATCCGGTCCTCTAGCAATCGCTGTAGCTGTGATTGACATGCCTTCCCGCACGGGCAGCAGCAGAGCCATTACGGCGACTGACACCGCCAGGCCCGCTAGCAGCGCATACTTAGGCAAGTCGGCCCAGACCACAGCGCGAAAGCCTCCAACGCTTACGTAAAATGCCACCGAAACAGCCATTATCAGGATAGCATAGAGCGGCTTGATCCCATAGAAAGTGCCCAGGACCAACTTGAACCCTATGAAGTCTGTGACCGAGAAGAGCACCATCATGATTGTGATGGCCACTGCGACTGGCGCTCTTATCAGGGGGTCGTACCTAATCTCCATGAGCTCGGGCTGAGTCAATGCAGGGATGTTCTTGATTCTTCCTGAGATGGCCGCAATTATCAGCAGCGCAGCAATGTTGGGGAAGACCCAAACCCATATTGAGCCTACACCGATGAGAAGAAATAGGCCCGTAGCCAGCAGCAATGCGCTCGCGCTGATCCAAGAGGCTGCCGTGGACAAGCCTATGATCCCAGCACCTAACTCTCTTCCAGCAAGCCAAAAATCGGTGACCGATCTCTGCCTGCGCGATGTGAGAAGACTGATGCCTATAAGCATCGATATGAACAGCGCAAGAATTACAAGGAATATATGATAGGGCTCCATCTGATCACCTCAGGCGGCAATGATCTAGGGGTATTTAACACATCGGACAGCCCGGCTTAATCGAGAAACAAATTGATTTGATTTAGATCAACTCTTATTCTTCTTCCAAAATTTCGAAAGTGACAAAATGATCATCAATTACTTAAATAAAAAATGCACTGGCTCTACAGAGGTTGTTTGATGAGAAGCGACGTTACCAAAGTCGGCGTAGAGCGCGCGCCCCACAGGGCTCTTTTTAAGGCTACTGGCCTAACTGATGAGGAGATAAAGCGCCCCTTCGTGGGAGTTGTGAACTCCTGGAATGAGTTCATACCTGGCCATATCCACCTGGACAGGATCGGACAAGCGGTCAAAGCGGGCATACGATCAGCAGGCGGTGTGCCCTTCGAGTTCCAGACTATCGGTGTATGCGACGGAATAGCCATGGGCCACGCCGGCATGAGATACTCATTGCCCAGCCGAGAGCTGATAGAGGACTCAATTGAGATCATGGTCCAGGCCCACCAGCTCGACGGCATGGTTATGATCCCATCTTGCGACAAGATAGCCCCAGGGCATCTCATGGCCGCTGGAAGGCTGGACCTTCCGACCGTTGTTGTTACCGGAGGGCCCATGCTGCCCGGTTACGCGTGCGACAGGGACCTGGATCTAATCAACGTCTTCGAGGGCTGGCAGTCGGGAGGCGAAGCCCTGGCCGTCCTTGAGGAGATGTCCTGCCCAGGTGCTGGCTCCTGCGCTGGTCTCTTCACCGCGAACACCATGGCCTGTCTGACCGAAGCCCTGGGCCTGAGCCTTCCTGGATGCGCAACGACTCACGCCGTGGATTCGCGAAAGATAAGGATAGCCAAGAGATCCGGTTCCAAGGTCATGGAGATGATAGAATCAGGTCTCACCGCCCGGCAGATTGTAACCGACAAGGCAATAGAGAACGCAATACGCGTCGACATGGCCATTGGAGGCTCTACGAACACCGTGCTCCACATGCCGGCCATAGCCTCTGAGTTTGGACTGAACCTCGATCTTGAAATGTTCGACAAGATGAGCAGGGAGACGCCTCACCTTGTCAACCTTCGGCCAGGCGGCCCCCATCACATGATAGATCTGGACAGGGCGGGAGGTATACCCGCGATCCTAAGTAGACTGAAGTCAAAGTTGAACCTAGACGCGATGACGGTGACTGGTCGTACTCTAGGCCAGGAGATTGCGGAGTTCCACCCAATCAACCCTAAGGCTAACGCCAAGGTCATCGCCACTCTCGATTCGCCAGTGCACCAAGAGGGCGGAATAGCCATCCTATGGGGAAGCCTGGCACCAGAAGGGGCTGTGGTAAAGCAGACCGCTGTTTCAACGTCAATGCTAAAACACACAGGTCCTGCGGTCATCTACGACTCAGAAGAGGAGTCCATGAAAGGGATCGTCAACGGTCAGGTGAGGGCTGGAGATGTGGTGATAATCAGGTATGAAGGTCCAAAAGGCGGTCCCGGTATGAGGGAGACTCTAGCGCCGACGTCGGCCATAGCCGGCGCAGGACTGAGCGAGTCTGTGGCCCTAATCACAGACGGACGATTCAGCGGAGGCACCCGAGGCCCGTGTATTGGCCATGTCTCGCCTGAAGCGGCGGTGGGTGGGCCGATTGCCCTGGTCCGGACAGGGGATAAAATCAGCATAGACATTCCAGGACGTAAGGTCGAGCTTCTAGTGGACCCGGCGGAGCTCAAAGAGAGGCAGAAATCCTGGAAGCCGCCGAAGCCAAAGTTCACAGGAGGTGTATTGGCGAGGTACATGAACTCCGTAACCTCGGCCAGCAAGGGCGGAGTGCTCAGATGACTGGATTGAGGTGTTTCGTGGCCGTCGAGCTACCGAAGAGCATGCGCGATGAGATCGGACGGATTGAGGAAGGGCTACGGATGCCCGGACTGCGATTGGTCAAGCCCGATCTCTGTCACACAACACTGAAGTTCCTAGGGGATGTACCCTTGCAGAAGATAGAGAAGATCTGTGAGACGCTTCGCTTGGTTCGGGTCGATCCCTTCAATGTCGTGGTCCGCGGAATGGGAGCCTTTCCTGGGAGATCAATCAGAGTGGTTTGGTTGGGCTTGGAAGGTGACTTCTCAGATCTTTTTCGCCAGATAGAGGATTCCCTGAACGACTTAGGTTTCGAACGGGAGAGACGAAAGTTCAGTCCTCACGTCACCCTGGGGAGGGTAGGAAGTCCATCCCAGGAGTTGTCTGGTCAGATCGCGACCAGGATAGAGAAGTTAGCCAAAGTCGATTTGGGAAGCTTTTCTGTAGACCGGTTTTTCCTGAAGAAGAGCACTCTGACTAGGGAGGGTCCCATCTACGAAGACCTCGCCGAATTCCTTCTGCAACATCCTGGATGAAGTGCTGGGCAGGGTCAGACCCACTACGGAGGAGAGAGCCAAGCTGAGGAAGGCGGCAGACGAAATTCTATCGAAGATCGAAGAGCTGGCCCGGTCCAGATGTCTTGCCTGCCAGCCGTTGCTGGTCGGATCCGCATCCCGATCCACATGGCTTGCCGGAGACCATGACCTGGACATATTCTTGGCCGTTCCCGAAGATGCCGACCTAGCTGATGCTCTTGAGCTAGCAAGATCAGTGGCCCCTGTACACGAGGAGAAGTACGCAGAACATGCCTACGTCCATGCCGTAATAAACGGCTTCGATGTGGATCTAGTGCCCTGTTATCTCCTAAGGGACGCCTCCCATATCAAGTCAGCCGTGGACAGGACACCCTTCCACACTAAATATGTCTCCGAAAGGATAAAGGGACTAGAGGACGAGGTTTTGCTACTGAAGCAGTTCATGAAGGGAGTAGGAGTGTACGGATCGGAGTTAAAAGTGGGTGGTTTTTCTGGCTATCTTTCTGAGCTGTTGGTCCTGCGGTCCGGCTCTTTTCCGGTCGTTCTAGAGGGTGCATCTTCCTGGCGGCCTGGTGAGACTATAGACTTAGAGGCTCACTCCACAACCTCGCATCAGGACCCACTTATTGTAGTTGACCCCGTGGACCCAAATAGAAATGTGGCCGCCGCCCTGACCCTGGACAGGATGCTCCAGTTCACCGCCGCTGCCCGCTGCTTCCTGAAAGAGCCCGATATGACGTTCTTCTTTCCCTCGCACAAGATGCCGATTTCAGACCAAAACCTATTGAAACAGATACAAAATAGGGGAAGCGCAATCCTGCTGCTGGACTTTGAGGCTCCGCCAGTTGTGGAGGACATAATCTTCCCTCAGCTCAGAAAGGCAGAGGAGTCCATCCGAGCCATGTTCAAGAGAAACGGCTTCTCGGTGCTCCGCAGCAACGTGGACTGCCATCCTGTAGACGGTGTCAACCGGGCAAGAATGCTGTTCGAATTGGATGTTTGGGAGTTGCCTCGGATCATAAGACGCGAGGGCCCGCCCGTTTGGGAAGCGGAGCACTTGTCCCGGTTTCTATCGTCGCACCCCCTGCCATTATCAGGTCCTTACATCGAGGACGGAAGGGCAATTGTAGAGGTATATAGGAAATATACCAGAGCATCGGACTTGCTGGAAAAAGAAGTTGGTACTCTATCATTAGGAAAACACCTGACCATGCAGGTCCAGAAAGGGCACAATATATACGTGGGTCCCGAGCTGGTCCAAGTGAGGGACCAGGGGTTCAGGACTTTTATGGCAGTATATCTGGCTGCCAGATTCAGGATGTGCTGATCATCTGGAGAGGCTATTTAAAGCATTTCCAGTAGGCGCTCTGCACTTTCTTCACCTCTTCTATCCTCTTGGCAATACTCGGGTCCACTCCATTGATATCGGGCACCACTCCCTGGAAGGCCTTAATCTCGGCCACAACCGCCTCAGCCTGAGCCTCTAGGTTGTAGCCACCTTCTAGGGTAGCAGCTAGTCTTCCCTGGCAGCAGATATCGGCTATCTCTTTAACAACGCCAGCCATAGCGCCAAAGCCAGCGGAGGTTAGTTTCATGCCGCCCAGGGGGTCTGCTCTGTGAGGATCTTGGCCGGCGGATACCAGGACTATCTCGGGCTCGAACTCCAGGGCAGCAGGCTTCAGGATCTCTCTGAACACCATGAGGAATCCCTCGTCACCTGTTCCCGATGGAAGGGGGACGTTGACCTTGGTGCCCTCTGCACCTTCAGTTCCTACATCGGTCATGCGGCCTGTGCCAGGATAGTGGGGAAACTGGTGGGTGGAGAAGTACATCACCATTTTATCGGAGTAGAATATGGCATTGGTGCCGTTGCCATGATGCACATCCCAGTCCACGATGAGAATTTTCTTTAGCCCCCGGGCTTGGGCATGCCGGGCGGCAATTGCCACGTTATTGAAGATGCAGAACCCCATCCCGCGGTTGGGCATAGCATGATGGCCGGGAGGCCGCACAAGGGCAAAAGCGCTATCGAAGCCATCCAGCACCGCATCCACGGCCGCGATGGTACCGCCAGCGGCCATCAAGGCTGCATCGTAGGAAGCCTTGGAGAGGACGGTGTCCAGGTCGAGATGCCCTCCGCCCTGCTCACAGATTGACTTGACCTGATCAATATATTTGCGTCCGTGGACGGCAGCTATCTGGTCTACTGTGGCCTGCTTTGGAGTTATGAACTCTACTAACAGCCTTTCCGAACGGATCTTATCGAGGATGGCTGTGAGCCTCTCCTTTCTCTCCGGATGGGAGCCGGTATCGTGCTGGAGATAGATTGGATGGTAAACTACGCCAGTGGGTTTCATATGGAGTTTTTGATGGTACACCTACGTGAAAATAGTTCCCCTTAATGGAGATTTTGCCTCATTCATAGTTTGTGAACATCATATCACAATAGGTATTGCATTGAGCATTTATCTTAATATATTCATTTTTAAAAATAATTTATGATTTTTATGCTTATACCCAGCTAAAGCTGGTCAATTGTTGTTTGAGAGCATAGAATTAAAAGAGGCATAGGATAAGGTATATTTGTAGACGTGACGTTCTTCGACGCGCTACCTTTGATACATAGAGATAGAGTTCAAAACTGGGATCAAGGACCAAAAAAGATATAATAGGGAAATACTCTATCACTACCCAATAATCCCTTATGGGATTAGGAGGGTGATGTAGCTATATACACGTCTGAGAGTCGCCAATACGGCTAGCGGTGCCAAGATGAGGGGTGCCATTATGTGCGGCATGGCGATGATCGAGGACCTTATTCGGGGAATAGTTATAGGAATATCAGACTGTATGTTGCAAACCGTATTCCGAAAGGGAAAATAGGAGGTTAAAAGATGAAGAAATTGACCACAATTATGCTCACAGCGATGATGGTTTTCCTCGCAACCGCGGTGGTTGTAACCGCGCAAGAAGTTGACGTGAGGGGCCAGGTTACAAATGTGGGCGTGAACCAGTTCACCTGGGACAACTCCAAGTTCGCTGGACTCTACTATGATATAGACAAGAACCTTGGCAATGAAACGATAACCTTCACGTTATCTAATCCTACCCCAACGGGGGCAACGCTCACTGACCAGGAGGTCAATGGAGCACCAAGAGGTGTTGTTTACGAGACCAAAGCCCAACTCAAGACCTTCAAGTACAAGCCTTGGGGCCAGTATGATGTCATTGGGTTCCTCGCCGACAAATACTTCGCCGCATACGATCCGACAGCAACAACGGACGTAACCAACGCAGGGGCGAAGGTAGCCTACCTCTACGACGCATCCAAGAACCGGAACCTCATGACAAACGAGCAGATCAGCAAGGTTCTGATGGATGACAACAAGGAGATGACCATCACCTCCGCCAGCCCATTGAAGCTTGCCGAGGGTTACCAGTTGGCCATCAAGTCTGTCGATGTCAAGGGCAACAAGGCCTACCTCGAGCTGTCCAAGAATGGGCAGGTCGTTGACAGCAAGGTCGTTCAGCCGTCCATCGATAACGCCAAGATGTCCGACCAGACCTACTACTACAAGACAGCGCTCGGAGCGACCTCAGACATCATCCAGATAGCTGTTCACTTCAAGAACGCCTTCGCTGGATCTGACACCAACATCGCCACAGTCGACGGTGAGTTCCAGGTATCCGACACAGTGATGCCGCTCAAGTCTGAGCAGACCTACGACAAGATGTCCATCAGGACCGTTGATGCTACCAATATGGCCATAAAGATGGACAACAAGGACAACCAAATTACCCTCAGTAAGAACAAGGACGTCGTCCTGATGCAGAACATCTACATCAAGACTGCCGACCAAGATGGCACACCAGATGCGCAGCTCAGGTACTACATATACAAGAAGATCACTGATGCAGGCACATATCAGCTACGCGGAACTGTAGCCAATGTCATGCAGAACCAGGTTACCTGGGATAACTCCTCGTTCTCTGGATTCTACTATGATATAGACAAGAACCTTGGCGCTGAAATGATAACCTTCAGGCCGACCCTTGCTACCCCAACGGGTGCAACGCTCAGCGACCAGGCGGATGCCAACAACAACAGAGGCGTAGTTTACGAGACCCAAGCTCAACTCAAGAAATTCAAGTACAAGCCTTGGGGCCAGTATGATGTTATTGGGTTCCTCGCCAACAAGTACTTCGCCGCATACGATCCGACAGCAACCACGGACGTAACCAACGTCAACGAGTCCGTAGCCTACCTCTACGACGCGTCCAAGAACAGGAACCTCATGACAAACGAGCAGATCAGCCAGGTTCTGATGGACGACAATAAGGAGATGACCATCACCTCCGCCAACCCACTCGTGTTGCAAAACGGCTATCAGTTGGCAATTAAGTCCATCGATGTTGACGGCAACAAGGCTTACATCGAGCTGTCCAAGAACGGACAGGTCGTTGACAGCAAGGTCGTCCAGCCGTCCATCTCTAACGCCAGGATGAAGGACCAGACCTACTACTACAAGGCATCACTCGGAGACACCACAGACATCATCCAGATCGCCGTACACTTCAAGAACGCCTTCCGCGGCGCTGACACAAACATCGCCACAGTCGACGGAGAGTTCCAGATATCCGATACAGCGACCCCGCTCAAGACTTCACAGACGTACGACAAGATGTCCATCAGGAATGTGGACGCCACCGGCATGAAAGTCATCATGGACAACAAGGACAACCAGATTACCCTTAGCAAGAACAAGGACGTTGTCCTGATGCAGGATATCCACATCAAGACTGCAGACCAAGATGGCACAGACGCTGCGCCACTCAGGTACTACATATACAAGGCCGCAACCATCGCAGCCGCCAACGCAACGACCCCAACGCCAGCCGCCGCAGCAGCTAACGTAACCACTGCTCAGGCCGCTCAGACACAGGCAACTGAGAACGTCACCAAGGCAAAAGCAGCTCAGAACGTCAGCAATGCCGCAGCAACTACAGCTGCCACAGAAGCAGCCGCTAAGCCAGCAAATGCGACAACGCCAGCAAACGCAACTGCGCCAGCAGCCACTAAGACCCCCGGATTCGAGGGCATCTTCGCTATAACTGGCCTCATGGCAGTTGCCTACCTGGTACTCGGTAGGAAGCAGTAGATAGACGAAACCCTGGAGAGACAAAAACTCTCCAGAACCCTCTTTCTTTTTTGGATCACTTAGCTCGTTTTTTGAGTTTTGATTCCAACCACCAATAAACCTGTAACATCTTCTTTCGAGGTCCATTGAGAGAATTTTTGCATGGATTGCCTTCATGGCCGAGTCAACCGAATGGTTTTCTGGATCTTCGGTACAGGGGAACAAATCTATAATAAGCAATAATGCTATCATTAATTAGGGAAGTAACAATTATCACCACGGTGATTACCAATGGCCAAAGATAGCACGCGAGAGGCACAGTTCTGGCACAAGGTGGATGGCGACGCACAGTGTATCCTCTGTCACCAGGAGTGCCGCGTAAAGCCGGGCAAGCGAGGATTATGCGGCGTAAGAGAGAACCAGGACGGAACCCTGATAACCCTGGTGTACGGCAACCTCATAGCCGCCAATGTAGATCCCATTGAGAAGAAGCCCATTTACCATTTCCTGCCAGGAAGCCTGGCCTATTCGATAGCCACTATGGGCTGCAACTTTCGATGTCTCCACTGTCAGAATGCAGATATCTCCCAGACACCCAAAGAGACCGGCAAAATAACCGGCCAGTACGTACCTCCTGAGGAAGTCGTCGCCCAGGCCAAGGAGTACAGATGCAAATCCATCGCCTACACCTACACAGAGCCCACCATGTTCTTCGAGTACGCCTACGATGTAGCGGTGCTTGCCAAAGAGAGCGGCCTGAAGAACGTCTTCGTGAGCAACGGGTACACCGGCGAGGAGGCCGCTAAGAAGATCATGCCCATTCTGGATGCCAACAACATAGACCTGAAAGGCGACGACGAATTCTATAAAAGGGTCTGCGGTGCCAGGCTGGAACCTGTGAAGCACAACATCGAGCTGATGTGGGATGCAGGCGTCTGGGTAGAGGTCACTACCTTGATCATTCCAGGGTACAACGACTCTGAGGAGCAGCTTAGAGGAATCGCAGAGTTCCTGGCGGGAGTGAGTCCTGACATCCCCTGGCATGTTTCCGGCTTTTACCCCATGTACAAGCTAAGGGACGCTCCGTCAACAGGCGTCGAGGCTCTTAGGAGAGGGGTAAGGATAGGGCACGAGGCGGGACTAAAGTACGTCTACGCAGGCAACATCCCCGGGGAGAATGAAGACACCAAATGCCCCGCGTGCAGTGAGACGCTAGTTGAGCGGTCTTCTTACCGAATGATACGGAATTCTGTTGTCGATGGGCACTGCCCCAAATGCGGCGCGGCCATAGCCGGAGTTTGGTCCTAACCATAAATTTAAGTATCTTACGGGCCGGTCGATCTAACATGCCATTTTGCAGCGTCGAAGAAGCCATTGAAGAATTGAAGAAGGGCAACTTCATAATCGTGCTGGACGACGAGGCCAGAGAGAACGAAGGCGACCTGATTATAGCTGCGGAGAAGGCAACTCCGGACGCCATTAACTTCATGGCCAGGTACGCCCGCGGGCTGATATGCATGCCCATGACGGCCGAGCGGCTGGCTGAGATCGATCTTTCTCTCATGACCGCTCACAACACAGAGGCTATGGGAACTGCCTTCACCGTATCGGTGGACGCAAAGCACAACACTACTACCGGCATCTCTGCCTTCGACCGGGCCACCACCATTAGGACGCTTATAGACCCGGCCACTACCAGGAACGACTTGGTCACTCCAGGCCATCTCTTTCCCCTTCAAGCCAAGGACGGTGGAGTGCTCAGAAGAGCTGGCCATACCGAGGCGTGCATAGACTTTGCGAGGTTAGCCGGACTATATCCCGCCGGGGCGATATGCGAGATAATGGCAGACGATGGCACAATGGCCAGGCTTCCTCAACTGGAGAAGTTCGCTGCAGAACACGGCATAAAGATGGTCACAATCGAGAGCTTGATCAGGTACAGGATGAAGAGGGAGAAACTGATCCAGAAGGTGGCGGAGGTCAGCATGCCCACTGAGTACGGGGACTTCAGGGCCATTGGCTACGAGTCCATGATAGACGGCCAGTGCCACGTTGCTCTGGTTGCAGGCGATCCCACGGCAGATAATGCCCTGGTTCGGGTGCATTCAGAATGTCTTACCGGAGATGTTTTTCGGTCCAGGCGCTGTGACTGCGGAGAGCAGCTTTGTCGCGCCATGCAGCTAATCAGCGAGAACCGGAATGGCGTTCTGTTGTACATGCACCAAGAGGGAAGGGGGATTGGCCTTGCCAACAAGCTCCGGGCCTACATGCTCCAAGACCAGGGCAGCGATACTGTGGAGGCCAACCGAAAGCTGGGGTACCCAGCGGACCTCCGAGACTATGGAGTGGGAGCCCAGATCCTGGTTGACTTAGGCGTGAAAGAGATGAGATTGCTTACCAACAACCCACGAAAGATAATCGGCCTGGAGGGCTACGGCCTGAAGATAAAAGAGAGGGTGCCCCTGGAGATCGCTCCTAACAACGTGAACAGGCGCTATCTGGAAACCAAGAGGGATAAGTTGCACCATCTCCTCCTCCAGCAAGAATGATCAATCTATAGTTATGCGTTTCCTGGAGGTGACCATCTCTTTGGGAAGGGTAATCTCCAGCACACCATCGACCAGCCTGGCCTTGGCCTCTTCGCTTTTTACCGCCAAGGGCATCTTGACCGTGCGCTCGAACCTGGCATAGCTGCGTTCGCGCTTTTGGTAACCCTTCTCCTCGGTCTCTGTCTCGGCCTGGCGCTTTGCACTAACCCGCAGTTCGTCGTCGGTGACCGATATTTCCACATCTTTTTTGTCCACCCCGGGAAGGTCCATGTTGACTACAATGGATTCGTCCGTCTCCTTTACGTCGGCCAGGGGAACCATGATATCACTTCCGCCGATATCAGATTCGGCCATGATCTCGCTCATTCGCTGTTGGATCTTCTGCATCTCGTCCATGTACTTGGACTCAAGGTCTGTCAGACCAAGGTCTTGCATGAGCCTGCTCATTCGCTTCTGAAGGCGCCTTATCTCATCCGTTGATATCAAATTGGTCAATACAATCACCCCTAATAGATAAGCGCGGACAAGTTATATTTCTTTCTATAGATATCCGGCCTGAATTTTGACAACCTCTGATGAGTCTTTGGCGGAAGCGTACTCAGCTAGAGGCTCCCGGTTCAGCTCCAGGAAGACGTGGCCCCAGGAGAACTTTGACAGTATCAGCTCGGCCTGCTGCGACATGCCCAGGATCACCAGAGCTGCTGCTAAGGCTTCCACTGTGGAAAGCTTGAAAGGCTTGCCGAAATTGACCGGATTAGCGGCCACCAGGAAAGGCAATGCCCTTTCGTTGAGAGACAACCGCTGAAAAACCTCTTCGGCATGGGCCCAGCTGCAGTCCAGGGCAGCCAGCCTTGGTGCGCTCTTGTCTTCAGGAGAGAGGGCCTTTTCAGAGAAAGGGCTTAAGACCAGACAAGGCCGAAGATCGTTCATCCTTTTGGTCAGCCTAGCCAGGCCAAAGCGAGCCAGCTTCCTTCCGGTGCACTTCTTGGGATCGCACTGGTCGGCGTGATAGATCACCAGTTCCATTGATCACAACATACACCGATAATACTATTAACATTGTGTTCATCTCCCCTTCATCCAAAAAAGCAGGAGCAGTCTGATGAGCGAGGTCTCCAAAGAGTACAATTTCAATCAGGTAGAGGAGAAGTGGGTGGGTGCTTGGGACAAGTCGGTCTACTACTTCGACTGGGACTCGAAAAAACCGCAGTACATCATAGACACGCCCCCACCCTACCCCACGGGGGACTTCCACATCGGAAACGCCCTCAACTGGTGCTACATGGACTTCGTGGCCCGGTACAAGCGCATGCAGGGGTTCAACGTCATGTTCCCCCAGGGCTGGGACTGCCACGGTCTTCCAACAGAGGTAAAGGTTGAAGAGAAGTATCACATAACCAAGAACGCCGTTCCTAGGGAAGAGTTCAGAAGGCTTTGCGAGCAGATGACTGCAGAGGCCATCGCCCGGTTCAGAAAGACCATAAACCGGCTCGGGATATCCACGGACTGGTCAAACGAGTACATCACCATGTCCCCGGAGTACTACGTCAAGACCCAACGCTCCTTCGTCCAGATGTACAGAAAGGGGTTGATCTACCGGGAGAATCACCCGGTTAACTGGTGTCCCCGCTGCGGTACCGCCATCGCCTTCGCCGAGGTGGAGTACGACCAGAGGACTACAACCCTGAACTACATGCGTTTTCCTGCCGTTGGAGGCTACCTGGAGATAGCCACATCTAGGCCTGAGCTACTGCCTGCCTGCGTAGCAGTAGCCGTCAATCCTGATGACCAACGGTATGTGAAGCACATAGGAAAAGAGGTAACAGTTCCGCTTTTTGATTATAGAGTGCCTGTCATCTCCGACTCTGCCGTCGATACCAAGTTCGGCACGGGCGTGGTCATGATCTGTACTTTCGGAGACAAGCAGGACGTGAGGTGGTGGATGGAGCACCACCTTCCCTTGCGCCAGGCCATAGACCGTAACGGGAAGATGACCGAGATCGCCGGGGCCTACCAAAGTCTCTCAATCAAAGAGTCCAAGGAGGCAATAACTCGAGACATGCTCGGCCGAGAGATAATCTTCAAGCGTGAGCCGCTAGAGCAGAACGTAGGCTTGTGCTGGAGGTGCAAGACCCCAATTGAGATCCTCTCCGAGAGGCAGTGGTTCGTGAAGATCAACCCGGAAGAGATAAAGAAGACCTCAGAGGAGATCGAATGGATACCATCCCACATGGAGACCCGCCTCAAGAACTGGGCCGATTCTGTGGAGTGGGACTGGTGTATCTCCAGGCAGAGGATCTTCGCCACGCCTATTCCCGTCTGGTACTGCAACAGTTGCGGTGAGGTTCTAGTAGCTGAAGAGGAGTGGCTTCCCCTTGATCCCACCAGGACAAAGCCGCCAGTGAAATGCAAGTGCGGCTGCGATGATCTCCGGCCCGAGGAGGACGTCCTGGACACCTGGATGGACAGCTCCATCTCTGCACTAGCCGTAAGCGGCTGGCTGAGCCGGCCAGACCCGAGGATGCCAACTCAGCTCCGTTCTCAGGGACACGACATCATCAGGACCTGGGCTTTCTACACAATCCTGAGGACCAAGACGTTGATGGACGTTCGGCCCTGGGACACAATCCTGGTCAACGGCATGGCCCTCGGCGAGGACGGGCACAAGATGTCCAAGTCCCTTAACAACTTCATCCGGCCGGAGGAGGTCTTCGAGGTCAATGGTGCCGACTCCCTGAGGCAATGGGCGGCCTTGGGCGGCACACCAGGAAACGACATCATGTTCCAGTGGAAGGAGATAACAGCGGCCAGCAGGTTCCAGCATAAGCTGTGGTCTATCTACAGGTTCTCCTCACCTCTCATGGCCAAGACGAATGCACAGCCCGTCCAGGCTGACAGGTGGCTTCTTGGAGAGCTCGACAGCTTGGTAAGAACTGCCACTGAGGCCATGGATAGGTACCAGTTCGACGAGGCCTTCAAGGCCATCCGAGTATTCACATGGGAGGTCCTGGCTGACAACTACATCGAGCTTGTCAAGGCCAGGCTCTACGGCCCTGACGGACCGGAGAAGAAGGCTGCTCAGGACACTCTGTATACGGCCATAGAGACTCTGGCCCGGCTGATGGCCCCCTTCGTTCCCTTCATCTCAGAGGAAATTTATCAAACCCTTACAGGCAAGAGCGTTCACGTACAGAGCTGGCCAAAGGCCTCTGGACTTAAGTCAGAAAAGGCTGGCCAACAGATCAAGGATATAGCCGCCGCCATTCGCAGGTACAAATCGGATAACGGAGTGGCCCTCAACTCCCGGCTTCAGGGTATTACCGTATATTCGGACCTTGAACTCGAAACGACGGATCTCCAGGGCGTCGCGAACTCGCCGGTGGAGTCTAGGATCGGAAGGCCGGAGATCGAGATGCGACCAGTCGGCATAAAGCCCCTCCTGAAGGTTTTGGGTCCAATGTTCAAGGACAAAAGCGGCCAGATCATCAAAGCCCTAACAGGCATGGATCCGGCCAAGGTGGCCGAGCTTAAGGCATCCGGAGCCGTCAAGGTAGACCTGGTCAGCGAGATCGTGGACGTCCCGGCGGAATCCATTGATGTGATCACTGAGACCTTTGTGGCAGGTCAGGCCGTGGACCTGCTGAAGGTTGGGGAAGCCACGGTGCTGGTAAAGAGATGATAGAGGTCGAGGTCAAAGCACGGCGTGGCCCGAATGTCCTGGACAAGATCCTGGCAATGGGAGCAGTGCTCAAGGGAACTGAACACCACCACGACATCTACTTCAACTCCCCAACCCGAGATTTTCGTAGAACCGATGAAGCGTTAAGGATAAGGATCAAAGAAGAGGGAGCACGTCTCACCTACAAGGGACCGAAGCTCGATTCCCGAACTAAGTCACGGCTGGAGCTGACTGTGGAGGTAGAAGATCCTTCGGCAATGGAGAAGATCCTGGCCGAACTAGGCTTCCGGCCATCCGGCGAGGTCAGGAAACGACGCACCAAGTACAGCCTGGACGAGATCACCTTTGCTCTGGACGATGTGGAGGGATTGGGCTCATTCCTGGAGATAGAGGCCCCCGCCGAGGGCAACTGGGCTGATAAACAGGAAAGGGTACTGAAGATCCTGCAACGTCTTGGGCAAGGAGAGTCTATCAGAAAGTCGTACCTGGAGCTGCTAGAAGAGCAGCGTCAAAAAGACGTTTCGAAAAGTTAGCTCCCCCAAAGTCGCTCCAGAATCCTAGGGCACAAGATTATTTAAGAGGCTGGGCAGAGGTTATTGTAATGGCAAATGTCTACCGGACTCCCATGCTGGTGATGCTTCTTTTCGTCATTGCAGTCCAGGTGTTGGCCATCGCTACAATGCCCGCCTTCTCTGCCAGCGGAAACAGGATCTTCGAGAACCCGGAGTCGACGGCCAACCCCATAATCTACATCCTGTTCATCATAGGCTTTACAGCTCTGCTGCTTATAGCCATGAGGCTGAAGAAAGGATGGGTGGTTGGTGGATTCATAATTCTCTCCATAGCGGCAACCATCTACTACATTCTGTCGACTTTCGTGGCCCCGGTTCCCGGGCTGGCTCTGACTTTGGCGTTAGTGTTGCTGTTACGCTTCTATCCGGAGTGGTACGTCATAGACGCGATTGGAATCCTGATCTGCGCTGGCATAAGCTCCCTCTTCGGCATAAGCATGACCACCCTTCCGGCGCTGATCCTGTTGATAGTCCTGGCCATGTACGATGCCATCTCAGTTTATAAAACCAAGCACATGGTTACCCTGGCCGAGGGTGTGATCGATATCAAGGCTCCCCTGCTCTTTGTGGTGCCTAAAAGAGAAGGGTACAGCTTCAGAAAAGAACAGATGCTTTCGTCGGAAGATGGCAGAGGGGCTTTTTTCCTGGGGCTCGGGGACGCCATTATTCCCACCGTCTTGGTCATCTCAGCAAACTGGTCCCTTCACGCTCCTGTCCTGTTGGGCCTGGGTTTGAATGCTCCTGCTTTAGGGGCCATGCTGGGAACCTACATTGGTTTTGCAGCTCTCATGACGACCTCACGGGACAAGCCTCAGGCCGGGCTCCCCTTCTTGAACGGAGGCGCCGTGCTTGGGTTCTTGGCAGGGTGTGCCCTAGTCGGCGTAAGACCATTCTGATTACCGACACCTTTTTTTGCCTGCCCAGCCTCTTTATCTTAGAGGATAAATATGGTAGAAGAGGATGCAGCGGTTTTGGACCAGTTCGTGCCCTTCTGTCCAAAGTGCGGCAACGAGTGTGAACCCAAGGAGCTAAGAAAGCCGCTGGATGCAGATAAATGGAAGAAGATAATCATCGAGACCATCTACTACTGCAAGGGCTGCGACAACTACTGGAGCGAGGGGCTGCTTGAAAAAGGTTACAGATGATCTACCTTTATTACACTGACAGGTTCTCGGGCTACAACTTCGGCCCCGAGCACCCCCTGAACCCAGTGCGCCTGAGGCTTGCCTACACACTTATCGAGGACTTCGGCTTCCTTGACTGTGACGATGCCAAGCGAGTTGAGCCCTGCCTAGCGAGCGAGGAAGATCTGCTTCTAATCCACACCCGGGAGTATATAGAGGCAGTGAAGACTGAGGAGCCCGACCTGGCCTTTGGCCTGGGCATCGGTGACAACCCTGTCTTCGAGGGCATGTATAACGCTGCGAGGCTTTTGGCCGGAGGCAGTATAGACGCCGCTAAGCTCATGATTGAACAGGACTGCAGCGCCTTCAACATAGGGGGTGGGCTCCATCACGCTATGCCCACCCAGGCCTCTGGGTTCTGCATCTTCAACGACATAGCCCTGGCAATCTGCATACTCAAAAGGAAATTCAAAAGGATTCTCTACATCGACATAGACGGCCACCACGGAGATGGCGTGCAGAACATCTTCTATACAGACCCCGGGGTGCTCAAGATCTCCATGCATGAATCCGGAAGGTACATCTTCCCAGGCACGGGATTCATCGACGAGGTGGGAGAACACGAAGGAAGAGGTTACTCGGTCAATATTCCAATGCCCATGTACGCTACCGACGAGGCCTACCGTCGAGCTTTTGAGGAGATTGTGCCCGCGCTCTTTGAGTGGTTCAAGCCGGACGTGGTGGTGGCTCAGTTTGGGGTGGACACCCACTACTCGGATCCTCTAACCAGCCTAAACCTGACTCTGGAGGGATACGGCTATCTCGTCCATAGGATAAAGGAATTGACAGACAAGTACGCTAGAGGCAGGCTGCTAGCTCTGGGCGGCGGCGGATACAGCCTGATGGTGGTTCCTCTGGCCTGGACAATAGTCTTCCAGACCATGCGAGGAGGAGTGGTGCCAGAGTTTATGCCTCCTTGTTGGTCGGAGATGTTCATCAATTTTGTAGGACAAGAGCCACTGTCTCTACCGGACATACCTATAAAGATCGGTGAAGAGACCCAAAAGAGGATCTCGGCAGAGTTGAACGAGACCCTTTTGGGACTAAAAAAATTGCTCTCTGAAATTAACGGAATATTTTAGCCTCAACTTGATCCTGTTCATTTAGCATTCTCCTTTTGCCTCCCAGCTAGATCTGCGGACTAATCCCGTAGGTCCAGCCTCGCCTTGATCAGCTCATCCAGAAGACTCCTCCTGACCTCCTGGGCATAGTTCCACAGCTCCGGTCCGCATCTCTGGCAGTCCCTGGATGCCTCCTCCATAACCTCCACCAGATCGAGAAGCGTCCGGTACATCAGCGGGGCTGTTTCTCTGATCTTCCGATCGAAGGGGCTTAGACATTCCCCGGGAGCAGAAGGGATCAGCATGCAGCCTCTAAGCTCTTCCCAGGCAGTGCACTCGTCGAGAAGGCAAAGTCTGGCGACGAAAGGGCAGGCCTTCCTCTCAGCTTGCGCCTTATTGATTAAGTCCGTCATGTTCTACCTCTGAAATGTCAAAGCTCATGTAAGGTTCATCAAAATCACGTCCAACATTAAAATCCCAAACCTTCAACACTACAATATCAAGACAAAGGCCATCATCGCCTTTTATCAAACACCTGCTTCAGCTCGTGAACTCCTGCCTCGCTCTTCTCGATCTCGAACCCCATCTTCTTCAGCAGGTGCAGAGTGGGCGCGTTATCCGCAAGCACCTCGGCGGTGAACCCCAAGAGGCCCTGTTTCTTGGCCAGGTAGGTGAGGTAAGAGTTCAGCTCTGCGCCCACGCCCTTGTTCTGATACTCGTCCTTCACCACAAAAGCCAGCTCTGCCGTGTGAGTGTTTTCATCCACGGAATACTGCCCCATGCCGATGACGGTCTCCTTCTCCTCCCGACCGATCACGGCCAGGATCACCATCTCTTTGGAGTAATCCACCGCTACGAACTCCTGCAGCCGCCGGTGAGGCATATCTTTTCGAGCCGAGGCAAATCTCAGGTACATGCTCTCGTCCGATAGCGAATAGAAGAACTCTTTCATGAGAGGCTCATCGCTTATCTTCACCGGGCGAAGCAGTATCTCCAGTCCTGCTTTGGTGGTCCTGTGCGTCTCCAGGGCATCCGGGTACTCTCCGGGCACGAACTCCTGGTCCCTGTAGATCAGGGCAAGCTTCCTGGCCTCGTCCACCAACCAGGGCCGGAAATCAGGGTGAGCTATGGCTATCAGGTCCATGGCCCGTTCTCTGATGTTCTTGCCGTGCAAATAAGCTATTCCATACTCCGTTACGACGTAACGAACGTCCCCCCGGATCAGGGTCACTCCTGCTCCCTCTTTGAGAAAAGGCACAATCCTGGACACCCGGCCGTCTTCTGCAGTGGAGGGAAGAGCCAGGATTGTTTTGCCGCCAGGCGCAAGCACTGCACCTCTCATGAAATCAGCTTGACCTCCGATTCCGCTGTAGAACGTCTTTCCAAGAGACTCCGCGGTGGCCTGTCCAGTGAGGTCTATCTCCAAAGCGCTGTTTATAGCCGTCATTTTTTTCTGTCTGGCTATGACCAGAAGGTCGTTGGTGTAGTCGATGGTCCTGAACTCGACCGCCTGGTTCCGGTGAAGGTAGTCGTAGGTCTCCTTCCTTCCCATACAGAAGGAGGCCACGGCTTTTCCTTGATCGATGCTCTTTTCTGAATTGTCCAAGGCCCCGGCATTCATCAGCTCGGCAACGCCGTCGCTGAACAGCTCGCTGTGAAGCCCAAGGTGTTTCTTGCCTGCTAGATTAGCCAACACCGCATTGGGTACACTACCGTAACCCACCTGAAGGGTGGACCCATCCTCGACCAGTCGGGCAACATAACGGCCGATCCTCTGGGCTACATCTCCGGGAACCAAGTCTCTGTACTCTAGCAGGGTCTCGTCGTGGTTCAGGAGAAAGTCAACATCTCGAATATTTATAACTCCATCTCCGTAAACAAAGGGCATGTTCGAGTTGACCTGGGCTACTACCAGGGAAGCCGTCTCGACCGCTGCCTTTACGATGTCTACGCTTACGCCCAGGCTCATGTTACCACTGCTATCCGGCGGAGAGGTCTGGATCAGGGCTACGTCGATGGGTATTATCCCCCGGATGAAAAGGTCCGGAACAGACGACAGGAATATTGGAGTATAGTCAGCAGCAGCTTTATTTACAGCACCTCTGATGCTATCTCCTATAAAAAAAGAGTTCAGCCGGAAGTTGTCCTTGAACTTCTCGTCCGCGTATGGAGCAATGCCGAGAGTCCACACCTGAACCAGCTCAGCGTCGAAGAAGGCTGTGGGTTTTCTTTCAATGTAGTCGATTAAGGCTCGAACGAGATACTGGGGTTCGCCGCAAGCCGTGCCTATGAAGATCCTGTAGCCAGGACGGATTTGGTCGAACACTTTATCTTCAGAAGCAAATTTTTCCGGCCATAGCCTCCTAATATTATCCGAGTTTACGTCCTTTTCAGCAGGCTCCATAGAAAACTCCTCTTTCCATAATTACAGAAATAGATCCGAACACATGTTTGGTGGTTAACGAGATATCATTACGTCTCGCATATTTAGTTCGATTAAATTCTCACAAGATATCTCATATGTTCAGTAACCCTTTCTATTTATTCTTGAGCTAACACCACTAATTTCTTTCTTTATGTGTAAGATGGAGATGGCTTTTGATCGAATAAGTCCCAACGACGCTACCTTTAAGATCCAAAAAGGAGGTCTCAGAGTGGACAATTTGGATTTCAGAAAGGAGACCCAGAGCTAACAGAATGGACCTTATTAAGGAAGGGGCAATCACCTTCGATGCCGAGGGCGTCTTCTTCAACCCTCGGATGAGGCTGAATAGGGACATAGGCGTTGCTATGGTCAGAGCCCTGGGCATCTCCGAGTACCTGGATGGGTTGTCTGCCAGTGGTATCAGGGGCCTGCGGGTTGCAGGGGAGGTCGGAGTCGAGAAGGTTACCCTGAACGACGTCAGCCCCGCTGCGTACCAGTGCATCCTTAGGAACATGGCCAGAAATGATCTACAAAGATGCGAGGCCTGCTGCCGCAACGCCAACGCCCTGATGCACGAAAGGCACTTTGAGACGGTCGATCTGGATCCCTTCGGATCGCCATCGCCCTTCCTCTGCGCTGCTTCTAGGTCGACGCTATCCTACCTCTTCATAACGGCTACAGATACAGCTCCCCTCTGCGGGGCTCACTTAAAGAGTGGCATTCGAAAGTACATGGCCCTGCCCGTCAAGGCCGAGTACCACCGAGAAATGGGGGCCAGAATTCTTCTGGGGCTAGCTGCCAGGGAGCTGGCAAGGCTCGACAAAGCCATGGAGCCCCTGCTCACGCACGCCACAGAGCACTATGTCAGGACCTATCTCCGGGTTCTGCACGGAGCAAAATTAGCCGACCGTTGCCTGGAAAAGATCGGCTTTGTGGAGCATTGCTTTGCTTGCGGCAACTTCAAGGCCCTGGCTGAACCCAGAGCTGAACCATGCACCAACTGTGGAGGCCGGACGGTCCTAGCAGGTCCCCTCTGGCTGGGGGAGATACAGGACAAAAGAACCATTGAAATGGCTGTTCCGCACGTAGACGCGATGAACAAAAGCGCCAGAAAGCTCCTGGAATCCTGCCGCAATGAGGAGGACGTGCCCATGTACTACGATCACCACAGGCTGTGCCGGAGGCTTGGCATAACTCCCAAGAAAGTGGATCAGCTCGTAGAAGCTCTGCGCGAGTCTGGCTGGAAGGCATCCCGAACCCATTTCACTGGCTTGGGCGTCAAGACCGATGCAGGCGTTAGAGTGGTGGAGGAGATCTTAAGACTTCCCTGAACAACTTGCGCAGCATTTATATTAAAACTTGTTAAATTTGATTAAATTCAAAACGATTATTATGCCCTTGAGGGTAGTTATTAGGACCTAAAACTTAATAAAGGAGAAGGTATAAGATAGTGATAGCTGCAACGTAGTAGTTGCAGGCTTATGCGGCACGAGGTGACGTTTATTACCCCCTTCATTGCTACTCCCTTTCGCATCTCGTGCCATCCCTTCTAACATTTGGTTCTGATATGAGTTCTCTACATCTTGCAGATATAGCCAGCTCCCAATGGCGACTTATTATATATTTCATAATCGGCGGGTCAGTGACTGCCCTGACCACATATTTTGCCTCAGTGGGCAAGGGCACCCTATCAGCATTTATCGTCACTCTGCCCCTTCTGACTGCCCTTACCTTCATCCTCATCGACGCCGAGGGCGGGAAGGACGTTGTTCTAAATTATGCCAGGGGCCTTCTTATTTTTACACCGCCGTGGATCAGCTACGTATTAGTGGTGATGGTAGGAGTAGAGCGGTGGGGAGTCTTTAAGTCTGTAGGCTTAGGGATCGCAGTTTACGTTGCCCTGTCCTATTTGGTTAAATCTTTTTGACATCCCAAAAGCATCAAATATGCGCCTGCCCTATGATTGAACATGAAGATTGCTCTGGTTGGCGGCACAGGAGACATAGGAAGCGGTTTCGCCCTGCGATGGGCGCAACGTCATGAGATCATCATAGGTTCAAGAAAAGAGGATAAGGCCCAGGAGAGCGCTGCACATGTACGGGAAGTCCTAGGGGGAGGAAACGTTATCGGCACGGACAACAAAAGCGCCGTTGAATCTTCCGACTTGGTGGTGCTCTGTGTGCCTCATGAGCACCTCATTTCGGTCACCTCAGACCTGAGTGGCTACTACTCTGGCCAGGTTGTAGTCTCCCCCGTTGTTCCCATGAGCTACAACGGAAAGCACTTCGCCTTCACCCCTCCGGCAGAGGGCTGTGCAGCCCTGCAGGCCCAGTCGCTTCTCCCCGTTGGAACCAGAATCGTGTCTGCTTTTCACACTATCTGTGCGGCTGCGTTGCAGGATAGGTCTAGGGAACTCCAGGGCGACGTGATGATCTGCGGAGACGACAGCGATTCCAAAGAGGTTGTGGCCGGCCTGGTAAGAGAGGTAAACGATCTTAGGCCATTGGATGCAGGGCCATTGAGCGCTTCCGGTCTGGTCGAGTCTCTCACCCCCATGCTCCTCAACGTGGCCAGGCGAAACAAGATAAAAGACGCCGGGATCAAGATAATCCAGGAGCGTTAATCCCGAATTCTACTGCTTCGCTTCTCGTCATCGCCCTGAGCATAGCTCCATTGCCCTGACCAGGTCCTCTCTAGAAAGAATGCCCACCAGCCGACCATTCTCAATCACTGGGAGTCTTCTCACTCCCAGCTCGGTCAGCTTCTTCATGGCGGCCGTTGCTTCCTCATCCGGTCCGATGTCAAATATCTTTTTGGCCATTACATCGCCCACGGTGGTTGTTTGCCTCAGCGATTCCGCAACTCGCTGTATGTCAGCCGTTGTCACCATGCCTAAAAGCTCATCTCCATCCACCACCGGATAACCTCTGTGCTTTTCCCTGAAGACCAAATCGGTCAGCTCCCGGAGGCTCATACCAGGAGGAACCGTATGGACATCGGCGGACATTATGTTCCTGACCTTTATGCCCTCCAGGCAGATGTTGATGGTTGTTGCCCGCTCCTCCTCTGTGGCTCCTACGTAGATGAAGAAAGCAATCACCAGCAGGAGAATGCCGCCAGAGAAAAGGCCAAAGATGCCCATGAGTATCGCAAACATCTTTCCAATGCTGGCTGCTCTATTGGTAGCAGTTACGTAGGGCATCCGTGTGGCAAGCCACGACCGCAGAACCCGACCCCCATCCATGGGAAACGCTGGTAGGAGGTTGAAGACCATCAATATCAGGTTCACAACCCCCAGGGTCGCTAAGAGAACTGTTAAAGGATGAGCTGACCCAATCAATCTCGATAATTGGACGTAGAGAAGGATGCATGCCAGCCCAATGATGCCGCTTACGCCCGGGCCTGCGAAGGCCATCTCGAACTCCAATTTGGGGTTCCTTGGGATGTCCTCCATGGATGAGACCCCTCCAAAGAAATACAGAGTAATAGACCTTATGCCGATCCCATAGACTCTGGCCACGTAGGAGTGACCCAGCTCATGCAGAGCTACGCACGCAAAGAGAAGTATGGCGAAGGCGAAGGAGTAAAGCCACTTGACTTGCATCGGCTCTACAGCGCCGAACCCATATGGAATACCGTATATCGGTTGGCTCAGATATCCAAATCCAACACCTATGTACACGATGATAGCTAGAAAGGTCCAGTGAAGCCTTACTGGAATCCCCATGACCTTCCCTATCTGGATGGAGGTGTTCATGATACTAACTTGACTGCCGCATTAATAGATCTTTTGACAACTTTATCGATTAAGAGCAGGATCTATCACCAGAGAGTCTAATGAGATGAGCAAGGCTTGATCTGGAGCCAAGTGAGCGGGTAGGAGAGTGGGGGTTCAGTGTGGATTTGGAAAATAAGCAATACCCGCTCGTTATTACTGAAAGAAGATTAAGATATAAAGGTTTCGAATGCCAATGTGGTCGTTCTGCAAGGACCGCGTAATAAAGCCTAGAAGGTGGACCTAGGCAGGGTTCGAAGAGCAATGAGTGATTGGATTACTTCCCAAAAGGACTCAGCCCCTAGATCGCATCGCATAAACATTAACCAGATATCTTACCTGAGAGCTGTGTTCTGCCATACACGCCATGGCGTATGCCTCGGCCAGGCTTTGGCCTTGTGCAAAGACACCGTGACCTCGGGCTATGCAGACGTTGTGAGAATGAAGGGCTACTGACACTTTTGCTGCCAGATCGCTAGTTCCGAATTCGGCATCGACCACGGGCATGGGTCCGAGGAAATGGCGTCCTTCGCTGTCTATCGGCTCCACCTGTTCGGCTTCGATCAGCGAGAGGGCAACAGCGTAGGGAGAGTGGGTGTGAATCACAGATTGTGCAGTTGTTCCCTGATAGACGGCTCGGTGGACACAGGTCTCCGTGCTGGCCGTCGCATCTTGTGCGCATGGTCCACTCAGGTCTACCTCCACTACCTGGGTCCGGTCCAGCTCATCGAGCATTGAGCCCGACTTGGTAATGACGATTTCGTCTCCTCGAAGGGCGCTGATATTTCCAAAACGCGAACTGGTAAGCCCCGATAAAACGGCCTTTCTGCCGAACCTGGAGATCTCTTTACATAGGTACTCATCGATCATCTTTACCTCAGTGCTTGGGGTCTAGACGAAAAGGGATGGAAGTGGATGCCGTCTCTCCATATCTGCCGGTGAGATCTACCTCTACATGGTAGTTTCCCGGGTTCCAGAAGCTCGTCTCCCAGGGTCCTGAATAGATTCCGTTTGAATCAAAATCCTCCAAAGGGATCTCCATCGTCCTTTCTGGGCCGACGATCCGTGTGTTGACCTCTTTAACATCACCGGACACCCTGGCCTCGATGTTAACTGGATCACCTACAGTCGCATTGTATCTGCTTAGATCCACCTTCAGCAGCTTTGCCCCCGTCATCCAGTCGGGCCCGTCTTCGATGCCCGCAAGAGCAGAAGTGAGGTTCAGCGCTCCGTAGCCATAAACATTGTCTGGCCCAGCGTCGCCAAGGTCGGTTGACGTCTTCAACAGTACCCTCTTCACATCAGCAGGCTTCATCTCCGGCCTGGCCTGCAGGAGCAGCGCCGCCGACCCAGAGACTTGAGGAACGGCCATAGACGTGCCGCTCATGGAGCTGTACTGATCTTTTGTGCCGGAAAGGGCTGATACTACGTCCACGCCCAGGGTCACGACGTCCGGCTTTATATCTCCGTTAGGGGCTGGGCCCCGGGAAGATTGCTCGAAGATTGAACCCCGGTTGTCGATGGCCCCTACTGTTATGACCCTATCCGAATCACCGGGTATGACAATGGACTTAGGGGCTGGCCCAGAGTTGCCCGCAGCAACACACATGACCAGGCCTTTGTCCACCATCCGGTTGCAGGCCAGGTCCAATAGGGAGTTTCCATCCGCAGGCCCTTCGCCCCCGACCGAAAAGGAGACCACCTTTATCCCGTACTTGTCTTTGTTCTCCAGACACCAGTCCAAGGCCTTGATGGCATCGGATAGATAGCAGGCCCCATCTCTGTCCATGACCTTCACTACCACAAGTTTTGCATCTGGCGCCACACCACCCTTGTCGCCATCTCCGGCTATTAGGTCAGCACAGTGAGTGCCGTGGCCGTTGTCGTCGTAGGGGCTGGACTGGTTGTTCACGAAGTCTTTGAAAGCGATTATTTTGTTGCCCTTAAGGGATTTGTGATTGGGATCTGCACCTGTGTCCAGAAGGGCAACGGTCACCCCGTCTCCCAACAGGTTGTGCCCCTTTCGAGGATCATCAATCCCCCTGGCTACAGCAGGGGGATAGGCCCCCCCCGGAGACGCCATCACCTTTAGCTTCTGGTCTTTGTAGATGCCTTTGACGCCCTTGAGATGAGCAAGCTCAGCCAGCTTGGTACCAGGAACGATCATGGAGCTTCCCGGGATGATCCTGAACCTGTCCGCTCCTGAAAGATTGCCGTCATGAAGAACGATCACTCGAAGATCTTTGCCCATTTGGTTCTCTAGGCTGTCATCGATGTGATTGCCGTTTAGGTCATTGGGGTCGAGAATGGTCAAGTTCGTGGCGGTCTCTGATCTAGCAGCATTTCCGGCCTTATCTATAGCAACAATGGTCACTTTGTAGGTTCCCGGTGGGAAGTTAGATCCGCAATAGCCTTTGAATTCGTTTTTCCTTTGGAGATCCAGCATGAGGTTCATGCGGTTCCCCACCTCGGCGTATACCATTTTTATGCCCGCGGGATCGTATACGTCGGCATCGATCTCAGCGCTTGGATCGCCGATCTTTAAAAAAGATGGGACCACGGCCGCACCGAAAACGGTAGGCGGCGTCGTGTCATTCAGGGGCTTGAACAGATTTGAAGGGACTACTGGTATTCCAAAAATAATGGGCATTTGGGTTTCGCCGGGGCTGGGCCTCAATAGAATGCCGGATTCGGAATGGAACCACTGGAGCGCCTTGTCCTCCTGGCCCTGTGAAAGAAGGGCCGCACCGCTGACCAGACACACCAGAAGGAGAAAAGAGAGTTGGTAGCTGGAGTTCACACTCACTTCCGCTATTAGTTTCCAACCTTTTTATACTTACTGGTGTCTTTTCCTGCGCCCACTATCTTGATCTCCAGCACGTTATCGAAGAATTTCGTTATTCCAGAGGCGGAAACAACTATGGTGGCCTTGTAGGAACCAGGTCCAACATTGGCGTTCCAGATCCCAGAGTACTCGTCGCTAGCAATCTGCTTCATGCTCACCTGGCCCACTTTCAAGCCCGTCGAGTCCTTTACCGTCGCCGCACAGGTGAAGCTACCAGCCTGAGAGGGGGCGGTCATCTGGCCCGAGTTGCCTAGCTGGGCTACTCCGCTGGACTTGTTTATGTTGGCGAACCCCTGAGGAGATCCGAATCCACAGGTCGCACAACCCTTTATCGTCAGGATGGTCTTGTTGGTGGTATTTCCTGTTGCGGTTGAGCTTGTATTGGCAATCTTCTTGGCCTCTCCAAAGAGGGCAGTGATCTTGACTGGGCTTCCCTGGGTGGCTGGGTTGGGGTCTGCGCGGATGTCTTCAAGCACGATATTAATGGGCTGGTTTGCCAGCCAGTCCTGCCAGGAGTAGAGCGATGCATTGTAGCTCAAAGCCTCTAGAGCGAACCAGACGCTGCCTGCCTGGGCTCCTGTGTCGGAGTAAACGACAACAGGCAACGTCTTGTCAAGGCTTGAGAACAGATCTCTCAGATCTGCTTCACCCTTCAATTGACCGTTATCCGTAACCTGATCATAAGGTATGTCCAGGGCCCTGGGTATGTAACCCAATCCGAACTCCTGGAAGGACCTGGCGTCAACGATCTGTACTTTGCCATTCTTCACGTAATCATAGGTGGCCAATAGGCCTGGATTTAGCTTGGGCGTATAGGTGACCTTTGGCAGTACCTTTGGCACAGTTTCCGTGGGGAGCTTGGCTGCAACCCAGTCTTCTATACCTCCGTCCAGAATCTTGACATTGTCGTGTCCCAGGTATTTCAGGATCCAATAGACATAAGCAGAGTTGACGCCACATGGCAGGCACTGGCCGTAGACAAGGACAGAATCCCGCTCGGAGATGCCAGCATCCCCCAGGATCTTGGCAACTTCGGAGACAGGCTTCAGAGAACCGTTGTCCATGAACTTGGCGTAGGGTACGCTGATAGCGCCCTGGATGTATTCAGTGGCCTGAGGACTGACGTCCAGGATCACATCGTAGCCATATGTACTCGGTTTTGAGGAGGATGTCCCTCTTTGTACAACGCTCGAGACTGAAGCAAGAAATTGCAGGAAGAGGTTGCTTCTCTTCGGATCGCTCCCCACATAGCTGGGATTGCTTGTCGCAACCTTCTGGGTTGTGCTTTGGTCTGAAAGGGCCTGCACGGTAGAGCTGCCGTTTAAGAAGCTTTGAGCAGAATTGGGCCAGGGATCTGCTTTTAACGCGTCGCAAATTGAGCAATATGCCAACGAATTTGAGATCAATAAGGCCATTATTGCCAAGAGAGAAACAACCCATTTCGTTCTATTTCCTGTCATATACGCTCCTACTAACCATCTTGTAATATTTTGAGATCTTCCAGGACCTATAGTTCAGCTTATATTTTCAGATTTCTTGTGCGTTAACCAGTCGTTCCATGTGTAAAGACTCGCTTTATAGCCCAATAGTTCCAGGGCGAAGCATACCATGGATGCCTTCACTCCGGTTGCGGAATAGACAACCACCGGTCGGTCTTTACTCAGTCCCGAAAAGAGAAGACTCAAAGCGTTGCGGTCTTTGAGCTTGTCTTTCTCCAGTACTGTATCGTAAGGTATGTTTATGGAGCCAGGTATCGAGCCAACGCTGCGATCCTGGGGAGTCCTAGTATCGACGATCTGTGACTGGTTGTTCTTAACGGAATCGTAGGTTGCCAGCAGTTCAGGCCTCCGTATTGGTTTGTAATCTGACTTTGGCCTGATCGCTGACATATTCTCAGTTGGGAGCTTGGCAGCAGCCCAATCACCAATTTCCCCATTCAATAAGCCGATCTTCTCTTGTCCGAGGTACTTCATGACCCAGTATGTGTAAGTGGCAGCCGACGGACCACCGCCGCAAGGCAGACACTCGCCATAGACCACAACGGAGTCGTTACGAGAGATCCCTGCGTCTCCAAGGATCCTGGCTAACTCTGAATCAGGTTTAAGACGCTTGTCTTGGTCGAAGAACTCCACGTAGTTAAGGTTGATTGCGCCCGGGATGTACTGAGTTGCATTCGGGCTTACGTCCAGAATCACATCGTAGTTCTTGATGTCTGAGAGTGGGACCAAAATCTGGCCATCATCAGCGCTTCCCCCAGTGAGTTTGCCTGAGGTCGAAAAAAAAGCGACTACTGCAACAAGAAGCAACAAAGCCGCCACAAAGCCCCTCGTCCGAAACGTCATACTTCCTTGTACTTTTAGATGGTAAAGAGATCCAGTTTGGGATCTCAACTCACTTTCATGTGCTTACTTGACTTGGTTATCTATGCTTTAGCCAGTTCCTGCCAAGTGGAAAGCCTGGCGTCGTAGCCCATGATCTCCAGGGCAAACCAGACTAAAGATGCCTTTACTCCGGTGGTGGTATAGACCACAACGGGCTTATCCTTGCGAATGCCCGAGAACAGCACCTTCAACTTAGCCTCATCCTTTATCCTTCCATTAGTCATGACGCTGTCATAAGGAATATTGATGGAACCGGGGATAGATTCAGCTCCAAACTCCTGTAAACTTCTAGCGTCCACCAGCTGAAATCCACCACTTTTAGCATCTTCGTAAGTTGCGAGAAGCCCCGTACTCTGCACGAAGTTGTAATTGGTTTTTCGCCCGGTTTGAGTTTCGTTGACTATAGGATGATCCGCTTCTGCCCAGTTCGCTATTCCACCATCTAGAACTCGAATCTTTGCTGGATCGTGGCCGAGATAGCGCATTATCCAGTAGGCATAGGTGGATACAGCAGGTCCTCCGCCGCACGGCTTGCACTCGCCATAAATCAAGACGCTGCTGTTACGAGAGATCCCTGCATTGCCCAGGATCTTGGCCAGTTCGGAGGCCGGCCGGAGGGTGCTGTTGTTCTGGAAATCCAGATAATCGATATGTACGGCACCAGGAATGAATTTGGACACGCCATCGCTCACATCCAGGATTACATTGTACTGGGATATGTTGGATAGCGGAGCCGTCATAGCATAAAAGCCGCTGCTCCTCTTGGGCTCGGTGTTGTTGGCAGGCTGGATAACTGGCTGGCTAACTGGCTCGCTTATAGATTGGTTGGCTGGCAGTTCTACGCTGGTGCCGATTCCTGCCGAGGCTGCTCTTGCGGCCTGGGGTGAATTGGCCCCTGCGGAACTAGAACTGCTGGAGCCTAAATCCGACTGATTCCATCTATACTGCCTGGACACTTTTGCCCAATTATGGGACGTAGCTGCCTGACTTTGATCTGCTTGGGGGGTGCCCATATTGTCCAGCTCAGCCATAGGGTCCCACACGCTTCCACTGGAACTGGTGCAATTCACCCCAATATAATGACCTAAATCTCCACATTCGCTAGCTTGCGTAACATGCGCCAGCGCTGCAAGCACGAAAAGCCCAGCGCCGATGCAGATCAATGTAATCCAATTCTGTTTTGATTTCCATAAGCTCATGATCTTCCCCCATTGGATGATGACGGGCTGAAAGTTCCCGCTCCCCTCGGAATTACCTCAATCTCCCCTAGACTCTCCTTAAGTTCGTTTCCTCTGGCGTCCCCGACGCTGAGTTCCAGATCGTACTTTCCTGGGTCCATCAAAGCAGTTGCCAGAGTTCCCTGGTAAACGTCTCCCGCCAGGGCCATTGATACATACCCTCCGGGTGCTACTCCTTTGGGGCCCATGGCATGCACAACAACAGATCCAAGATCGTACTTGGACTTAAGCTTGACCTTAACGGCAACATTATTGCCCACTGTAGCCGAAATAGGATCGATGCTCTTTTCTATGATCTTGATAGGCTGAACCTGGTTGCCAATCAGCGGGTATCTGTCCGCAGAATGGTCATTTATCTTATATGGCTCGTCCCCGATGCGATCACTTCCAGGAGCGTCCTGGCCGGGGCCGCTCATCTTGTCCTGCCCGAGATAATCGCTCCACATGTTCCCGCCCGTGGGGTAAGCGGCGTTCCAGGTATTCGAGCCGCGGTCGTCGGCCTGAATTACGTTATCAGCCAGGCGGTTGCCGTGTAGCAGGTTGCCACTCGAATCCAGGAAGATGCCGGTTTGGCTGTTGGAGATGTTGTTCCCGACTATCGTGTTGCCGTCAGATCCGCTCTGGATCTGGATACCGTAGCGCGAGTTATCTGATATGACATTGCCCTTTATTGCATTCTTCCCAGAACTTTCCATCAGCGTTATTCCTGCCACCGCATTATTCGTCACGGTGTTGTTCACAATAATGTTGTCGTGGCTACCAAAGCGCATGTCTACGCCGGAGTTAGTGTTTCTGGCCATGGTGTTGGACTCAATGAGGTTTTTTGTGCAATCTCTGAACATGTAGAGTCCGTACATATTTCTTTCCAGGACGTTGCCTTTTATTGTGTTGTTGTTGCAGGATGGAAACAGGTTGATGCCGTACGCGCCATTGCCGATGGCGGCATTGTCCACGATCAGGTTATGGTTTGAGTTGGTGAGGTATATTCCATACCAGCCTTCGCCTCCCAGGCCGTTAAAGCTGGCGTTGTTGCGCTCTACTACGTTGTCGTCGGAAAACTTCAGCATAATTCCTGGCTGTGTGCATCGTATGACAGTGTTGTCGGATATCTTGCAGTTAGTAACGTTCTCAAGGCTTATCCCGTAGAAGCCGTCCCTTACAAGGAACCCTGAGATGTTAACTCTATCAGCCAGCACCCTTACACACGCATCCCTGTCGCCGGCTCTGATCGTTGCTCCGTTTCCTACAAGGCTCAGGCTCTTGGTGATCTCTATCTTATCGTAGACACCTGGACCAACATGAAGAACATCGCCGGGAGCGGCAGTGTCTATCGCCGCCTGCAGGTTGGAGCTCACCTGGACGGTCGCCGCGCACGCGCACGGCAAGAGCAGAGCCGCTAATGCAATGTAACATAAGTAGGGGGCCGTTCTCAAACCACCACCGACCTCAAGAGCAATTGAGGTGTTAATAAAGCTAATGTGGAGCTTCTCACGTCTGGTAAATGGCTAAGGGGGTATAATAAAGGATGGTCTTTGTCGGACTAACATGGGGTTCATATAGGCATTGTCCATCAAGTGAGGGATAACATGAAGGTAAAGCCTTTTTATATGCCCGATTAACAGTGTATAGGAGGAACTTATCTTGAGATATTTGTATGCACTCGTGGGACTGGCCGTGCTTCTGAGTGCGGCATCGGCTGCGGCGGGAGACTTCAAAGTCCAAATGGATGTGGCTACATATGTGGATGCTGTGAATGCGAACGCCAACTTCAGCGTGAGCAATGACACACTGTGGGCGGCTTCCGCTGATGGGAAACCTGTGAAGGAGGTATACTTGAGCTTCGTCAACAATTTCGGAACGGTTGGTGTCTTCAATCCAGATACGGTGACGTCTGCGACTCTAAAGCTTAATGCAAAGAACGTGGATAAGCCGGGAACTATCAAGGCTTACTTCGTCCATGGAGCAACTATGGAAACAGCAACCTGGAAAGACAAGCCCGAGTATAATACTAACGTGTCTTCCTCACTGGATGTGCAGAAAGTGGGCGAGTACACCATGGACATGACTCCCCTCATCAAGATGGCAGTCAAAACCTGCACAGAAGGCTGTCCTTACTCATTAGTGCTCGTAGCTGACGACAATGCTTCGATAGGGTTTTCCAAGGATGCTCAGAAGCCTTCATTGGACTACACAACAGCAAGTTGAGGCCTAAACGGCCCACAACAACTCTTTCCAACCCAACCTCTTAATAATGTCTTCTTTTTATACAACTTCCACCAGGTAGATTCTGATGCATCGTTCCCTTTGGAGAGGGCTACCGCTTATCCTCTGGATTCTGCTGGTTATCAGCGTTGTCAGCGCCAGTACTGAGGTTATACTGATAAAATCTCCCGGATGCCATAAGTGCGCTGATGCGGAGAGGGCGTTGGACAGCGTCATGTCTGAGGACAAGGACATCCGGCTGATCTCTTACGACTACTTCTCAGACGACGGCCACCGAGTTATCAGGACATACCGAACCAAAGACGTGCCGGCCATTGTGATCGGAAAGCAAGTAATAAACTACAGGGATTACAATGGCGACAACCAAAAGCTGGATAGGATGATCAGAGCAGCCCTGGCCAATCAGAGTTTCAGTCTCAACTCTAGCTCCAATAACTCCAGCACCAATATAAGCACCGTAAGCCCCAATCAGGGCTCAGGCAATCTGAGCTTTTACGGTAGCGGCGAGATCGACCTTCACAGGATGACGTTATCCACCATCTTCACAGTCTTTGCTGCTGGTCTCCTGGCCGGGTTCAATCCCTGCCTCCTGGGAATCCTGGTCTTTCTTGCAGCCTCGGTGATGTCCAGCTCTGGCCGCAGGAGGGATCTCATGATGATGATTGTCTCCTTCTCCCTTGGTATCTTCACAATGTACTTCCTCTTCGGCCTTGGAATGCAGCACTTTCTCCAGGCGAAGACTGCTGCGGACGGATTCAGGTATGTGCTCACTTTCTTTTTAGTCGTACTAGGGCTGATGCACATCGAGGACGCGCGAAGGTTAAACAAAGGCGGAAACTCCCTGTTTCGGACCGACTGGGTGATGAAATACGTTGAGGCCGGTGTCAACGGAAAGAAGCTCAGCTCTTACTTCCTGATCGGTGCCCTCTTCTCCCTGGTAAAGGCTCCCTGTGTGGGTGCTGTCTATCTCGCGATCCTGGACGTAATCTCAGCTCGCAGCTACGCAGAAGGGTCGGTCTACCTGCTCTTCTACAACCTGGGAATAGTGCTTCCCATAATCCTCCTGGGCGGGTTAATCGCCCTCGGGATGAGCCCTGAGCAGGTGGACAAGTTCAGAAAGGACTACCGGGCGACAATAAGGCTGGTAACCGGCCTGGCCCTCTTGGCCCTGGCACCGCTGATATACTACCAGCTAATCTAAGTCCGAGAATCACTGCTATCAAGGTGGCTTGGGCACATCACCAGGTCCAAGCAAGCTTTTCAGCTTTTGTGTTCATAGTTCGGTCCAGTATAATACCATCAGCCCGCAGTCTTCCTCCTACACCGTTGGCAAAAGGATTAATAGAGAGATGATTCTCTCGATAGCGAGGTGAACCTTTGTTTTTAGTAGGAGAGGCTCTCATCGGCAAAGAGCCGGAGATAGCTCACATAGATTTGCTCATCGGGGACAAGGAGGGACCGGTGGGTATTGCCTTTGCAAACGGGCTGACCCAGCTCTCGGCCGGACACACCCCATTGCTGTCGGTCATTAGGCCGAACCTTCCTCCCAAGCCTGCCACGCTGATCGTGCCCAAGGTGACTGTGAAGAACATGGCGCAAGCTGCCCAGATCTTCGGCCCGGCCCAGACCGCTGTGGCAAAGGCGGTAGCCGATTCGGTAGCCGAGGGAGTGATTCCCAAAGAAAAGGTCGAGGATATGGTTGTCATCGTCTCGGTGTTTATTCACCCCGAGGCAAAGGACTACGACGCCATATACAGGTACAACTACGGAGCCACCAAGCTGGCACTGCAGAGGGCCATGGAAGGATTCCCGGACATCGAGAAGGTCCTGTACGAGAAGGACAGGTCGACTCATCCCATCATGGGGTTCAGAGTCACACGTCTGTGGAACCCACCTTACTTGCAGGTTGCCTTCGACCTTGTGGACCTCTCCGAGGTCAAGAGGGTGCTGGCTGCGCTGCCTGACAGCGACCACCTCCTCATAGAGGTAGGCACGCCTCTGGTGAAGATGCTAGGCATCCAGGTTGTTAGGGAGATCAGGTCCATTCGTCCAGGAGCCTTCGTCATCCTGGACCTCAAGACCCTAGACACGGGCAACCTTGAGGTCCGCCTTGCAGCAGACTCCACAGCGGATGCTGTAGTCATATCCGGCCTTGCTCCCAAGAAGACCCTGGAGCTGTCCATTAACGAGGCCAGGAAGACCGGCATCTACTCCATCATCGACATGCTGAACGTGAACGACCCCTTTGCCGTGCTCAAGGATCTGGCTGTCCTTCCAGACGTTGTCGAGCTGCACAGGGCCATCGATAACGAGAACAGCTCCCATGCCTGGCAGAACATTCTCGAGATGAAGGCTCTGGCCAAGCCGGACAGAAAACTGCTGGTGGCCGTTGCCGGAGGAATAAGGGTTGACACAGTAGGTCAGGCTCTAGCGGCAGGCGCAGATGTCATAGTTGTTGGCCGGGCCATAACCAGGTCAAAGGACATCAGGGACACGACTGAGCAGTTCCTGGCCGGGCTCAAGCAGACGGAGATTGACCAGTACAGGATCATGACGGACTTCTAACTAAACCGATGATCCTTCCTTTTTTTCTCATCTTTTTATCCCTCATTGGAACAGTCAGCGCCCTGGATGTAGAGGTAGGCGAGGATGTCCACCCTACGGGAGCGGTCATTCTGGTCGTGGACGGATTCGGCGCGAGCTATGTCTACCCCGAGTACACGCCCTACGCCTTGGACGGCTCAGCCCTGGACAAGGCCCTACTCTTCAACCTAACCGGAGATGTAGCAAGGGTCTTGGACGTGCGAGTTCCCGTTCCTGAGACTCTGAAGAGCCATAGCGTGCTCATAACCGGCGATCCAAACGCAGATCCGGAAGCCCTCGGCCCGACCATCTTCGACTAGGTCCGGAAGAAGGGTTACCTATGCCTAGCGTTACTCCAGAGGGGCGACACATTGGAGATACTGAAAAAACAGGATGGAGTTCTGTATTTTGGCAACAACTCCATACCTGGACCTGGACCGACAATTGGGTCCAGGGGGAGTCTGCCCGAGGACATCCGCCAGGACCTTGGACTCTGGCAGATCAAGTTCCATGATTACGCCTCGAATCACGGACAGAAAGCATACGCAGAATACAATTGCTTTGAGCTAGATGCCGCTGCTGATTTGGTCGAACGGCTGGGATCGCGGCCATTTGTATTGTTCATCAACATCGGCGGAGTGGATAGCGTTGGCCAGGATTTAGGTTCCGTTGGGTACATCCAGACGGTTCAGGCGCTGGACGCTCCTTTAGGCAGATTGGCCGAGGCCTGCCGAAGGAACTGCATCGTTCTGATAGTAACGGCGGACCACGGCATGTCCTTCCCAAAGCCAGGAAAGAGCAAGGGTGCTCATGCCTCGGGCAAGTACTCGACAAGGCTGGAAAGCCTGCGCATACCCCTGGTAGTTCGTGGGCCTGGGGTGGACAACCTGAGCCTCAGCGGCGTGTGGTCCCAGGTTAATATTGCTCCCACCATCCTGGAGCTGCTCGGTATTCCTGAGAACTTCTCCGAGTCAGCCACAAGAATTCCGCTGAAGAAAAACTACGATCTGAGGGTGGCGGGTGCGAAAGGCGATGTTGCGATTTACAGGGGCGAAGATCTTGTGGCAAACGCTTCCGGCGAGGAGATCACTTTCAAAGGTCTGCCCAGAGGAATCTACACCATTAAGAGCGGCTCGACGCCCGTTCAGATTTGCCTGAACGGAGATAAGATGCTGAACCTGAACCTCGTGGAGAAGTCCGTGCCCAGCGGGTGGCTCCCCCAGGATTTACGCAAGATCATCGGACCGGCTCTGATCCTGATCATCAACCTGATCGGCGTGGCTGTGATCGTCAGGATCGTAAGGAAAGGATAAAACTGGAGCTGATGTTTGGATGGGACTCCGCGCCTCATCGTTTCTTTTTCGATGAGAATCGTAATCGGCCAAGAATAAGGTCTAGAGAACGCCCTTTTTCTTAAGAAGGCTTAAAATCGCATATCTTTTCATAAATCCTATGAATTAAACATATCTTTTCCTAAACACCCTTATAAAATAAGCATTTCTCTTAACGAGCGGTGGTAACATGCGTACATTCTGGTTCTTGACATTATTAGCTCTGCTCATGGGAACGGCATCGGCCGCAGACGGACAGATAAATGCTGCCGATAACGCCTGGGTCATGATCAGCGCAGCCCTGGTCTTGATCATGATCCCAGGGGTGGGCTTTTTCTACGGAGGCATGGTCAGAAAAAAGAATGCCATATCCACGATCATATTCAGCTTCGCCATCATGGGCATAATAAGCCTTCAATGGATACTCTACGGATACAGCCTGGTTTTTGGCAAGGACATCGGAGGAGTAATAGGAGGCTTGGACTTCCTAGGCTTGAATGGGGTCGGCATGGGGGTAAAGGAAGGCCTGACCATACCGGCACTGACGTTCATGATATTCCAGGCCATGTTCGCCATAATAACAGTCTCCCTGATATCGGG
>JBGQAL010000139.1:0-7294 GCA_041494285.1 Methanotrichaceae archaeon
CAAAGGATATAGATCTACCGCGGGAATGGCACGAAGCAGAGGGAGGGATTTTAAAGGGCCTGGACAACTAATGCCCATGCTGTTCTTCATTGGCCTAGGCCTCTATGACGAATTGGACATCTCCATCAAAGGCCTGGAGACGGTCCGAAAAGCAGACAAGGTCTATGCCGAGTTCTATACTTCTCGCCTGATGGGAGCCTCGGTCCAAGATCTTGAAAGGCTCTACGGCAAGAAAATCCATCTCCTGTCCAGGGCCGATGTCGAGGTGGACCCGTCCTGGCTGAAGGAGGCCCTGGAGTTGAATGTGGCCTTTCTTGTGGGCGGCGACCCCATGGTTTCCACAACCCACCTAGACCTGCGGCTCAGGGCCTTGGAGCTGGGAATAAAAACAAAAGTCATCCACTCCTCGTCCATAGTAACAGCCGTCTCTGGCGCAATCGGCCTGCAGAACTACAGGTTCGGCCGGTCCACCACAATACCTTTCGACTACACTGTTCATGGGAAGAGGATAGTTCCCGAGACGCCTTACCTGGTTCTGAAGGAGAACCTGGATAGGAATTTGCACACCATGCTCTTTCTCGATATCCAGGACACGAGATATATGACCGTTAACCAGGGAACAGAACTGCTTTTGGAGATGGAGCAAATCGCGGGCGATAACGTTTTGCACAATGCTCTGGGAGTTGGCATAGCCCGGGCAGGATCCGATGACGCTACCGTCAAGGCCGGTCTTCTGGGAACGCTCAAGAGCTACGACTTCGGCAGGCCACTGCACATCCTTGTTATTCCGGCAAAGCTGCACTTCATGGAGGCTCAGGCTCTGGTGGCTCTGGCCGGGGCTCCCCAGGAGATCGTCGAGAAGACAGAGTACTGAAAGTTAGATTTAGGGACCGACCATAAAAAGAGGGAAGGGGGAAAAACCTTTAATAAGGGCCCAGTGTTCCCCCAGCCATACCGGAGGAATACATGCCCAAGGTCACTGTGGAGATCCCCCAGCACATAATAGATGACGTAAACGCCCACGTGGGCGATGGAAAGAAGTTCATCAACTTCTCTGACGCAGTCAGGACGGCGCTGCGAAAGATGCTGGACCAGCTTGATGAGGTTGATCGTCGAAGAGGAAGGGTTTCGGAATGAAGATCGGCCTATGCACGGAGTTCGACGCGGCACACCACCTGCCCGGCTATGACGGCAAATGCACCAGAGTTCACGGCCACACCTACAAGACCGAAGTAATTATCGACGGTCCCGTGGGAGAGGACGGGTTCGTGATGGACTTTTACTCATTGAAAAAGTCGGTTTCCTCTGCCTTGGAGGACCTGGACCACAGAGATCTGAACGAAATAGTTCCCAACCCTACAGCCGAGCATATAGCAGGGTGGATATTCCAGCGTTTGAAGAGAGACCTTGATGGCACACCAGTAAACCTGGTTTCTGTCAAGCTGTGGGAAGGCAAGAATAAATGGGTGATGATAGAATGAAGATTGCGAAGAAAGCAGTCTGCCTTTGCTCCGGCGGCATGGACTCAACAACTGCCGCCACAATTGCCAAGCGAACAGGCTATGAGCTGTACCTGTTTCACGTTAACTACGGCCAGAAGGCCGAGAAGAAGGAGCTGGAGGTCATAGCGAAGATCAAAGAGGCGCTTGGGGCCGCGGATCTGGTCTCTGTGGACATTGACCTATTTCGCAACCTTTCCGCCCTGACCAGCGCCGATGCCGTGATACCTACGGGAGACCAGGTTGACCTTAACGCCAAGGCCACGCCACCAACTTGGGTCCAGTGTCGGAATCTGGTCTTTGTCTCCCTGGCTGCAGCCTATGCCGAATACATAGGTGCTGAGAAGATATTTGTAGGTTTCAACGCTGAGGAAGCTCAATCCTACCCTGACAACCGCCCGGAGTTCGTGGAGAGGTTCAACTTCCTACTGCCGAAGGCAGTGGCGTCCTTTAGCAAACCTCCTGTCATCGAGGCTCCGCTGGTCAACATGTTCAAGCGGGAGATCGTGAAGACCGGCATCGAGGTTAGTGCTCCCCTGGCGTTGACCTGGTCGTGCTACCTGAACGACGAGAAGCAGTGCGGCACATGCGAGTCCTGCCAGCACCGCAAGAGAGGCTTTAAGGAGGCGGGTGTTGCCGACCCCACCGAGTACGCTTGAAGGCAACGTCGGGGAGATCTTCTCCAGCATTCAGGGCGAGGGGCCTCTAATCGGACGAAGGCAGATCTTCGTACGCACGGCAGGGTGCGGCCTGACATGCAGCTACTGCGACACCCTTGGTTTTGGGAATCCCGTGGATACGTGTAGAATTGAGCATCCACCGGCCTCGGGATGCTTTGCTATAATCCCAAACCCGATAAGCGTCAAGACAGTTATGGTCCAGATTGATAAACTCCGCAGTCCGGGTCTGCACAGCGTCTCCATTACCGGAGGCGAGCCCTTGTGCCAGCACGAGTTCGTTGGAGCCCTTGCGGATGAGTGCAAGTCCTCGGGGATGAAGGTGTACCTTGAGACCAACGGCTACTCCGTCAGTCGGTTTGAAGAGATCGTCGACTTCATTGACTTTTCAGCCATTGACCTGAAGCTTCCCAGCCACAGAGCATGCCCTGACTCTCAGTGGCCTGACCTAATCGAGAACGAGCTGGCATGCACCAGGATGTCTTCGGAAAAGGGGGTCTACACCATAGTCAAGATAGTCATCCTCTCCGGCACCCAAGCTTCAGAGGTGGAGGACGCATGCCTGGGCCTGAAGGATATTGATGCATTCCTTGTGCTGCAGCCAGCCTCAGGCGTCCAGAAGCCAAAATCTATAGACCTGATCCACATCCAGGAAGAGGTATCCAGGTATCTGGACCCTGATAAAGTAGCGGTTATTCCCCAGGCCCATAAGCTCATGGGTGTTCTGTAAAGCTGAGAGGCAGAGCGGTCTCTGGTGCTCAATCCCTCGTATTTGACCAATCGATACTCTGCTCCATGGGCTCGGCGGAGTCGCCTTCCTGCTCTTTGGCCTCAGCGTTCTCTTTTAATCTGGCCTCGTAGTACTTCTTGTACTTCTCGCTCCGCTCGTTCTTCTCCCACTCCTCGATCTTCCTGTCAATGGCCTCGAACATGTACTTCTTTGCCGCCATTACAGTCTCAAGATCGCCTCTCAGAACCAGGATCTCCCTGTCCATGACCTCTCCTGTCATGTCCATCTTGCCATTCCTCTTCACAAGGTCCAGCTCGAATTTCTCCACCAGCTCGCGGATGACTGAGACCGGCGTACTCAGAGGGATGGCCAGGTCAAACAAACCAGTTAGATCTTCTTTTTCTTCTTTTTTGGGAGCATCCATAAAAATATCACCAGGCGAACTCTTCCTGTTCGGATTTAAGGCTGTCGAAAGACTGATTTCTGGTGAACTGTTGTGTTGTGTCGCACCCGAGATTACTAGCCGCCGTTCATGATCTCATCTGCCTCACTAGGGAATACGCTGATTCGGATGGGTGGTAGGATCAAAGAGCGATGCAATGGAGACGAAATGCCCGAGGAGTCATCTTCTCGACACAGATGAACTCTGAAACTATGAAGACAACAGGGAAACTGTTATTAATGGGATCTACAAACCCACAGGCGGGCCGGGCCCGTAGCTTAGCCAGGTTGAGCGCACGGCTGATAACCGTGAGGTCACGCGTTCAAATCGCGTCGGGCCCACCAACTTTTCTAAAGAGATTCAGCGCTTGGATAAGTCATCCTCGATTGTCAGGTTAATGACGCAGTCGAAGCAGCTCATCCTGGACCAATCAGACCCCAATCAACGTAAATAGCAACAGTGCCATATTATTTTGTATGGCCGATGTGATCATCGTTGGTGCTGGTCCAGCGGGCATGTTTGCCGCCCTGGAGCTTTCCCGTTCCAAGGCTGACATCCTTGTGATTGACCAGGGAAAGGATGTATCCGACCGCGTCTGCCCCATGAAGAAGAGAGATCACTGCCTCCACTGCGATCCATGCTCTATCATGTGCGGCGTGGGAGGAGCAGGAACTTACTCCGACGGCCTTCTGAACCTTCACCCTGCAATAGGCGGAGACCTTGAGCGTTTGGCAGGAGACGAAGCCTGGAATCTTGTCGACGAAGTGGATTTGGCGTTTCTCCGGTATGGTGCACCCGGCCAAACCCTGGAACCTTCCGAAGATGAAGCAGAGACGCTAAAACGAAAGGCTGCCGCTGCCGGTGCACGTTTCATACCCATAAGACAGCGGCACATGGGCTCAGACAGGACGCCTTTGATCATCGAGGCCTTCAAGAGAGACCTGGTGCAGAAAGGGGTCAAATTCCTTCTCAACTCTAGGGCAACAGACCTCATCTTTGAGGAAGGAAAATGTAGAGGGATCAAGCTGGCTGATGGCACACTGCTTAAGGCTCGGCGGACCCTGATGGCTCTAGGCCGAATAGGCGCCCAGTGGACCGGAGAAATCATCGAAAGATACGGGATAAAGGCCCGCTATGGTCCCCTGGACGTAGGGGTAAGGGTGGAGGTGCCCTCGGTGATAATGGACCCTGTCACCCGAATAAACAGAGATCCCAAGTTCCACATAATCACCAGGAGGTACGACGATTTCGTCAGGACCTTCTGCACTAACCCAGGAGGTTTCGTGGTCAAGGAGGAGTACCAGGAGTTCATCGCCACCAATGGCCACTCAATGACTGATCAGCGGTCGGAGAACACCAACTTCGCATTCCTGGTCCGGCTGGAGCTGACAAAGCCTGTGGAGAATACCACAGCATACGGCATGTCCATTGCCAAGCTTGTCACCACCATTGGTGGAAGAAGGCCGGTCATCCAGAGGCTGGGAGACCTGCACAGAGGCCGCAGGTCTACAGAAGAGAGAATTGCCAGAAACCCGGTCGAAAACACCCTCAAGGATGTCACTCCTGGAGACATTTCCTTGGCTCTGCCTCAAAGGATAGTGATGGACATCATCGAGGGGCTTGAGACCTTAAACCAGATCGTGCCCGGGGTGAACGCAGACTCCACCCTCCTTTACGCTCCTGAGATCAAGTTCTATGCCCGCGAGGTTGAAGTGGACAGGAGCCTTCAGACCTCCATTCGAGGGCTCTACGTTGCGGGAGATGGTGCAGGCCTGTCGAGAGGCATAGTAACCGCTGCGGCCACCGGAATCCTGGCCGGGCGGGGGATAGCCTCGGTTTTGACAGAGAAGATCGAGTAGATCCGTCACAGTACTTCCAAACCTTGACGGACCTTCGATAATTCTCAATCTCTCCGATTAGCTGCACCAGGACCGAAGTCAGCCTTCAAAACGTTTATGTGGTTGTAGCTGGTTGTCCATCCCGATGAAGAAGAGAGCCGATGATATCAAGAAAAAATCCGATCATACAAATAAAGGATCATTGGATACAAAGAATACAGATCAAGACAAATCCGCTGCCAAAGATCAAGAGGAGCTAGGCGGTGAAGAGGTCTTGCGCATACCGCCCATGTACTGGTACCTTGGCCTTCTCGCCATCATGCTGTTCTCCATCTATCTACGCGCCGTGCTGCCGTGGAAAGCTGTGTTTACAGGAAACAACACAGTGATGTTCAGCAGCGAGAGCGATGCATGGTACAACATGATGCTTGCCAAGAGCACGGTCTTGAACCTGCATCGCACCTTCTACGATCCTCTAACCAACTTCCCCTACGGTACACCGATACACTTTGGACCCTTTGATAGCTGGGGCATAACAATCGCATCTTACATAGTAGGCCTGGGCCGTCCTGCCTTACACACTGTAGATGTTGTTGGGGCCTTCTGGCCGGTCTTGATGGGAACTCTCCTGGTCTTGCCAGCTTACTTCATCGGAAAGGAGATTGCCGGAAGAGGTTGCGGTATCATAACCGCCTTATTGACAGTGGTCCTTCCCGGTCAGCTCATCGCGCGAACCACTCTCGGGTTCACAGACCACCATGCTTCGGAGATCCTGTTGAGCACCCTGACCATGCTCTTCTTCCTCCTGGCTCTAGGCACAGGCAGCGGCTTGTCCCTGGACTCAATCCTGAAAAGAGATATGAAGGCTCTGAAGTATCCTCTCCTGTACACGGTCCTGGCCGGCATCTCCATGGGCCTTTACCTGGACTCCTGGCCCTTGGCGGTTATGTTTGAAGGAATACTCCTCCTCGCCTTAACCATCCAGAGCGTAGTGGATCACATCCGGGGAAGGGATACGGAATATCTGGGAATAATCGGGGGAATTGCTCTCTTCATCGCCCTGCTCATGATTCTGCCCTTCGCCAACTCAGCGGACGGATTTAACCTTAATCGATACTCTCTATTCCAACCGACAATACTTCTGCTAGGGATTATTTTCGCCTTAGCCATCAGCGTTTTGTCGAAGTTGCTCAACCATATGGGCCTGAACAAATACTACTATCCTGGATCAATTGCGGGCGTTATAATTCTGGGATTTTTGGTCCTCAAATTGGCTGCACCTCAATTTATGGGAACGTTCATCTCCACGCTGTTCACATATCTGTTTCCCAGAGCAGGAGGTGCTTCTACAGTTGCCGAGTTATCTCCGATCTTCGCAAACAATGGAATAGACGCAAACTTCCCCGGAATCATCAGCCAATTATCTCCATTCTACTTCGCCGTTTTGGGATTGGCGCTGCTGTTATACCGATACGTAAGGCAGGAGAAGCCTGGAGATCTCCTAGTAGTTGTGTGGAGCCTGTTTATTCTGATCATAACCGTAGACGCAAACAGGTCTGCTTATTACTACGCGGTCAATGTGGCTATCCTATGCGCTTACCTGAGCATAGAATTGGTCGATCTGGCTAGATTGTACAAAGAGATGAGAATTGAGCACATAATCCTTGGCATATTGCTTCCTTCGCTACTTCTGTTCATCGTATTGAGCCTATTCCAGGCACCTAACACGCTGCTGTTATTATTGGCAACAATAGTCTTGCCAGTTGCGGTGATGCTGCTTGTTTACGATTTGATGAAGAGACCTCTGAAAAGGAACATAGAGATATCGTTGATACTGCTGATATCGACCATGCTATTCGTATTCCCGAGCATGCCCAATTCCATTGCAGCGGCAAAGTACGCCAGCGGTCCGACTCCGGATTGGTACACATCATGCGTCTGGTTGATGAACAACACACCAAGCCCCGGTATGGACATATACACCATCTATCCTAGGCCACCAAACGGTCAGCAGTACCCCTATCCTGACACAGCATATGGCGTGATGTCCTGGTGGGACTATGGTCACATGATGGAGACCATAGGACACAGAATACCCAACGCCAACC
>JBGQAL010000177.1:0-5052 GCA_041494285.1 Methanotrichaceae archaeon
ACTACTCCCACATGAGGGGGAATCAAACTCAAGATATATAAATCCTATCAATTATAGACATACACGACCCCATCTTCAATGTATTGGCATAGTGCCGTCTTCACGATTAGATGACCTACTCAAAGCGCTGCAATTATCCTGGTTTAGGAGATTGAACGACGTCTACCTTACGATAATTATTTGGGTACCATTGTAGACTAGAAGGGTTGCGATTTCATGGTTTCTTATATTGAGCTTAAGGGCTGGATTGAGCTGGAAGGAAAACGGCTCTCCAATGATGAGTTGAAGACCATTCTCTCGGAAAATCCCGACGCGACATCAAGATTCGGGGGGGAGTTCTTCCTCAAATGGGATGGATGCACGGCGCGCGACCACTTTGGGATTATGGCCGGAGACTGCCCCGCAGGAACAGTGGTCTGCAATGGGAAAGATAAATGGAAAGTAGATCCAGAATATCCCCCGATGGATCTCGGCGAGACCATCGAGATAGCCGTCCGGCTCAGGAGCGATGAAGGCGTAGTCGCTCTCTCAGGTGGTGTTGATTCAGCCCTAGTTGCTCAATTGGCCGGTCGAGAGTGCATTGCCGTGGGGGTCACCGGTTCTCACGACCTGAGAAGGGCACAGCAGGTGGCAACCGAGCTGGGACTGTCTCTACATACGGTAGTTGTAGACCCAGGATCGATTGAAGCTGCATTGGTCCAGGTTCTGCGTGTTATCCCTAAGATAGATCCTGTGAATGCATCAGTAGCGACAACCCTGTACTTCGTTGCCGAGTGGGCAGGAAGCCACGGCTACAGGCGCATCCTAGCAGGCCAGGGCGCAGACGAACTCTTTGGAGGATACGCGCGCTATCTCCAAACGGACACCCTCAGCCAGGATCTTGAGAGGGATTTTCTGGGCCTTCCCGTCCAGCTTGCCAGGGATCAGGCCGTGGCTGCACTTCATAACACCTCCTTCTCGCTGCCCTACATGGATGTAAGAGTTGTTCAGGCCGCACGTGCCATTCCACCTGAAAAGAAGGTGTGCGACGGAGTTAGAAAGCTGCCCCTTAGGGAGGTGGCAGAGAGATACCTTCCGCACTCGATAGCTCAATACGAGAAGAAGGCCATGCAATACGGCAGCGGCATGATGAGAGAGATTCAAAGGCTGGCAAGCCAGAAAGGCCATAAGAAGTCAGTGCAGGATTACCTGGCTCAGATTGCCAAGGCAGAAGGATTGAATTATAGTGTAGAAATAGTGTAGAGACTTGATATCAGTCAGTCACAGTTTGGATGCCATTGTTCATCATCTGTATATCAATCATATCTATCCGCTTTTCCCCGGTAGATTATTTATGCTGAGGACGGAATCTCGCATAGATGTGCTCCGAGATGGACTTTGATACGGAAACCATTCCAGAAACCACGCTGGATGAGATCAAGGTGATGTACGAGGCAGCAGACTCGGCCCACGATTTTTCTCACCTAATGAGGGTTTACAAAAACGCCCAAAAAATAGGCAAGGAGGAATGTGCTGACATGCAGGTTCTTCTCTATGCAGCCCTACTTCACGATGTAGGGGCTGAATCAAAGCTTTCCGAAGCATCAGCAGAATCGGATGTTCTTCGACTGCGGATTGCTGAGGAATTCCTGAAGAAGAAGAGCCTTCCCGAGGATTTAAGAAATAAGGTCCTTTATGCCATCGATGTACACCGCTTCTCCAAGGGCATAGTTCCAGCCACCAAGGAAGCCGAGATTCTCCAGGATGCAGACCGGCTGGATGCAATGGGCGCCATAGGAATAGCAAGAGTCTTCATGACCGGCGGTGCCATGGGAAGAAAGTTCTACAGCCCGGAGGACCCCCTCTGCAAGACAAGGGCACCAGATGACAAAATGTGGAACCTTGACCACTTCTTTAAAAAGATCCTGAAGCTTGAGTCCGGGATGTACACCGAGAGTGCGAGGAGGATCGCCAGTAGAAGGGCAGCAGTTCTGAAGCGGTATCTTGGGGACCTCCAGAAGGAGATAGGCGAATGGACCGATGAAGAAATTGAAGAGTAGTAGCAGCGCTTGATCTACGGCTGAGACACCATAATTAAATAATCATCGAAAAATTTTCGTCGAAAAAAAAATCAAGTTCGCCTTTCTATTAGGCGTTCTTCCTCAGTAGTTCTCGCTCAAAAGCTCGTAGTACGCCCTGGGATGCTGGCAGGCTGGACACTCCTCCGGAGCCTCGGTGCCCTCATGAATGTACCCGCAGTTGCGGCATCTCCAGAAGACTTTCCCGCCCTTCTTGAAGACGGTGCCTTCTTCCACGTTCTTGAGCAGTGTACGATACCGGTTCTCATGCCCTTTCTCGACGCTAGATATCAGATTGAAGGTCTTGGCGATTTCGTGGAAACCCTCACTCTCGGCAATGCCTGCAAAACCCGGATAGAGCTTGGTGTTCTCGAACATCTCACCTTCAGCAGCAGCCTTTAGATTGGCCTTGGTGTCCCCAATGATTCCTGGCGGGAAGGCACCAGTGATCTCTAGAGGTTCTCCCCCCTCCAGGAGCTTGAAGAATACCTTTGCGTGCTCCTTTTCGTTGTCGGCGGTGTCCAAGAATATTGCCGCTATCTGCTCGTAGCCTTCATTCTTCGCCTGGGAGGCAAAATATGAATATCTGTTCCTTGCCTGGGATTCCCCGGCAAAGGACAGAAGTACGTTCTTCTCGGTCTTTGACCCTTTAAGGCTTTTCATTTCCGAATCTCCGATATGTTGTTTCTAATGTCCATCCTTAGTTTTCTAACGATCTATCTTCAATTAAGCTCTTAGCCCTTCCGCCACGCGCCTGCCAAACTCTTGGTCTGCCTTGGAAAGATTTTCAACTATGAGCTGCTGAATCGGTTTATCCGCCTTTCCCAGCGAGTCAACGATGTTGTCCACCAAGTGATCCTGATCAACCTTGCCCAGGGAGCGGTAGCGAACGCCCGCCTGCTCGAAATCATTGGTCAGGCTGATCTTCCGCCGCACTACATCTCCTTCCAGATGGTATTTTTCTGCCGGGGTAGCCGGCGCCTCGTGGGGCATGCCATCTGCAAGCGTGTTAGGCTCGTAGTTAACCGGTCCGTTCCCATATGGTGCGTACTGCATAGGCCCATCACGTTGCTCGTTATTGACTGGAACAATTGGGCGATTGATCGGTAGTTGCAGGTAATTGGGTCCCAACCTGTAGCGCTGGGTATCAGCATATGAGAATGCCCTACCTTGCAGGAGCTTATCCGCCGAGAGTTCAACTCCAGGAACTATGGTGGAGGGACTGAAAGCAGCCTGCTCCACTTCAGCAAAGTAGTTTTCCTGGTTGCGATTCAGTATCATCTTGCCTACAAGCATCAGTGGAAACTTATCTTCCGGCCAGGTCTTGGTAGCATCCAACGGGTCGAAGCTCTGCTTCAACTCATCGGCAATCTCCATCATCTGAACCTTCAACTCGAACTCAACAGTTTTCCCTGAGGCAATTGAGTAATAAAGGTCGCGAGTGGTGATGTCCGGATCTTCTCCAGCCAGGCGGGTGGCCTCGTGACGGTCGATCGTCTCCACACCAGCGACCGGCTTCCAGTGATACTTGATGTAGATGGCTTTTCCTGCGGCGTTCACCCACTTGTAGGTATTTACGCCGAATCCTTCCATTTTCCTGTAGCTATTGACAGTTCCACGGTCGGAGAAGAGCCAGGTTATCATGTGGGTCGATTCCGGTGTCAAGGAGATGAAATCCCAGAAACGACTGTTGGCTGATGAGCTGGTAGGAATGTTCGTGTCAGGCGCGGGCTTGAAGGCATGTACCATGTCCGGAAACTTAAGGGAGTCACGGATGAAAAATACAGGAAGATTGTTGCCAACCAAGTCATAATTTCCCTCTTCGGTGTAGAACTTCACGGCAAAGCCTCTGGGGTCTCTAGCCGTGTCGGCAGACCCCCGCGCCCCGACAACGGTTGAAAACCGGACGAAGACTGACGTCTGCTTCTTCGGGTCTTGAAGGAAACTGGCCTTAGTGTACTCTGCCATGCTCTTGTACACCTGAAAATACCCGTATGCTCCAGCACCTTTAGCGTGAACAACGCGCTCAGGGATTCTCTCACGGTCGAAGTGGGCCAGCTTTTCGATCAGTTGAAAGTCTTGGAGCAATACGGGTCCACGTTCGCCAAAGGTTAGTGAATTTTGGTTGTCGGCGACGGGAACTCCCAGGTTCGTTGTAAGGTATTTATCTTTCATGACTTCCTCAATTAAGCTTTCAAAAACTTAGTATTCATATAGGGCTTAGTTTTATTTAGAGATTCTGGTTCTATAACTTTTTAAGTTCACCTTGGATTCTGATGTGGAGATCCCGCCTCATGCCCACCCGCATGAGCAGGTGGACTACGTGGCACTCAAATAATAGATCCCATATGGTTTTGGAGTTCAGCACGTGAGGTCGCTAGGGCCAGCGTCTCGGAAGGAACTAGCGGTCAGTCGTATTCCGGTTAACCCAAAAAAAAATTAAGCTGTCGTTTTATTTCTTGGGGTTGCTCTCCACCGTCTTCACCGTCGCCTGCTGGTTGCCTGACAGATCCGCCTTGTAGAACTCCTCATTGTTCGGCAGGACCATTTCAAATTCCGAGAGATCATCGACTTTGATGCTGGCGTTTCCCAATCTGAAGTCCAAGAGGTGACCACCGGCTGACCTGTTTGCCGTTATAAAGTGCATTTGAAAACCCGGAACATTAATGCCGCTCATGAAGGAGGGACACCTAAAACCGACTATGGTCCCTGTGATGTTATGGAACTCGAATATCTTCTGGGCTTTAATAGCCTCCGACAGAGGAACATACGGCTTGCTCTGGACCGGCACACTCCTTGTCTTTACATAGTCGAAAGTTCCATCGATCCTGATGGCATAGAAGAGGTTCTTGGTAACTAGTGCCCTTTCATAGAAAGTTTACTCGATTTTCTATGGGCTTTACAATTTTATCCTCATGATTTTTATTTCTCCAGATGATATAACGTCGGATTGCACTTGCTAATTCTTCGTGGCTCTGGTAATTCGAGTTTCGAA
>JBGQAL010000198.1:0-4088 GCA_041494285.1 Methanotrichaceae archaeon
ATTAAGATTAGAGATAAGTCGGTAGCAGTCGGCTAAGTGACAATTGATTTTACTGTATCTATTTTAGAAAATTGAATCAATTAATTAGGAGTTGATTAACAAATGTTGTTGAAAGAAAGGACTTATGCAACGCAAAGTATCGAAGCGGTAAAACAGTTGATCGCCTATGACCACAATGGTCAAGAGCCCAAAGAGATGCCGCCATTCTACAGAATGTGCGGTGAGCTGATATTGGTTCTTAGCAATAAAAAAGATGGCTACTATGTTGTGACACCCAAGGCTTGCTCTTGTCCGAGTTTCATATACCGAGGCGGCCCGTGCAAACATCAGCGTAAATATTTTGCTGAGTCAAGACCTCGTAGCCGGTCCATGGCTGAAACCCTGAAGGAGCATGATAGGAATCTCTACAAGATGCCTAAGAGTTATCAGCGCATGGTCAGGCTTGCCCGAGAGGAGGCAGAAGCCGAGGATGATCCTGATAGCCTCATCAAGCGTGGTGGATTCAGGCCAGTTTACCCTGGGGATGAGCCTTCCGAAACAGACTCCAAGCATGATCAGGAGGTTTAGGTCATGATCCCTGTTGATTTTAAGAAAGCCATCTCGGAGGATATTACAGAGATTGATCTGGTTTTGAGCGTTCTGAATGGTCTCCGGAATGTCAACCTCGCTAGACTTGAATTGCTTCAAGAGGCTGAGAATAGGAGTGCAGAGGATTCGGTTACACAGAGTAGGGGGGCCTGAGAAAGACGCCTTCGGATATTTACTCTCAGGTGAACGACCGCATACTGGCAGCTCTGGAACAGGGAATCATACCATGGAAGAGACCATGGACAGGTCGACTCTCCACTAATTATGACACTGGCAAGGAATACAGGGGCGTTAACATCTTGGCCCTGGGGATTGCCGAGATGGTAAGGGGTTACTCAAACCCCTATTGGATGACATTCCGGCAGGCTCAGAAGCACAGTGGCCACATAAAACGGGGCGAGAAAGCCACCTACATCGTATTCTCGGAGAAGAAGGTCAAAGAGGTCCAGAAGGAGGACGGGACTAAAGAGGAGCGGGTATTCCATTTTGTTCGATCCTTTCCGGTGTTCAACTGGGAACAGACCGAGGGTGTCCCGAAGAAAGATGGGGTGGCAGCTTTAGACCCTGATCGAGACCTGATCGAAGTCTGCAACTCTATAATGTCTGGGATGCCGAACCCACCTGCCTACAGAGAAAGCGGCAGCTCGGCCTACTATGTGCCGAAAGAAGATCTGGTTAACCTCCCGTCCATTGGGACGTTCAGGACCACGGAGGGATATGCAGCGACCAAATTCCACGAGTACGGCCATGCAACAGGCCACGAGTCGAGGCTAAACCGTCCTGGGATCATGACAATTGCTGCTTTCGGTGGCGAGGATTACAGCTTTGAGGAGTTGGTGGCCGAATTAACTAGCGCTTACCTCTGTGCCAGAAACGGGATCGACAACACGCTTGAGAACTCCTCAGCCTATATCCAGCACTGGCTGAAGGCTCTCAAGGACGATAAGACCATGTTGATGAAAGCCAGCGGAAAAGCAACGGCCGCTGTCGAGTACATTCTTGCCAGGGATGCGTGAGATGGCTGAGCTAAAGGAGATAAAGGATGAAGGTTGGATGTCGTCGGTGACGCCTCGCCTAGAGCCTATCTGCCTTCTTAATCAAACCCATGTCTCCCAGATACCTGTCTTTGACCTCCATAGGGCTTCTACAGGCTCTAGGAGGATAGATCTCTGCTTGGGTGGCATCTAATATATGCTCAGACCCGAGATTCTTTCTGTAGACCCCTATTTTGCCCTAGTTGGCCAGGATTGAATATTCAATCACCCAACTATCTCTTGGACTCAGTATATCGCAGCAAGGGAGGTCGGTCTTGACCGGGGGCTCGGATCTACTACCGCATAATGCTTCGCATCACGCGCTCCGAGATGGAAGGATGCGAGGCGGGATAATAACACATTCATTGTCATAGCCGTCTGAAGAGCGGCTTGATGGGGCGAAGGACTCACTAAACGCATTAGCTTTTTTGGACTGAATTGTTTGGAAAACCGACCTATGCCAAAGGGCTGGCTATTTTAGGGAAATCCAGCATGCAGCGCAAACCAAGTGCTACTCGATTTGGCATGCTTGACTGATATGTAGAACGGAATATTTGGGGGATTGAATCTACATATTGAGAGGTTGCTATTGTTATAGATACTGGTTTCATAATCTCACCTAAGACTCAGATGTCGTCAGATGTCTGTTTCTATTGGTGCATATTTCCAGTGGCTTACGCATTCTGGTTTGACCTTTCTGTACAATTGCCTCGTCGGCCCGGTCTTCCATCTGCGCTCCTTCACACTTGGTTCCCTCAGCGTTCGGTGGCGCGATCAGGCCTCGCCGCTTAGACGCAGCGGACCGCGAGTGGCATCGTTTCTATGGCTGTGCCACGGTGGATAGAGGGATCTAACGATCCCCCTCCAAAAAAAACCTTTCGTAAGGGGCATCGGGATTGGTTGTGATCAGGATTCTGCAACAAGGTTGCTGAGGTGCTACTTTGCAGCATGGAAGTTGCGATTGGGCAGGAGCATATGTAGAAGGCATATGTAGAAGGCAAAAATGCTTGGTATTGATTCTACATATGAGTGAGTGCTATCGTGAAGGATGCTGATTTTCTCATCTAATAAAAGCCCAAGCGTCCTAAGATATCGGTTGCCATTGGCGTATTTCATTGGCATTGCGCTTACTGGTTCTGGCTTCCAAACATCTGCCTTGTCGGCCCTATGTCCCCTGCGCCCTCGCCTGTTGACGACAGGCCAGAGGAGATAAAGGCTGTGGTCTTTTTGGCTTCCCTCGCTAGCGCTCGGCACAGAATACCCTGCCGTCATCCTTTGATGGCGAGAGACGACGGGTGAAGTGCCGACACATGCATGCGGATGCTCGATCCGGACTGTCTTGCTTATAATTGTGCTCTAATTTGCCAATATTAGCCTAGATTACCTTGGACGAGAAATGAAAAAAATTTTGAACGAGGCTCTATACAGGGCCTCGCGACTTATAATAGTAGACGGCCTTAAGTCAAGATTTTCTGGACCAAGATATTGTTATATAATTAGTATGATATTAACTGTAGGTTGCGTTAAAGCTGATGGGTGTCACGAATTCAGGGATATTGCAGGCTACACCCTATTACATATAGCTGTGACTTTGTTTTTGAAATATCTGATACCTGTCACGTCAAAATACATTATGTACGGATCTTCACCTGGCTATGAACCCGGTTACGACTTTAAGTTTAAGTCATCTGGGTCTCGTTAAATATCCCACGCGTGATGGTCTCCATATAAATTCAATCTGTCCGCCCCCAATTTTCCGCAGTACATTGCCCCTTCGCCCGGCTTGCTTGACTCGCCACCTGCGCTACGTCTGGGCAGATAAAGGCAGCGGCCCTGCGGGCTACCCTCGGCGTTGGAACGCCTCAGCGCTGCCATTATCAGCCCATCCGCTTAACGCGCTGATCCTGGCGAGTCTTGGGCAAGCTCGCTGCGGCGAAGGGCTAACGCATTGATAATGCGGTAAAGTGCTGGGTGGGGCGGACTTTGTTGGGTGGATGCTACATACATGGGCAACGGCGGCTCAGGGACGCTTGATAATGCTTCGCATTTCGCTTCGCGCCGGGAGGACCCCCGAATAGACTGCCGTTAAACTATGGATCAATTCCGAATTGTCTTTGTTCAACTGTATCTAGATTACGTCACCGGCCCCTCTTATGGCATCGGAAAGCTACAGGAAAGATGCGGTTGATAGCATAAAGCTTGAACTCGCATTCAGTCTTGTCGAAATAGGAAGAACTCATGGAATGCAATTGACAATATGCTCACAAAGCACATATAGTAGGGCAAATGGAGTCAAAGAAGCAAGATGTATAGATGCTCGAAGACTGCGCAAAATTTCAGGATAAATGACTTTCCCGCTAAGCTGAAAGGAAATCGAGAAGATTGTGGGTGTTACGAATCGAAGGATATAGGTGATTATGATACATGCCCCCAAGGGTGCGTGTATTGCTATGCAGGTCTCAATTG